>JAISRZ010000071.1 GCA_031273455.1 Deltaproteobacteria bacterium | reverse complement strand
TGTGGCCCCTAGCCCAAGCGATGGACCTGGTGGACGATAAGGATACGGCCCAAAAGTGGGCCAAAAAAACCCTAGACTGTTTACTGAAATTAGACGCTCTGGGGGTGGAAGAAGCTTTTAGTTTCTATCTAAACCAATTTAAACACCCTTCTTTTAAAACTGATGAGAGTCAATATCAGATTTTCTTAGAAACAGCCTTCCGCCTGGCCAAGCGGAAGTATGACTCCCAGCTGGTGACGGCCCACGGCTTTCTGGACATCCACTTTGTTGGGCCTAATGGCGAGCGTTTCATAGTTGAGCTAAAGGTCTATAGCGCCTCAGACTTTACGCCTTTAGACGCTATTGAGACCAATCCAGACCCTAAGTCTTTCGACGCTAAAGAGGCGATTCCAGATTCCCAGCCTTTCAACGCCGCGAAGAAAGCTCCCAAACGCAAGCGTCTCCCCCCGCCATCGAGCGCGGAGGATATCGCTAAGTTAAGGGAATTAATGACCCCTAAAGCCGAGGCGGCTTTACTCCAGGCCAGAGAGAAATACGCCGATTTTTTTAGGGCGGACGGTCAGCCGGTTATCCTGGTCGCCATGGTCATGGCCAGAAGGACTTTCGTTTTAGCTAAGTTTGAGACATTAGAGTCATAAAAACAATATTTCCGCTTTAATCTTAGGACTCTAACCTCTGGATGATTGGCGATTTTGGCTTTTGGAGCGCGCTTTACAGGGAAATTTTTAGCCAATGGCCCTTGGTCATAACTTTAAGGCCTTTTCGACAAGGTTATTTTTTTGGGGAAATATTTAATTGACCTTGGCCTGGCCTTATATTAGAAGCGGCTGATCTCCCCTTAAGACTCGTCTTTCGTTAAAACCTGAGGGCCGCGCCCGGGCTAAACCCGGCTTTATCGGTCAGTTAGGGCGCTAGCGCGCGGTTACGGAATAATTATGGCGCTTTTGGAGTTTGTGGCCCGGTTAGCCGCGGTCAAGGTGGGTTTGGAGCCTTTAAAAGCCCTAAATGCCGACCCTTACATTCTCATGACCGATGGGGCGGCCAAGGGTAACCCGGGCCCCGCTGGGGCCGGAGCGGTCATCTTCGCTCCAGATGAGGCCGTGGTTGGCTCCTGGTCTTGGTATTTAGGCCCTTTAAGCAACAACGCCGCCGAGTATGGGGCTTTAATCTTAGGTTTAATCGTGGCGAAAGAGCTGGGGCTAAAGAAGCTAAAAGTGGCCTTGGACTCAGAGCTGGTGGCCCGGCAACTAAGCGGTCAGTATCAGGTTAGGCACGAGGGTTTACGGCTCTATTACCAAGAGGCTAAAAAGCTTTTGGCCGAGTTCGACGAGGTTAAGGTGGGCCACGTTTATCGGGAGAAAAATGGGGACGCGGACCGTTTGGCGAGTTTAGCCGCCCAAAACGGGGCCATCGGTTTATTGGAAGTTTTGGAGCGGCAGGATTAGGGGAGAAGGGGAACTGGCTGACCAGGCGATCGCCGGAATAGGGGGGTAACCCATCTAGTTTCGGAGGAAAGTCCGGGCTCCATAGGGCGCGGCGCTGGGTAACGCCCAGCGGAGGCGACTTCGGGCAAGCGCAACAGAAAGGAGACCGCCGAAGGGATTCCCTTCGGTAAGGGTGAAAGGGTGAGGTAAGAGCTCACCGGCCGAGTGGGCGACCAGTCGGGCCAGGCAAGCCCCGTCGGGAGCAAGACCGAATAGGAAGACGCGTAGGGCGGCCCGTCCTAGTCTTCGGGTTGGTCGCTGGACCGCTAGGGTAACTTAGCGGCTAGAGGAATGATCGCTAGGGTTCTAACTCCTAGGGTGGTTAAGAACCCACAGAACCCGGCTTATAGGTGGCCAGTTTAACTTGTAAAGGCCGGTCAGTCCCCTAGGGGATTGACCGGCTCCCCTTTATTTAGCCCCATATAAGCCCGGTTAGGCTGAAAGAATAAGGTTTTCATGGCCCCAGACGATCCCCTAGGTTTCCCCAAAAATTACCTGTCAACCCAAGTGGCGGCGGTGGTGGTGGCCGCTGGATCGGGGACGCGCTTTGGCGGCTCAAGGCCTAAGACCTTGGAGCTTTTAGCCGGAAAACCCGTGGTCGTGTGGGCTTTGGAGGCCTTCGCTCGCCACCCGCAAGTTTTGGAAATTGTCTTAGTCGTTCCGGCCAAGAAAGAAGAGTTGTTTCGCGCCACCGTTCAACTGGATTTTCCCTTAAAGATAGTTCCGGGCGGGCTTTATCGGATCCAGTCGGTGGCTAGAGGTTTTAAGGCCACGGACCCTAACTCCAAAATTTGTCTGATCCACGATGGGGCCAGGCCCTTAGTCACCGTCAACGAGATCGACGAGGTCATTCAAATGGTCGAGGCCAAGGGGGCGGCCATCTTAGCCGCCCCGGCCCTAGACACTTTAAAGTCGGTCGCCCATGATGGGTCTATTATTAAGACCGTGGATCGTCGGGGGGTCTGGCGGGCCCAAACGCCCCAAGGGTTTACCCGGGAGATCTTGGAAAAGGCTCTAACTTTGGGCCTAGAAGACCCGGAAATGGCCACCGACGAGGCGATCTTGGTGGAAAGGCTAGTAGGGGCTAAGGTCTTCGTGGTTCCGGGCTCGGAGCGGAATATTAAAATCACGACCCCCCAAGATCTGGCTTTGGCCGAGTCCCTGGCCCAGAGCTTTTCGCCGGCGGGCCAGAGGCCCCCCGGCGGTCAGATCGTTAAGCCGAGCGGTTGCGGTTTAAAGGTGGGCGAGGGTTGGGATTTTCATCGGTTTAACTCGGAAAGGCCTTTGTGGTTAGGCGGGATTTTCATACCCGATTATCCAGGTTTAGACGGTCACTCGGACGCGGACGTTTTAGCCCACGCTTTAATCGACGCTTTACTGGGGGCCGCGGGCTTAGGGGATATTGGGGAAAAGTTTCCAGATACCGAGGAGGCCTTTCGCGGGGCCAAAGGGGCCACGCTTTTGGCTAAGACTTCCCTAATGGTCCAAGAGGCCGGGTATAAGCTAGTGAACGCCGATCTAACCTTGATTGGGGAAAAACCCCGGCTAACTAAGTATCGGGCGGCCATGGTTAAGGCTTTGGCCAAGGCTTTAAAGGTCCAGCCAGGTCTGATAAACGTTAAAGCCACCACCACCGAGAAAATGGGTTTCACCGGTCGCGGCGAGGGCTTGGCCGCCTCGGCTCTAGTTTTGCTAAAGAGCGTATCTAAGGCTTAAAGCCTTAAAAATCGGGCTCTTTAGGGCATTTGGGTTAAAATGTCTTGGGCCTTTTCTAACCCTTGGTCAGCGGCCAAACGCAACCATTTCCGGGCTTCCGTTAGATCCTTGGCTACCCCTTGCCCGTTGGACAGGAGTAAGCCTAAAGCCAACTGGGCCTCCGCGTCCCCTTGGTCCGCGGCTTTTTTATACCACTTAACGGCCTCAACCTTATCCTCTTTGGGCCCTTCCCCTAACTCATAAGCTTGGCCTAAACGCCGAATGGCGTTTAGATCCCCGCCGTTAGCCGCTAACCGATACCAAGCGAAAGCCTCCATCTTATCCACGGCCACGCCCTGACCTAAGCTATAAGCCTCGGCCACGATGGTTTGGGCGTCCACGTTGCCTTTTTCCGCGGCCAGCTTAAACCACTTCAAAGCCTCTTTCGGGTCTTTGGGGACCCCTTCGCCGGCCTCCAATAAAACCCCATAGCAAAACTGGGCGTCCGGATCCCCCAGCTCGGCGGCGATTTTGTACCATTTAGCGGCCTCGGCTTTGTCTTGGGGGGCCCCCTCGCCTAAGTCATAGGCTAAGCCGAGGTGAAAAATCGAGTCCGGATCCCCCCGGGTGGCCGCGAGACGATACCATCTAATGGCCTCGTCTTTATCCATCTTAACGCCCTTACCGGTCAGGTAAGCCTCGGCGGCCAGCCTTTGGGCTTGGAGGTTTCCGCCATGGGCCGCCGCCTGAAACCACTTAAAAGCCGCCTCCGGGTCCGGGGCCACCCCTTGACCGGTGGCTAAGGCTAACCCCAGGTTGTACTGGGCCTCGGGCAAATGCTGGTCAGCGGCCAAAACGTACCACTTCACGGCCTCTTTTTTATCGACCTTCACCCCCATCCCTTCCATAAGAGCGTTCCCTAAGTAGTTTTGGGCGATAGGGTTACCTTTATCGGCGCTTTGTCGAAATAAGCTAGCGGCCTCGGTTTTGTCCACGGGGACGCCTTCCCCTTGGGCGAAGGCTAAGCCGAGGTTCAATTCCCCAATGGGGTCGCCCGACTCCGAGGCTAAGCGATACCATTTAACGGCCTCGCCTTTATCCAAAGGGACGATCTCGCCCTCATCGTAAAACCCGCCCACATAGACTTGGGCTTTGGTTAACCCTTGGACCGCGGCTGAGCGGATCCACTTTAAGGCCTGGTTTTTGTCTTGGGCCAAACCCTCGCCATAGTAATAAGCTAAACCCAACTCAAACTGGGCCTCGCGGTCGCCCTGGTCCGCGGCTAAGCGAAACCAGTTGGCGGCTTCAAGGGGGTTTTTGTCCGTCCCCTCCCCGCGTTGGTAAAGTTGGCCCAGAAGGTATTGGGCATGGGGTAAACCCTCTTTGGCCGCCGGGGTTAACCAGCGCCAGGCTAAGGTCGGATCCGGCGGTAGGCCGTCTTGACCGGATAAATAAATCTCCCCTAAGCGCAGTTGGGACCTCGCGTCCCCGGAGCGGGCTTTTTTTTCCAGGTTATTAAGGGTGGCGGCTTGGACCTTTAAGTGATCCGCCGCTAGTTCCTGGTCCTTGGAGTTCCCCCAAAAACGCCAACCAAAGATAGCGGCGGCGATGACCACTAAACTGATGATGACCGCCTTTTTCATGGACCAGCTCCAGTAAAAAAAATATAGGCCAAAAAAAGACCGCTCGGCCCCCTCGGGTAACCCCTAACCCGAAAAAGGTTATTCCCTTAAAGGCCAGAGGGGCCAGATGACAATAGACTAAAGGCGAATATATAAGAGATTATAAAAGAAAATTTACTAAAACAATAAAATTTATGTACTAATGATTCAAATTATTTAATTTAAAATCATATTTTATCTGCCTCAATATATTGAATTTTACCTTATTTAACCGTCGCCGTCAAGATTAAAACTAACTATCTAAGGGTCGTTAGGGCCAACGGCGTAAAAATAAATATCTTAGGGCCAAGGCCTTAAGGGCTAACCCGCGGCGGTTAAAAGGCGGGTTCACGAGTCCTAGCGGCTTAAAGGGGGCCTAGGGCATTAGGTTTAGGGCCAGCTCGGTTGAGGTTTAGGGTCTAAGGTGGCTTAGGGCTTAGTCGAAAGCGGTTTGACATCTGGGGCTAAAGAGGGTAAATTTTCGCCACGCTTTACGGGAGGACTTCGCTCCTTAATTAGCTAAGGCTAGAGGTTGTTTACGGAAAAAAAAAAGAGGAACGGGCGAGTCGTTTCCGTTCCTCTTTTTTCTTTGGGCCATCCTTGGCGCGGGTTACACGCCATCCCTGGCGGTTTTATTCACCTACCCGTCAGGTGGGGCCTCGCTAAAGCCTCTGGGCGCCTCATAGGCGGCGGCTTCTGGGGCTGGCTGGGCTGGAGCGGGGGATTCCAAGGGCCGGGGCGTGACTGGGACCAGCCCCAGCTTAAGGCGCACCCCGGCGGATTTGTACTTTTCTTCCTCGATCAGTTGCCTCAGCGTGGCGACCTTTTCCACCTCCTCTAAGGAGTACTGGCGTCGCTTGGTGTCGGTTCGCTCCGGTTTCAGGTAGTCGGAGAATTCTTTCTCCCAGTACCGGAGAGTGGTCTTCTTGACCCCAGTCATCTGCGAGACCTGGTCAATGTTAAGGCCAATCTTATCGAGGCTTGGGATTTGCGCCATAGGCTTCCCTCCAAAAAAAAGTCAGCGTCGCGGACGTTAGGTCTAAAGCCGCTTTCCCCATCTCTAAGCTTAAAGGCGAAGATAAAGGGCAGTTTAATTGGTTTTAGACGCGAAGCGACAAAACGTGGTTGACGACGTCATCATCAGGTTGGCCCGGTCTTTCTTTTCCTTTGGGGCAAGGATTAGGAAAGGTCGGCCTTTGACATACTCATCGGCAATCCCGCGGAAAAGTTAAATTTTATTTTAAAAAAACCCGTTTTTTTCCGAGAGTCGCTTAACGGGCTATCCACAAGGTTTAAGTCTCTAGCTAGCCTTAAGCCCCAAAATAAGTGAGTTCCTTGACCCAGATACGCGCGTTGACTAACGATCCGAGGCGGGCGGCCTTAGAAGTCTTAGAGGATGTGGCCCAAGGGGCCTGGCTGGAAAATTCCTTAACTAAAAGAACCGCTCTCTTAACCGGGGAAAATCTGGCTTTAGCTCGGGCTTTGGTTTACGCCGTTTTAAGACATCAAGCGAGGTTGGACTTTTTAATTAAAGGGAAGCTGAAAAAAGGCGGGGCCAGCTCGGCCTTAATGGCTATCCTCCGCTTGGGCTTGGCCCAGTTCCTTTTTTTTAACCGCTTAGGCGACCACGCCATCGTTTACGAGACCGTTAAATTAGCCAGCGACCAATCCCCTGGGCTTAAGGGGCTCATTAACGCCATTTTAAGAGGGTTCGCCAGGGAGAAGGCTAAAGAGGGTTTTATCGCCGAGGTCGATGGCCGGGACACCGCTCCGCTGGACCGCTTAGCCGTCTTCTATAGCCATCCGCGGTGGTTAGTCGATCTCTTCGTCAGTCAGCTAGGGTTACGGGAAACTAGAAGTTTGCTGGTGGCCAATAACCAGCTGACCCCGCCGACCCTTAGAGTTAACCCAAAACTTATCAGCCGGCGGGAGCTTGCGGCTAACCTCCCTTTCGCCACGAAGGAGACGAAGTATTCCCCTTGGGGGCTAAGACCTTTAAAGTGGCCCGGGAACCCGGAAAATTGGCCCGGGTACGCGGAAGGCCATTTCGCCATCCAAGACGAGGCCTCCCAGATCTTAGGGCTTTTAGTCGGTCAACCTAAGAGAGTCTTGGACGCTTGCGCCGGCTTAGGCGGGAAAACCTTAGCTTTAGCCTCTAGCCTGGCCGCGGAAACCCAATTGGTGGCCCTGGACCCGCAAGAGAGCCGCTTAGGCCACCTTTTAACTGAGGCTAAAAGACAAAAGGCGGGCCAAGGTATTAACGTCGTTCAAGGTCGGATTGAGTCGGTGGCTCTAGCGGCCCTTAACCAGGGGCCGGGGGCGGCGGATTTAGAGGCGGCGGCTCTTTTCGATCTGGTCATCGTGGACGCTCCCTGCTCGGGGTTGGGGGTCATTCGGCGGCGACCGGACATTAAGTGGCGGAAAACCTTAAGTGGGCTGGGCCCCTTAGCCGCCAGCCAAGGGCGGATTTTACAAGCGGCGGCCAAGTTGGTGGCCCCGGGGGGCCGGTTAATTTACTCGGTCTGCTCGGTGACCGAGGCCGAAGGGCCGAAAGTTATGGAGTGGTTTTTAAAAAACACCCCTAACTTTGGGCCTTTAACCGACCCAACGCCACCGGCTCTCGCCGGGTTAGAGGTCGGGGTCGGCCAACTAAGGCTCTGGCCCCAGCGGGATATGACGGACGGGTTTTTTTACGGGCTTTTAACCCGTCTGGCTTAAAGAGGGTTTAGTTATGAGGCGCGGAGCGCAAAAACGGCTTAAACTGGCGATCGTCTTAGGGGTTTTCGCCCTTCTTTTTAGCGGCTTAACCTCTTTTAGGGCCTTAGCCGACCCGGCTAAGGCCCCAGAATCAGCTGGGTTAAATCCGAAGGTAAAGATTAGGTTAGGTCTTCTACCCATCGCCGACACAATTTTAATCCGCTTAGCCGTCCGGGAAGGCTATTTCGCCCAAGAAGGGCTACTGGTGACCCTAACGCCCTTTCAGAGCACTCTAGAAAAGGACTCGGCCGTTTTAGCTGGCCAGTTGGATGGCCACTTTTGCGAGATTAGCTCGGCCATGGTCCAAAGGTCCCAAGGCCGCCCGTTTAAGATCATCGCTATCACCTCCCACACTGACCCGAAAGAACGGGTCTTTGGTCTAGTCACTAAACCCGATTCTTTAGCTAAAAATTTAGCCGATCTTAAGGGCCAGACCTTGGGCGTGGCTCGGCAAACTATTGTGGATTATTTAACCGATGTGTTTTTAAAAAGGGCTAATCTCCCTTTAGATTACTTTGATCGGCGTGACATTAGAAAGATCCCCTTACGCCTCCAGACCTTAGCCGCTGGCCAGTTGGAAGCGGGGATCTTTCCGGAGCCCCTCCTTAGCGTGGCCGAAAAGAATGGGGGCCGGGTCATCCTGGACGATCGGGATTTAGACATGCCCTTAGCCGCCGTGGCCTTACGGGACGATCTGGCGAGCCCGAAGGTGGTTAAGGCCTTTCAACGGGCTTTAAGCCAAGCGGTCAGCTACGTTAACGCTAACCCAGGCGAGACTCGAGCTTACATGCTGGAAGTGGGTTTGATCCCGGCGAGTTTAGCCTCGGGCTGGCGGCCGCCCACCTATAACCCGGTGAATGTGCCTTATAAACTGCCCGATAAAGCCCTCTTTGACTCTTACGTGGCTTGGCTGATTCGGAACGAGGTCTGGAAAAGGCCCGGGGCCCCCGGGGATTTACGCGAGCCGCCAACCTTTTTCGAGTCCATTTATCAGGATCCTAAGTAAGCGAAATGGCCGGGGTCAAGGTTAAGGTTAGAGGTCTAGCCAAAAGCTATGGGCTAACCCCCATTATCGAGGGGCTCGATCTGGATCTGGCCCCGGGGGAGTCCATGGCCCTACTCGGGGCCTCGGGCTGCGGGAAGACCACGGCTTTACGGATTTTAGCGGGCTTAGAGCTTTACGATGGCGGGGAAGTGATTGTGGGGACGGATAAACGCGGGCTAGAGGCCCGCTCCTTAGTCTCCCAGAACTTAGGCTTATTCCCCTGGAAAACGGTCTTAGGAAACTTAACCCTCCCCTTAAAGCTGGCCCAGGTTGACCCAATAGACGCGGCTCAAAGGGTTAATAAAACCTTAAGGGAACTGGGTTTAGAGGGTTTAGCCAGCCGTTACCCCCAGGAGCTCTCGGGTGGGCAGCGGCAAAGGCTGGCTTTGGGCCGGGCTTTAGTCAGTCAACCGGAGCTTTTGTTGTTAGATGAGCCTTTTTCGGCTTTGGACGCTATGACTAGAGAGACTTTAAGCCTCCAACTAGCCCGGTTATGGCGGAAGCTTGGTTTGACTATGATCTTAGCCACCCATAGCGTGGAGGAGGCCGTCTTTTTAGGCCGGGTCATCGTGGTTTTAGGCGGGAACCCCACCAAAGCCGTGGCCGTCTTCCAGAACTCCCGAACCGTAGAGGACGCGAGTTTTTGGGCCACGGATGGGTTTTTAGACCTGGTGAGAAAGGTCCGCTTAGCTTTAATGGCCACCTGGGAAACGGCCCCTAATCGGGCCCGGGGGGCTTAGATGGGACCAAAGGCGATTCGAGCTTTAGTGGCTATCTTGGTCTTTTTAATCGTCTGGCGGCTTCTGGCCCAGATCTTCGGCCCCGGGATCTTACCCACCCCGGAGGCGGTTATCGGGGACTTTGGTTTGCGGCTAAGCCAAAAAAGTTTTTTAGGCCACTTAAAGGCTAGTTTTTACCGGGCCACGGTGGGCTTCTTTTTAGGTTTGACCCTAGCCGTCCCCTTAGGCTGGCTGATGGGTTGGCGCAAAAAGTTGGACAATTACTTATCCCCTTTACTTTTTTTAACTTATCCCGCCCCGAAAGTTCTCTTTTTACCCGTTTTGATCGTCACCTTAGGTTTAGGCGAAGCCCCGAAGATTGTCTTAGTGGCCGTGACCGTGGGTTATCAGGTCTTAGTGGTCACGCGAGATAGCGTCCTTAACCTCGATAAAAGCTATTACGAGTCTTTTTTGGCCATGTGGCCGGCAACTCGGTCCTCTGGGGCTAAAAGTTTGGCTCTGGTCCAGCACATCCTCTGGCCAGCCTCGCTACCAGCCGTGGCCACGGCCATGCGTTTGGCCAGTGGGACGGCGGTCTCGGTTCTCTTTATGGCCGAATCCTTCGCCACTGACTTAGGCTTAGGCTACTTTATCGTGGACGCTTGGGGGAACTTGGATTTACCCCGGATGTTTTCCGGGATCTTAGCCATGGGGCTTTTAGGCGGTTTTTTCTACCTTCTGGCCAACCTCACGGAAAAGACGCTGTGCCCTTGGGTTAAGGCCGCGCGGGTGGCATAGGCGTTTAGGGTTAGGCTTTAAGGGTTATTTTGGGGGGAGGGGAAAAATCTAAGAAAAAAGGTTTGGAGGCGGCAGGCGGATTCGAACCGCCGAATAACGATTTTGCAGACCGTCGCCTTAGCCACTTGGCTATGCCGCCTTAAACGCGTAGGTAACCAGATAGGGTAAAACGTCTTAGTTGACGCGAATGGTTATTATACACAGTTGGCCTAGTATTTCAAGAGACGATTAAAAATTAAAGGCCCCTTAAAAATGGTTTTTGGGCCTTTGGCGGGCCTTAGGGGAAAAACCCCAAGGTTCGACCAACGGGAAATAAGCGGCTATATGTTAATTTTATAATAAACAATAGAAAAATTAAAGTTTATTAATGTTTTTAAATGATTATCTACAATTTGATACTTGCCAGAACTCCAGGTTCTGTTTATAATTGACAACTTGCCATTTTGGCGACAATGTTTGGGGGGTCAAGATTTTTTGACGCTGGCCCCCTTAGCTTGGCTATTTCCCCTATTTGGGGGTCTTTAGGGGGCAGGGCCCTTAAAGTCACTCTAGAAGGCCTCGCCGCTTTTAGCGGGGTTAGTTTTTGGGAGTTTTTTTCTTTCATGTCAGATTATTTAAGAAATATGACCATCGGCCAGTGTTTGGAGGATAACGCCCGCAAGTGGCCCAACGCGGACGCTTTAATCTACCCAGGCCCGGGCCAACGCTATACTTGGTCTTCCTTAAACGAGGAAGTCGACCTTCTGGGTCGGGGTTTAATGGCCCTAGGGGTTAAACCCGGGGATAAAGTGGCCATTTGGTCCACTAACGTCCCTGAGTGGTTAACCGTTTTGTACGCTTGCGCCAAAATTGGGGCCATCTTTATCACGGTCAACACTCATTACCGCCAAGCGGAGATCGAGTATCTTCTAAAGCAGTCCGACGCCAATTACTTTTTTTTAATGGACAGTTTCCGGGGGTTTAGCTACGTGGAGGCCCTTTTGGAAGTGGCCCCGGAGTTAAAAGACCACGGTCGGGAGGGGTTGGTCTCCCAGTCCTTGCCGCATCTAAAAAAAGTCATTTACTTAGGCGAAAAGGCCCCGGCCAACATGTACGCCTATCAAGAGATATTGGCCTTAGCCGCCCAAACGCCGGAAGCGACTTTTCGGGCTTTGGCGGATCGGCAACATTATGACGATGTGGTCAACATGCAATACACCAGTGGGACCACTGGGTTTCCCAAGGGCGTTATGCTGACCCACCAGAACATCGTGACCAATGGTTACTGGATCGGTTTTCACCAAGGGTTCACCGCTAAAGACCGCTTGTGTTTGCCCGTCCCCTTGTTCCACTGCTTTGGCTTGGTTTTAGGGGCCATGGCCGCTTTAAACCACGGGGCGGCCATGATCGTCTTGGACATCTACAGCGCCATGGACATCTTGGTCAACGTGGAAAAGGAAAAATGCACGGCCATTTACGGCGTCCCCACCATGTTTATCACCCTTTTGGAGCAGAAGAGCTTTAACCAGTTCGATCTGTCTTCCTTAAGAACGGGCATCATGGCCGGGTCCCCGTGCCCCATTAAGACCATGAAAGAGACCATTGACCGCATGCACGCCAAAGACATCACCATTTGTTACGGCATGACGGAGACGAGCCCAGTGGTTTCGCAAACCACCGCCACCGACTCCTTGGACAAAAGGACCGGCACGGTGGGGAAATCCATGCCCGGGGTGGAACTGAAGATCGTTAACCCCGAGACCTGGGAGGAACTCCCCAAGGGGCAAATCGGGGAAGTGGCCGCCCGGGGTTACGTCAACATGAAGGGCTACTACAACATGCCCGAGGCCACGGCCGAGATCCTGGATAAAGACGGCTGGATCCACACTGGGGATTTAGGCTATTTCGATCCCGACGATTACTTGGTCATCACCGGTCGCTGGAAGGACATGATCATAAGGGCTGGGGAAAATATTTACCCCTCGGAGGTGGAGGAGCGGATCCGGCATATGCCCGGGGTCAAAGACGTGGCCGTGGTGGCCGTGCCCTCCAAACTCCACGGCGAAGAACTGGGGGCCTTTATTATCCCCCACGAGAACGCCCCAGAAATCACCAACAAAAAGGTTAGGGCCTATTTACGGCCTTTAATCGCTGGCTATAAGATACCCCGCTTTGTCTCGGTCGTTAGCCAGTTCCCCTTAACGGCCAGCGGCAAGATCCAAAAGTTTAAGCTACGGGAGATGGCCGCCGAGCTGTGGGGAAAATACTAAAATAAGCGTTACTAAGGGGGGCTTGCCGCCCCCCATCTTCGCGGGAGGATGACATGCCCATCGAGTTTTCGGAGCGGCTCAAAGCTTTGCCACCGTATCTATTTAAGGAACTGGACCGTTTACGGGACGAAGTTAAGGCCAAGGGGGTGGACGTCATTGACTTAGGCGTGGGGGATCCGGATCGCCCGACCCCCGGTTTGGTCATTGAGGCTTTAAAAAAGGCCGCCGAAGACCCCAAGAACCACCAGTACCCGGTTTACTCGGGCATGAACTCCTTTTTGGAAGTGGTGGCCGCTTGGTATAAGCGGCGTTACGGGGTCGTTTTAGACCCTAAAACCGAGGTTTGCTCCTTAATCGGCTCCAAAGAGGGCATCGCCCAGTTCCCCTTGGCTTTTGTCAACCCCGGGGACTTGGTCTTGGTCCCGGAGCCAGCTTACCCGGTTTACCGGAGTGGGACCATCTTCGCCGGGGGGACGCCCCATTACCTGCCTCTTTTGGAGAAAAATAAGTTCTTACCCGATTATAAGGCGGTTCCGACCGAGGTATTAAAAAAGGCCAAGATCATCTGGGTCAACTACCCCAATAACCCCACCGGGGCCACGGCTAGTTTAGATTTTTATAAAGATCTCGTGGCCTTCGCCCAGGCGAACGATCTGATTGTGGCCTCGGACGCGGCTTACTCGGAAATGACCTGGTCCGCTAAACCCCACCCCAGCGTTTTAGAGGTCAGTGGGGCTAAGGACGTGGCTATTGAGTTCCACTCCTTATCCAAGACCTTCAACATGACCGGCTGGCGGATCGGTTGGGCCGCGGGCTCGGCCAATCTGGTTAAAGGCTTGGGGCTCATTAAAAGCAACGTGGACTCCGGGGTGTTTCAGGCGGTCCAGTTAGCGGCCATGGCCGCTTTGGAGGGCCCGCCGGACTCGGTCCAAGCTATGGGTAAACTGTACCGGGAAAGGCGCGAGGTTTTGGCGCAAGGGTTAGCCGCGGCGGGTATTGAGGTCTTCCCCACGGAATACACCTTCTATGTCTGGGTTAAAGCCCCTAAAGGCCTAAAATCGGCTGACTTCGCCTCCAGAGTTTTAAATGAGGCGGGCGTGGTTATCACCCCAGGCAACGGCTTTGGCCCCTCGGGCGAGGGTTACGCCCGGATCGCTTTGGTCCAGGAAGTCCCCCGGATTAAGGAAGCCGCGGAAAGGCTGGCTAAACTTAAGTTCTAAGGGCTTAATTAGCCCCAGGGCTCACACACATAAGGATGGCCCTTTAAACCCCGCCTAGATAGGATTTTGGGGGTTTAAAGGGCCATTTTATTTCGGCAATGGATCTGGCGGCAGGGGTCTGGCCGTAGGGGGCCTCCCCAACGCTTAGGTGGGGCGGGAAGGGAACGGGCTACCAACCGGGTATCCGTTGGAGCGGAAAGCGTCTTTCAGACCGTTACGCCTAAGACTTGGCGTTCACGTTGGTCTCTATGAAGGTCAAATCTATATTCCTAACCCGACTTTACAAGTTATTTCGAACAGTATCCGAATTCTCCAATAATTCCAAATAGATACTTTGTTTTTAGTGTAGTTAAATAGATCAAAATAGATTGAGCTTTTATTTACAAGGGCTGAAGAAGATTTTTCTATCAGTATTTAAATTCGAGATTTTCCTTCCTTGTTCCCTCAAAAATACCTCCTACAAGGCCATCGGGATCTGTTCAAGGGGCTTTGGATCGACAAATCGGACTACGACTGGGAGGTTTATCAGGTCATAAGGCTGGAGATGAATGAAACCGTTGGCGATGAGGTGGCGGATATTGATGAAAACTAATACTATTGAAGATACTATTGAAGATGAACTTAATAAAATTTGTCTAGAAATTTATGAGGAAACTAAAGATCTGTCTCGATCAGAATATCTTGAATATTACAGAAAACATGGTGAAAAATAGCTAAAGAATTTGGTTTTACAATTTTAAAGCCTATAGATTCCCCCTTGATCAGGAAAAATAGTCTCAACAATTATTTTTTATCATACATTAAAATGAAATAATGCTATAGTCTTCATTAAAAATAGTAGTCTTCATTTATTAAGCTAATATATAGATAAATAACTTCTTTAATACCATCAAAAAAATTTTCCAATTCTTTCATACGTTCTAATAAATTTTGTAGATTTATAATCCTTCTGTTTACATGAATAAGCTCGAGTTTTTTAGTGATTGGATATCTGAAGGCAAAAGAATTTCGATCTTCATCGTTAAATTGCTTAATATAGTCTTCTGCAGCATCAATAATAGCAGCATTATTAAAGAAATTAATAATATAATCCTTTAAATCATCATTAATTGTATCTTTAAAAGTTTCCCATATATCAATAAGATTATGTTGACATTTTATTAATGTTTGTTGTTTTATTTCTTCTGAATCAGGTGAATTTCGTAGGTAAAAATCTTTTAAAGTAAGTTCAATGTATTGCCTGTATAAAAAACAGGCAGGGAAAACATAACTGTCCAATTTATCAGGATGTCCAGTTTTTAATGCGTGGTTAAGTATTAGATCCGCAGATTGTTTATACCCATAGGCATATGAAAAAAACTGATCTTCTACATTATTGCAGCCAAAAAATGCATATTCCCTCATATTTTGACCTTGTTCAAATATTTTTTTTCCTATTTCAGGAACATTAGTCATTGTATTTACCTATTATTAATCTTTAAATCTTCTAAACAAATCAACCAATTCAGCAAATATACAAAATTCATGTCTAGTAAAAGTATCTATATAAACAAAAAGAAAATCAAAAGTAATCTTATTTTGCTTTTTATTAACGTCAATATACCAATTCTTAAACCTTTCCAATTAACTGATAGTGTGAGTATAAGAACAGAGGTAAACTATTGGTATGGCGCAATAGGTAAAAATTGTTCCATAAATTGAATAATTAGATTGGCAAAGCCAAGTAGTAAAGTTATATTTTTGTATAAGTTCCTTTCATTTTTTGGGTCTTGAAACATTTGAGCCTGAAGTCGGTGGAGGTGGAGGTGGCACTGGATTGGATTTTGATTCAGGAGAATATCCAGGAGAATATCCTCTGGTCCGGGTATTGGAATCAGACTCGATATTTTTAGGTTTATAACCATATTCAACTCTAGATCCATCGTTTGCCGAAGTATTATTATGTGTGTCATTTGAATTAGACATTTTTGCGGTTCTCCATTAACTCTTTAGTTCAATATGCTTGATTAAATCTTTGCTGATATATATCCCATAGCTATTAGGATCAAAATAGTAGTAACCGTTAGTATCTTTTTTATAAGTAAGTTCAACAAACATATCTCTTTCGTTTATATTTGATGATGTAAACGAATTATAACCGTACCAACCATATATTTCACTATTATCTTTTAATGTAATTAATATTACATGTTGCTCGTCTTTTGAAAATAACCAATCCCAAGCGGAATCAATTGGGTCTATGTAGTGAAGTTTAAATATTTTAGCTAAACTCTTAATAACTCTTTTTTGGATAATTATACCAATTGCAAATGCCAGTATTAAACCACCTAACAAACTTATTAAAAGAATGTAAATTAAATAATGATAATCTGAAATAATTTTATTATTATATATATTTGTTAACCAAATGTAAGCCCAACTCCAAACGGCGAGATTGATAATACTATACATAAAAAAAGATAGGAATGAAATATTATCACTCAATCTTCGAGTTGGATTTAGTGAAATGATAATATTTTGTATAAAAAAACCTGGTACTAAAAAAATTGCGGTATATAAAACAACATTAAATGAATTTAAAGCCATATAAAAATTTTTTAACCGTCTATTAAATATGTGGTATAAAAACTGAATTTGTTAAATGAAATTTAATAATACTTGTTTCAAAATAAATTTTTATATTCTATCTGAATTACACTACATAAAGCGTAATATTCAAAAATAGTATATTTCCCAGGCGCGGTTTGGGATTTCATAAATACCCGCTATCAGCTAAACCAAGTTTGACGTTAAGACCAACTTGGATTTGTGTATGATTATAGCACAAACCCAAAGATATCATCAAGCCAAAAAAGTTTGACCAGCGATTCTAATTTTGGAATCAAAAAAAATAATATAATGATGGCCCTTTAAACCCCGCCTAGATAGGATTTTGGGGGTTTAAAGGGCCATTTTATTGGGCTATTCTTCCTGGCCGCGATGGGTCTGAACGTCAGCTTCTAAGCGTAGGGCTTAGACCATCGAGGGCTAAAGTCTATCCATCGCCACTTTCCCCTAAAAGCTCAGCGGCGATGGTTAAAGCGTCCACTGGCCAGTAGATTTCGGGCCTAGGGTGAACAACGCATTCTTTCCCCTTTTCTGGGCGACAGTTTAAGACCGTTTCCACCCAGCGCTTGGGGATGGCCTCAAGGCCGTAGACCGCGCCCAATAAGGCCCCAACGATGGCCGCGTTGGTGTCCGTGTCCCCACCCCGGCCCACGGTGTCCACTAAGGCCTCCTCATAGCTCGGGGCGTTCAATAGTTGCCAAAAAGCGTTCTGAAAGGCGATTAAAGCCCAGCCTCGGCTTTTGTTGTAATCAGCCGGGGGGTTCGCTCTGGCTTCCTCTAACACCAAGATCACGCTGGGGTCGCACTTATGGTCTTTGGCCAAGGCCACGACGCTTCGATAGATGTCAAAAGGCGTGTCCCCATCGCGGATGGCCTGGCTAATGGCCAAAACAAAAAGGCAACTGGTGTCTTGGCAGACTTTATGGGGGTGGGTTAAAAGGGTGTCCTTAATAGCGTAGTCCCAGACCACGCTGGGGGATTTAAAGGCCCCAAAGATCCCTAAGGGGCTAATCCGCATCAAAGCCCCGTTAGCCTGGCTTAAGGGGTTCAGTTGGCCAGTTAAAGCCCCCATGATGGTGTTGCCGCAATCAAAGGGATCGGAGTCGAGCCATTGACGGTAGGCCGTAAAGACGGCGCTGGGCTCGTAAGTTTTAAGCTTAATTAAGGTTCTGGCTAAGGCCAAAGCCATTTCCGAGTCGTCAGTGGGCTGACCGGCTAAGGTGTTAAAGGGCCCGCCGCCAGTTATATCCCTAACCCCCTGAGGGTAGAGGGCGGCGATCCTTGGGGCTCTGGTGAACTCCACTAAAGAGCCCAAAGCGTCGCCAGTTAACTGGCCCAAAAGACAACCTTGGGCCCGGCTTAAGGTCGAAGTCACGCTGACCTCCTATTGTCTTTAATAACAAGTGAGTGTAAGTCGATTGAAAGGCGAGCGGTTAGATGGCGTCCTCGCCTGAAGTAGTGGTTAGCCTTAGGGTTAAGTCGTTCGCCCCTAAGGGTTAGAGCGATAATCTTGACCTGGATTCAAGGGTCTTGTCAAGAAATATCCTTAACTATAGGTTTAATAGGGGTTTAAAAGGGATAGGTCTGTCTAGTTGGCTAGGGAAAAACTGGAGGCGGCAGGCGGAATCGAACCGCCGATATTGGCTTTGCAGACCAACGCCTTAACCACTTGGCTATGCCGCCTCGCGGTCCAGCTGATCTTTAAAATCTCACTAGACAAGGGAAATATTAGACAGAAGAACTAAGAGGGGTTTAACTGGTCAGTGGGCCAACTAAACCAAGAGGATGGTTTAAACCAAAGCCTTATCCCTCAACAAGGCCAGATTTAAACTCGGATGAAAGTATACCACTAGAAGGCCGCCAAAGTCAAGGGCCATTAAAAATAGGTTTTGTTTTTAAAAGAGAGTAAAATATGTTATTATTATAGTTTTTTATTATTAAACATTCAAATAATTAATTTTTATACGTTAAACGTAGGTATTTAGTGAAAATCAAGGCGCTAAGAGCCGACCAGATTTGACACTGGAAAGAGTTTTCGTCCGAGCCAAACACCGCCCGGATAAGCTCATTGCGTTTTACGCACTTAAAGAAGCTAACGAGCCGCCAGCGTCCGTTAAAGATGGCGGAAACCGTGTCGGCGGACATGGTTAGATCGCTGGTTATCGCCCATAACTCCGGGACGTTTTCCCCACCTTTAATGGCGATCCGCCGAATATCCTGTAGGGCCCTACCCCGGGCGTCGTCGTCGCGATTGGTTGGGCTGGGGTCAATCAAGCTAGTTAGCTCAATCAAACAGTCCTCAATGACCCGTAGCTCCTCGCCGGAACGAGAGTCTTTGACCATAAACGTTAAGTTAGTCGGTAAGCTAAGGGGTTCGATTAAACGGCCCGCCGCCCTTTTAAGGGGGGCGATAAAGTGAAACCGCCCATTAAGCCAAGCGTTCAGCCGCCCGTAATCGCTAAGCGGTTGGTCAAAGACGATTAAAGACCCTTCTGGCGGTTTTAGGGTCAAAGCCTGGGCCTCGTCCATAATGAAGCGCTGATCGAACGCCTTCAGCTCAGGATCTTTGAGGCTTTCTGGTTTAAGGCCATTAGATTTAAGACCTTGACCTTTAGTGACTAAAAGAAAGGGGGGTAACCGCCGCCGAGCGCGGGTCGGGGGGGTAACCGCGGAATCATTTTTGGTCAAACTTGGCCTCAGCCAGTCAAAGGCGTTGAGGTAGAGGGCGATGGTGGTGGAGTCCAAGGACCCTGGGGGCGGATTGAAGTTTAAGGCCAGACCGCGCTCAGCGAGATCTTTATCGATGGCGGAGCGTAGCTCAAAGTAAGCGTCCTTAAACAAACGCCAGTTACGCCGCCTATTGGCGTAGGCCAGGGTGTTTCGGGCGGGGGCCTTTTTTAGCTCCAGGCTTAAACCTAAGTTAGGGGCCGCCTCTAGAAACCTAATAAGATCGCGTAAAGAGCTGGCCCCGGCCAGATGGCCAAAGAAAAGGGCGATAAAGTGGTCCCAAGAGGAAAGGCTTTTAACCGCGTGGTCGGTGTTGTGTTTTTTGACCAGTAAGTGGAATCGCCATTGGGGAAGAAGCTGGATTAAGCTTTTAAAGATCGTTTGATTGTCAAGGGGGATGTCTAATCGGGCGGCGGCGTCTTCGGTTAAAGGCGAGTCCATAAAATTTATGTTGTCAGTCTCCATAAGTCCCCCCATAGGCTTAAGGCGGGCGCGAAATTTCCCTCTAAATGTAGTCTAATTTTGCGCTATTTGTCAATGTTCGTGGGTTCGTTAGAGACTAAGACGTGGGGCGGTTAGTTTTTGGTCTTGGTGGCTTCTTTGGCCCCTAACCCCCTAAAGGGGGTTAGAGGCGTATAGGGCTATAAACCAACTAACCCTACCTGGATTGGAGGGCTTTGTGTAGCTCATCTTGATTGTCTTGGACCAGCTTTAACTCGTTCGCGGTGGGTTTAAGCCAACGCTTATCGCGGCCTGAAGTTTCTTTGAAATTGGGGTCCCTGACTTGCCTCAAGACGTACGGCACTTTTTCCGAGATATAGCGGACCCGGATTAGGGAAGTGTTATTGTCCCAAAGAAATTTTTCCATAAACGCGAGTCGGTCAGGGGCGGATTTTAACTTGTTAATCCCAGTGGCCAATTTAATGAAGAGTTGGAGGTCCGTGGCGTTTAGGGGCGGTTGTTTGGCCAGTTGACTTGAGGTGATGGCCTCATATTCCTGGTCTATTTGAGCCATGACGGTTCCGGCCAAAAGAAGCGGCGAAAAAAGGGCTAGGGTCAAAAACAATTTTTTCATGGCGCTACCTTGCTGACGGTTGGAAAGAATAGAGTTTAAAAATTAAATTTAGAAAGTTTATGTATATAATGTAGGTAAAAAACAGCTAATTAGGAAAGCTGGGCGGCTCCATAAAGACCCGAAGCGCTTAAGGCTGGCGGCCACGCTCAGCCAAGTTGGTTAAGGCGGTCCGGTTATCGTTCATCGTGGTTAAGGGAACTAGGGGCCTTAGGGCCTTAAGTCTAACCGGTTTAGCTTACGCCCGTAAAACGCTTAAAGTCTCCCTTAGACCCCTAAAGACGAAAGAGAGGGGCGAAAAAAAACTGACTCAATTATATTAAATAAGCGTTATTTGTCAATGAGCGCTAGAAAGTTGGATCGCTAGAGGAAGGCTAAAGGGCTTGGGGGGCTAAGCTCAGATTAGGAGGGCGTTAAAATCGCTACCCCTACCGATAAGGCGGTTAGGGGGGTAATTTTAGGCTAAAAGGCCCTTATGGCTCCTGACTCGCCCTCCAGGCCCTTTGCCAATGATTTTCTAGGGGATCTGATAAGGCATATCTCGCCTTTAGTGGGCCTACGTCAGAACTCACTAAAAGTGGTATCTATTTGAAAACAAGGCGTCATAACCCCAAAATGTTATAAATTATTAATTTTTACAATAATTTTACAGATGGTTGGCTTGACCTCGCTCTAAGGGCGGAATTCGCTTTAAAGCGTTGGTTTAAGGGCTTGAATTTACGGCGTAAAAATCATAACGATCTTGGAAGATCGTTTTTTTGGGCTAGTTGGCTTGGGCCAAAAAAGGCCGGTCTGAATATTTTTTACCGCGAACTTAATGAGATAAATTTGTATAAAAAATTAATTAATAGCCTTAATGATTGTTTATACTATTAGTTACAGTTGTATATCACGTATATAGCTAAATTTTCGCTTTAACGGCTTTTTTAAAATGTGTTTGGTTAAGATTTGGGGACCGAAATCTGTGGTATAATAGTAAGACGTTTTTTTAAAGGTTATCAACCCCAACAATAAATTTGGCGTTTTATTTTCTTGGTAAGCCGCTTAAGAACAGTGGTTTTTTAAGGGAGTTTATCGTTTTGATCTGCCCTAGATGCCGTCAACCTTCCGCCAATGGATCTCTCTTCTGCGCCACCTGCGGGGCTTCCTTCACAGGCGGTCCGGCGGTTTTGTCTTCGGACCGTATAATCGGGCGAGGCCCAGGGGTGGACTATCAGATTGACGATCCGCGTATTTCCGCCCGACACGCTAGTTTAAGCCCCTTAAGCGGCGGTCTTTACCGGATAACCGATTTGGGGTCAGCCAATGGCGTCGCGGTCAACCATCCTAATAACCAGGTTCAAGAGGCGGACGTCAAAATCACGGACGTGGTTTACCTAGCTGGGCTACCCTTTCCAGTTAGCTCTTTGTTAGCCGCGTCCTCCCTTAATAATGGCGGGAATCAAGACTTAGTCGGCGCCCATGACGCCAGCTATACCATTGGTCGGGACCCTAACTGCGATCTGGTCATCAACCACCCTAGCGTTTCAAAAAAGCACGCGGTCCTCTCTTCGCGGGAGGATGGAACCTGGGTTTTGACTGATAGCGGGTCCAGTAATGGGACTTATGTGGATGGTCAGAGTTTTGGCTCGGGAGTGGTTCGAGAAACGAGCCAGATACGTTTTGGCGGGCACCAAACTAGTCTTAAGAACTTACAAATCATGGTCCTGAAATTCCAGGCCAGAGGACCTTTATTTCGGGTTAAACGGCTGTTTTGGAGTCATCTGGCCAGTTACCTCGCCTTGGCTTGTCTAGCGTTAACCGTGGTGGGGGCGATTCAACTGTTTACGACCCCTACGGATAGCTCGCGAGTTGGCGTTGACAAAGAGGCCCCTAAGGCGGATAGCCCTCCAGTGGCTCCCTCGCCAGCGCCAACGGTTCCAACCCCGCCACCAGCGGTTCCCACGCCACCGCCAGCTCCGCCGCTTCCGACACTGCCCCCATTGGTTCCACCGGAGCCGCCGCGGGTTCAACCCACTCCACCATACCAGGCTCCAGAACCTAGCCCCGCGCCGCCTAAAATCTCCCCGGACAAGGTTAAAAGCGGTCGAGAAAGGTCATTGGAAGCGACAGTTTTAGTATTGTGCACTGGCGTTATGGGATCAGGATTTTTTATTGGCCCTGACCTAGTTATGACCAACGCTCATGTCGCTGGTTCCAAGGGGGCGAGATGCCAAGCGGCTAGCGCTTTTTTTGGCTATATTGAAGGTCAAGTGGTGGCTAGCGTTTTATCCTCCAACGGTGGAGCTGATTTCGCGGTCTTAAAACTGCGAAGATCGCCTGGAATAAGCCCTCTGGTTTTTAGTCGTGAGTCTAAGGCTGGGGACAAAGTTTACACTTGGGGTTTTACAGGTTTTCTAACGGAAAATGAGATAAATCGAGGTGAGATACCTGAGGCTATCTTCAGCGAAGGGGCTATCAACAAAATCGAACGAAATCGGAATTATCCAGCCATCTTTCACTCCTCTAACATAAGTGGCGGTAATAGTGGCGGGCCCCTTTTGAACGAGGAAGGTCAGGTTCTTGGCGTTAACACTTATGTAATGCCAAGCGATAATGATATGAAGTACCGGGTCAATCTTTCTCTTGACGCTGAAGCGGCCATGGATTTTTTACGGCGCAACTCTATTCCCTATGAGGAGGCTAAATGAGGGCGAGTTTAGAGCGAGCCGTGGTTATTTGCCTCCTTATTATAGGCCAATAATAGGCCAATTTTGTTAGTTTAGCGTTTTTACTGGGGTTAATCATGTTCAAAAAGATACTTGTCCTAGTTTTCTGCCTATTTTGGTGGGCTCCGGTCGCTCAAGGCCAGGGGCTCCAAGTTCAGAATGTCGAGACCGCCAAATGGCCCTTGGTTTCGCTAAGCTTAACATGGCCTAGCCGCGATGAGGTTAAAGAAAACTGGTTTCTGCGTCTACCTAACGGTCAAGAGATTCCCGCGACCTCTTTAACCATCGACATTTCCCCAGATGATGACCGCTACAGTTTAGTGGTGGCCTTGGACACTAGCAAGAGCCTAACTAAGGAAAATCTAGACGCGGCCAAGGAGTCCTTGATCCGCTTTAGTCAACAGTTAAACCCAGCCGATCAACTGGCTTTAGTCGCTTTTAACGATTCCGTGCAATTGGCCAGCGGTTTTTCCTCCAACCGGGCTGATTTTGGGCAAGTTGTTAAGGATTTGGACTTATCGGGCTCGAAAACTGAGCTATACAAAGCCTTAATGGCCAGTTTTGATCTATTAAAAAACATCCGCGGTCGCCGCGAGCTTTTGGTTCTCTCCGATGGCGTGGATGAAGGCGTAACGGTTTCCCAGCTGGACGTTCTTTCCTCAGCGGTTAACAACAAGATTCGGATCTTAGCTATCTGGTTGGCTCAGCCTCAAGCGGACGAGCGTCACCGGCGGTTTATGGAAAAACTGGCCGCCGAGTCCGGGGGGCGATTTTGGGAGGTTCAGCACCCTGAGTCTTTGTCCATGGCGATTTACGATGTTTTGAAGGACAAAGCCGCCCAGACCCTCCCGCCGGTGACGATGAATATCGCCTTTACGGTCCAAGATTTCTCGCCGGAGACGACTCAAATTGAGACGACCCTGGTTAGAAAAGTTGGCGCCCAGTCCTCCGGTCAAGCTCTGACTTTAAATGTCCCCCAGTCTAGCGTTAAAGCCCCGGAACCGGAACCAGCCCCGACTCCAGAGCCAACCCCGACCCCCGAGCCAGCCCCAACCCCGGAGACAGGCCCAGGCGATGGGCCTACGGTGACTCCCGATACCCCGCCCACGCCCGAGGAAGGTTGGTTGGCCAGCAAATATCGCGAGCGGCCTTTAACGGTCATTTTGACCATTGTGGGCGCTTTACTCTTTATCGTCATCTTGGTTGTGGCTTTGTGGCGGAAAAAGAAAACCCCGCCCGTTCGGGGCACGGAAGCGATTCGACCTGACTCTATGAGAGACCGAGGTCGAACGGTGCGGATGGACCAGTCCCAAGGCTCAGTCTTCGCTCTGGAATTCGCCGAGCTTCATCAGCGTTTCCCTTTAAAAATGGGCACGGTCACCTTAGGCGCGGTCCCGGGCAATGACATTGTTATTGACATCGCCACGGTTTCCGGTCGCCACGCCGAGTTTGTGGTCACCGCCTCCGCGTGTCGGATTAAGGACTTAAACTCCACCAACGGCACCTTGGTCAATGGGACCCGCATTAACCAATTCATGGTCTTACAGATCGGGGACATGATTAAATTCGGCTCGGCCACGGCCACGTTGATCCGGAATAATCGCTAAACGGCGTTGTCACTAAGGAAAAGGAGAGGATTCGCCCATGGACTACTGCTGGAATTGCGGCAAGGATACGGACCCTAACAACCGGATCTGCCCCTATTGCCAAGCTGACCTTCAAAGTCAGCCTCAATTTAACCGCTGCTCCCACGGACACATAGTCGCCGAAGGGGCTTTGTTCTGTCCTTGGTGCGGGGAAAGCGTCCAGTCTGGGCCCTCTAAAGCCCCTAACGTTAGCCCACCAGCGGGCCAGAGGAACACGCGCGCCTTGGATAGCCCCGATTCCAAGGCGCCGCGGGAAACCATCCGGCTACCTTCTGGCGGAAGCCCTAAGACCGTAATCCTCCGACCTGGGGAGACCAGTTCCCCCAAAAGCGGCCAAGCTATTTTAACCGGGTTTTTAGTCAGCTACACTTTGGATCGGACAGGCCATTTCTTTCCTATTAGGGAAGGGCGAAATACCATTGGCAAGGGAGACAACGCCCGCTTAAAAATTAATGACCCGCTTTTATCCGAGGAGCACGCGGTCATTCTTTACAGAAATAGTCAGTTCATCTTTGAGGACCGTCTCTCCTCCAATGGCTCAATACTTAACGGCGAGGAAGCCGTTGGCCAGATAAACCTTAAGCACGGGGACGTTCTCAAGTTAGGCTCCAACGAGTTTGTGTTGCTCGTTGTCCCTAGGATTACGAGTTAAGAAATGGCCAAGGCCCAAACTAACCAGGAGCGGGACACCGTTAAACTTAAACCCTCCTCGCCCACGCCGCCAAAGAAAGTCAACCGCCCACCGGCCAGTCTGAACGTGGGTCAAGCCAGTCATCCTGGTCTGGTTCGGGAGGAAAACGAGGATAGTTTTGGTTGGTTCTCCACGGACGCGGGCGAGCTTCTAATAGTGGCCGATGGCATGGGCGGTCATTTTGGTGGGGCGGTGGCCGGGAAAACCGCGGTGGAGGCCTTTCATCAGTATGTCAAAGCTAACTCAGAAGAACCCGAGCGACTTCTGATAGAGGCTCTTTTAAAAGCGGATCGCGAGATCACGCGTCAAGCTGAGGAAAATCCCCAACTCCAAGGCATGGGTTCCACTTTAGTGGCGATCTTGATTCGCGGTCATATGGCCTTTATTATCCACGCTGGCGATAGCCGGATTTACCGGTTAAAAAACTCGCGCTTGGAGCTTTTGACGAAGGATCATTCTTATATACAGGAGTTATTGGACACCGGCCAAATGACCGCTAGGGAAGCGGAAAATTCGGATATGCGGCATGTCATCACCCAGTCTCTGGGTGGAAACATCGATGCGAGCGTCATCACGGTTCAGACGGTGGAGTGTGATCTAGGGGATCTGTTTTTACTGTGCTCCGATGGCTTATCCGAGACGGTCAGCGAAGGGAAACTTAAATCTATCTTGAATGTCCGCCAGCCCATCCAGATAAAAGCTTTAAACCTGGTGAAAGCGGCCCTTAAAGCTGGCGGCCCGGACAACGTCACGGTTCAGCTGGCTCAGTTGGGCTTCCCGGAAAACGACTTCTCTAAGGCCAAAGACGAGGTTTTACCTATCGCCAAAGGTCGGAAGTGGCTTAAAGTCCTAATCGTCCTTCTACCCCTGATTTTGGGAGCGTTAGGGGCCTATTTCTGGTTGAGAGGAAAATCCGAGCCAGAACAAATCCCTCCCGACATCGGCCAAGAGGAGCTAGAACTACCCTCAGTTCCAGATAACGTTTCTAGTCAAAGACCAACGACCCCTCTGGAGTTTAGTCCGTCCCAAGATCCTAATCCAGTCATCCAGAATGGGACTGGGCCTGAGAGCGCCCAAACTCCAGAGTTAAAAACTCCAGAGCCAAAAACTCCAGAGTCAAAAACCCCTGAGCCTCAAATCCCTGAGGCCAAAACCTTCGCCCCTGAAAAACCGTGAAGCGATTAAGATGACTGACGTTAACTCATCATTGCCCCCAGGCTTTACCCTTGACCACTACTGGATTGAGAGTGTTTTAGGTCAGGGCGGCAATGGGTTAACGTACCGGGCCGTGGACCAAAGGGGCGGGCAGAAGGTGGTCATTAAAGAGCATTTCCCCTCGGATCAGGTGGGTCGGGTAGGGACGGAGGTCCGGCCCTTAAGTGTAGAGGCTGACCAGGCTTTTAGGCTGAGTTTAACTTTTTTCTTGAAAGAGGCCCAGACCTTAAGTCGTTTTAACCAGGCCAATATCGTGCCCATTATCAACTTTTTCCAGGCTCAAGGGACGGCCTATTTTGTCATGCCGTTCTTAGAGGGGATGACTTTAGCTGATTTGGTGGCCCTTAGCCCGCAAGGGCGACAGACCGAAAAGGAGGTCTGGTTATGGTTGAGCCCTATTTTAGCGGGGCTTAAGGCTATTCATTCCAAAGGTATTTTGCATCGGGATCTTACACCAAGCAACATCTTCATTCAGACCGACTCCAACCCGGTGTTGATTGATTTTGGCTCAGCTGGGAACATTCTCGCGGGCGAGAAAGGAAATTTCTTTTTAACGCCCGGGTTCGCGCCGCCGGAGCAATACGAGAAAACCGCAGACGCCCAAGGCCCTTGGACGGATATCTACTCCTTGGGGGCGGTTCTGTTTTTCTGTTTGACTGGGTTTGAGCCACCGAAATCGGTGGATAGGTTGTTACGAATCACGTCAGGTCAACCAGACCCTTTGGCCGCGTTTTTCGCGGACCTTATAACCAGCTGTAATCCCCAGTTAATTTGGACTATCCAAAGGAGTCTGGAGCCAACCATTCAAGACCGGATTCAAGGGGTGGCCGAAATGGAGGCGCGCCTTAAGACATTGAGCCCCGCGGCGCGCCCCGCGCCTCCAGCGAAAGGGGGGACTATCCTGGTTAAAGCGGCCCAGTCCAGACCCAGACTTAACCTAACGGGTTACTGGCTAGAGCTAGTCTCTTTTTTTAGAGATATAAAGTCTTTTTTATTTAAAGATAAGACTAGTATTGTAATATTTATTGTTCTTATAATATTAATAGCTTTTTTAATATATAGTTAATATTTTTTAAAATAAACAATAACATGTGTTTTAAATAATAAAGTTAGCGCGATAACCTGAAGCGTGCGCTATTTGGCTATAAGCCCTCGGTCATAGGTCCCAGCGGAGATTGGCTTGGGTTGTATTTTTTGGAGGTAACCCGGTTTGCTAACTGAACTCTCCTATGAGAAAGAAGATAACCGCCAGCGCTCGAAAACCCTGGTCCAGACCGATAACTTGGTGGTCTTGGTTCTGTCGGACCGTGGGGGGCGGAAGGAAAATCAGGACGCCTGGGGTCTAAGGCTAACGGATAGTGGGGAGCTTTATCTGGCTCTAGCGGACGGTTTGGGTGGCCTAGCTGGCGGACGTGAGGCCTCAAGGGCGGCGGTGACTGGAGTTTTAAGAGCTCTTGATAGTGTGGCCGATGAGGGAGAGCTTATCCCCGAGGCTTTTAAAGCGGCTCATGAGAGCGTCCTTTTGGCTAGGCAGAAGGACCGGGCTAAGTCTTTAATGAGCTCCACCCTGACGTTGGTCGAGGTTAAAGACGGTTTCTGTCGCTGGGGCCATGTGGGCGATACTCGGCTATACCTCAATAATGACCAAAAGATTCTGTTTCAGACTTTGGATCACACCGTGGCCCAAGCTTTGGCCGCGGCTGGGGAAATGGACCCCGAGGAGATAAGACACGATCCTAACCGGCACTTACTGGTCAAATCCTTGGGTAATGATAACCCTTATCCTAAGCCGACTTTGGGGTCTTCCGCTGAACGGGGGGAATTTGACCTGGTTATCCTGGCCACGGATGGCTTTTGGGAGTGGATTGAGGAAGATAGGTTAAGCTCTCTGGCTTTTCCAGCGGTCTCTTGTTCGGAAAATGACTACTTTCAGGTAATCTATAATCTGGAAACCGAACTAAAAGAAAAGGCCTTAGCTAGAGAGCCGGAATACGATAACTACAGTGTAATAGTAGTTATTGTTAATAAAAAAAATAAATAGTTAAATATTGTCTTGTTTTAGGGGATCGTATTTTAGTAAACGGAAAATAATTATAAAAGAGGTAGTTATTATCACGCTCCAGATAGCTATACAATAACGAAGAACGCGTATCGCCACGTCTTCAGGTAGTTTTAAAGTGGTATACAGATTTTGGGGAGCGCCTTTTGAATCGATATCATTATTGGGAGCGGGCGTTGGCTTTGGAACTGGGGTTGGTTTGGGAGCGGGCGTAGGCGCGGGACGTGGCTTTGGCGCTGGGGTTGGTTTGGGAGTCGGCTTTGGCGCGGGAGTGGGTTTTGGCGTCAGCTTTGGAGTGATCGGAGGTCTAACGTTACCATCATCTGAATCGGCGTTATTGCTATTTCTTTTTCTTATAAGATAGGTTAAGTTATCTAAATCTATGGTAACAAAATCAGTTTTGATATCAAGGGGTAAGAGTTCAACCAGTTGGTTATTGCGGATGGCTGTGCAGAAAATGTAGGCTTCGGCGAAAGACAACCCTTCCCCCATCAGAATCTTGGCTTCCAGGTCGCGGTCAGTTTGGACCCAGGCGATCTGGTTATCGCGGATTCCTCTTGAAAAATTTGGGGGAAGCCGACGCCAGGTATCGACAAGAGTGTCCTCAACTAAGGCGTATAACGGATCCTGATCCCGTAACCGCTGGGCCACGGAGCTTGACAGAGCTAAAGCCCCGGAAGACCCAAAGAGGATCAAGAAAAATAGGTAGGCCGCTGTTTTTACGGCCTTTTTCCCGAGGGAGCTTAACCCCCTGGGAGAAAGAAACATGATAGGCCTCTTAAGGACGATATCGCTTTGAGCGTCGCGTAAGTTTAGTCGCTTTACAAACTCTAAATAGTTCGCGCCAGTTTAAAGTCATTTTACCTTAGATCGCGGGTTTAGGCGAAAAGAAAATGAAAACGCGTTTAATAACAATAGCTTAATTTATAGTTTTTTAAATATTTTAATATAATTTTTTGTTGATAATTTACTAATTATTATGAATATAGATTATTCAAGTTCTACTAGTGACAAATTACAACCGGGCTTCCGTCTGGGCGGTTACATTATTGACATAATTTTAGGCCAAGGCGGCTTTGGCGTTACTTACAAAGCTAAGGAAGTCAATTCTGGCAAATTGGTGGTTATTAAGGAGCATTACTCTCAGGCTTTTTTCACCCGCCTTAAGGATTGTTATACTGTCGCCCCTAAAGAGTCCGTCAGCCAAGGCGTAATAGATACTGGTATAGACGCCTTTTTGCGGGAGGCGAAGACTTTAGCCGCCTTTAGTCATCCAAATATAGTCCAAATTATTGATTATTTTGAGGCTATGGGAACGGCTTATATAGTCATGCCCTTTTGGGAAGGGCGGACTTTGGCCAAAATGATCGAGGATGACCCCACGGCCTTATGCCTCTGGAGCGAAAACTGAGTTGGTTACCAGGGATTTTAAGTGGCCTAAAGGCTCTCCACCGTAAAGGGTACCTTCACCGAGATATCAAACCGGAGAATATCTATTTTAAGGCGGACGGAGAGCCCATGTTGATTGACTTTGGGGCCTCCCTTAACGCTCTCGGCGCTAGAAACAATAACCTTAGCGTCCTCCTAACTCCTGATTACTCGCCCATAGAGCAGCGCTCTAATAAAGCGGATGTTCAAGGACCCTGGACTGACATTTATTCTTTAGGCGCCACCTTGTACTTCTGCCTAACAGGCGAGACTCCGACCTCAGCTAAGGAACGTCAAACGGCCATCTCGGATCACGAACCAGATCCTTTGGATAAAGATCTGGAAAAGCTCTTCAAAAAACGGAAAATTTCGCCAGGCTTAAAGGCGGCCTTGATTGGTAGTTTAAAATTTTCCAGGAAAAACCGTCTTCAAGGGGTGAAAGAGTTTTCGCTAGCCTTATATGGGCCAAGTGAGAACGAAAGCGCGCGTCAAGAGGATATTATTAGTCCTAAGACTTTGGGAACGCCTCAGGCCCCCCAGGAAGAACTTAATCTGATCTCAACGCCGGTCGCGCCGCCGGTCAAATTAGAAACTAGGTTCCCAAACTTGGTTCCGCCGCCGCCTCAAACTCCCGCGGCAACGCCAGAAATGGCAAAGGTTGAAGGGCCGCTCTTAAATACAAGCCAACCAAAGTCGCCTAGTGAACCCAGTCCTTCAATATCTAGACCCTCACCGCCTTCGCCGGAAAAGGAGCGTTTTTTACCGACATATATCCTTGTCAACAAAAAAACTGGTAAACCGAAAATATACGGTGTTATGGAATTGGTTTTTTTCTATTTTTTTTGCAGAGTATTTATTTATACATTTATTTGTGCTTTTTTAATAAAATTAAATGTTTTTTTTGGAGTCATAACGTTGATTATCATTTTAACAGCATCTATATATTTAATTTATTTATATCATGGTAGAACAAAGTCTTGTATTGTATTTAATGATTTAATTTTTGCTGTATATTCTGTTTTCATATCTTTATTTATATTGTTAATAGATAATAAGCTTTTGTTAAATATATTTGAAGCAATTATTTTTATAATAATTGATATAGTTTTTTATTTGTTGGTAGTTATATATATGCATACATCTCGGCAAGTCGCTTATACTTTTAGCGATTACCGGGCGGATCCTAAAACGCTTAAGAGTAGAAAGAAATAACATAATAATGACCCTCTTTAATCTAATGACGCTGAGAACATCGCGTAAGTCTAGTCATGTGTTGGAAAAGGGTTTGTTGGAAGAGGGTTGCTAAGAGGATTGACGAAGATAAGCTAAATTTTCAATTTTTCTGGTTTTTCTATTCTTAGAAAGCGACTGTTTAGTGTAAAATATATTATTAAAGCTGGCCTATAGAGAATGTATTAACTGTAAGCATAGTATATTATTTGTATTGCGATAATTATTACCGTGTATAAAGCTAAAAAATCTTATTTTATAGGGTTATGGTATACTAAACCTATAACAATCATAAAAGAGACCACCACTACTATGATCCAGATAATTTTATAATAATGAAGAGCTTGTTTCGCCACGTCTTTGGGCAGTTGGATAATAGAATACAGGTTTTTAGAAACTTCATCCGAGTTGTAATCGATTTGGGTGGCGGAAGTTTGAGTTGGTGGCGCGGGAGTTGGAATCGGAGTTGGCGCCGGAGGGGCCTGTGGGGCCGGGGGCGTAGCGTTACCACCCCTTGAATTGGCGCTTTCACGTTTTCTTTCTACCATAGTCTTCACTAAAAGTTCTAAATCTATGTGAACATAGTTTTTTTTATGGTTAGGGGGTAAGATGTCAACCAGCTGGTTATTGCGCGCGGCCGTGCAGAAAATGTAAGCGTCGGCGTAAGGCAGACCTTTGTCCATCAGATACTGGGCTTCTAGATCCCGGTCAGTTTGAACCCAGTCGATCTGATTTTGGCGGACTTCTCTTTTAGTTTGCGAGGGAAACCGACGCCAGGTATCGACAATAGTGTCCTCAACCCAGGCGAATAAGGGATCTTGGGCCTTTAACCGTTGAACTTCAGAGTCTGGCAGAGCCATAGCCCCAGCGGACCAAAGTAGGATCGCGAAAAATAAGCTGGCCGCTGTTTTCCTGGCCTGTTTCCCCAGGCCACCGCCTATCCTCTTTGGGAAAAGAAAAAACATAATGGGCCTCTTAAGGCCGATGTCACTGTGAACATCGCGTAAGTCGCGTAAGTCTAGTCGCTGATTAAGTCCCAAATAGTTCTCGTAAGCTAAAGTTTATTTTACCTTAGATCGCGGGTTTTGGCGAAAAGATAATTTGATAAGTTTGATAATAATAGCTTGTTTTAAGAATTTTTTTGTAAGTTTTAGTTTTTGTAATTTTTATAAACAGTTTAGTAATTACTATGAAAATAACAAAAGATGATATTATTGATAGTAGTTTACCTAAAGGCTTCCATTTAGGTAACTATATTATTGATAAAATTCTAGGGCAGGGTGGCTTTGGCGTTACTTATAAGGCTAAGGATCTTAATTCAGGAAATTTAGTAGTTATTAAGGAACATTTTCTTCAAGATAATTTTTATCGCGTTAAAAATAGTTATACTGTCGTGCCTAAAATGACCTCCGACCAAGGCCCGATTGACACTGGGATAGACTCTTTTTTGCGAGAGGCGGAGACCTTAGCCACCTTTAATCATCCTAATATAGTCCAAATTATTGATTATTTTGAGGCCTTAGGAACAGCTTATTTAGTCATGCCTTTTTGGGAGGGACGGACTTTGGCCCAAGTGATAGTGGATGACCGAAAAGGCGTTATGACCCTAAAACAGAAAGTCAATTGGCTACCAGGTATATTACGGGGGTTAAAAGCTCTCCATAGTCAAGGGTATCTGCACCGGGACATCAAACCGGAAAATATCTTTTTTAAGACGAACGGCGAACCCATGTTGATCGACTTTGGGGCCTCTCGCAACGCTCTCGCCGCTAGAAGCAAGAGCCTTAGCGTCATCCTAACGCCTGGCTATTCGCCCTTAGAGCAGTACTCCTCCAAAGCGAATGTGCAAGGGCCCTGGACTGATATTTACTCTTTAGGCGCGTCTTTGTACTTCTGTCTGGCTGGAGTGGCCCCAGTCTCATCTCTGGATCGCCAAGCGGCGATCATGGAAAACGAGCCAGATCCTTTAGACAAAGAGCTAGATGAGCTTTGCCAAAAACAGCGAATTCCGCTTGTTTTAAAGGCCGCTTTGGTCGGGAGCTTAAGACTGACCAGAACCAACCGCATCCAAGGGGTGAAAGAATTTTACTTAACCTTAAATGGAGAAAAGAACGAAAGCGCGCGTCAGGCGGAGAACATTCGCCCGGAGGCTTTGGGAACGCCTATTATAGCCTCTGAAGAACTTAAACCGGTCGCCTCGCCAAGCGCGCCGCTGGTCAACTTAGAGACTAGGGTCCCAAACTCGGTTCCGCCGCCATCGCCTCAAACTCCAGCGGGGACGCCTGAAAAGTTGCGGGTTATACAGCCTCTTTTACAACCAAAACCGACGCGAAAACCCAGTCCATCCTCGTCCGCGCATGAGGAGAAGGTTGAGGAGGAGCGATATCTTCCGAAATATTTTTATGTCTCCTCAAGCAGTGGTAAACCGAAATTCTTTGGTGTTATACAATTAGCTTTATTTTATTTAGTCGCTAGAATGTATTTATATATTTCAATTGTAGATAAAATTACTGATGGATACGGAGAAATATTTGAATTGATAAAATTTACAACGATAAATGAAGATTATGTAGTAGGTTTTATGTCATTATCGATATTTTTATATATAATAACAATTTTATTGTTCATATGTAAATCAATTAATTGTAATGCATTTAATGATCTAAATTTTTTATTATATTTAGCTGAAATATCATGTTGTATAATTTATGTTCCAGATTATATTTTAGAGAGTATATTAATAATATTAATAGCTATAGTTATTGACATTATTTTTTATTTATTAATAGTTATATATATGCATGTATCTCAGCAAGTCGCGTATACTTTTGGTGATTACAAAGCGGATCCTAGGATTGAGTATAAAAAAGGTTGGTAAATACTTATTTCTTAGTTGAAAAAACTTGTTTGGCGGCGACAGGCGGCGACCCACGGTTTCTGGCATTGGCCATGGCTGGGGTCTAAGGTTGTTTCCATCGCAAGGTCCAACTTGAGGGAGTCTCAAGGTTTCACCGCCGGTCATACGCCCTTTATAACCTTTAAAAACCCTTAGGTTTCCCCGCCTGGCGCTTTAAAAGAGGGTTTAAAGGCCCGATTCACAGCGGAAAGGCCATAAAGGCCAGTTAGCCTTAAGGAAGCCGCTTAATAGTTCTAGCCCCTTTATTAGCGCGCTTAACTCTTCCATATTCCCCCATCTTCTTAGTCGCCGACTATCCGTCAGAAAAAATATCGCTTTTTTAGCGTTTACGCGCGGTTTCTTGATCCAAATCAAAGACAGAGCCTTAGAGCGGACCTAAACTAACTTCATTCCCAGGGAACGTCGCTCGCGATTATTTCGGGAAAAATCCGCTCAATAAGGAGAAGCCATGTTTTGCTTTCAATGTGAAGAGACCCAGAACGGCTCCGGGTGCGTTAAGGTCGGGGTTTGTGGCAAGTCCGCGGAAGTGGCCGGGCTAAGCGATCTTCTGATCCAGGTCTTAAAGGAACTGGCCGCCGGGGCTAAGTGGCGGCGGACTTTAGGGACGGTTGAGCCCACGGTTAGCCGGTTCTTGTACGCCTCTCTGTACGCCACCTTGACCAATGTCAACTTCGATCCAGCTAGCTACGCCGAGATGATTTGTCAGGCGGCTTCGTTACGGGACCAACTGTTTTTAGGGGCTCCGGCCAGCCAAAAGGCGGGTTTGACCGTTATCGCGGCTAAGGACCCGGCTAATTTGGCTAAGCTCGGCGAACAATTCAGCCTAGGTAACAGCGGCGGAGCCCATTTAGAGGTTGTCTCGGCCCGAGAAACGGCCCTTTATGGGCTAAAAGGGCTGGCCGCTTACCTTTACCACGCGGACAAGCTAGGTTACCGGGATGAGGCCTTATGGGCTTTTGGGGCCGAGGTTTTGGCTTTAGCCCTGGACCGGAATGTCAGCGTCGAGGAATGGGTGTCCTGGGCTTTAAAGGTCGGTGAGGCCAACTTTAAGGCCATGGAGCTTTTAGACAAGGCTCATACCGAGACTTTTGGCCATCCAGAGCCCACTAAGGTCTCGCGGGGGTTTAAACCTGGCCCGGCTATCTTGGTTAGCGGACATGATTTAAAAGAGCTGGCCAGCCTTTTGGAGCAAACTAAAGGGCAGGGGGTTAATGTCTACACCCACGGGGAAATGTTGCCCGCCCACGCTTACCCGGGCTTAAAGGCGGACCATCTAGTGGGCCATTATGGGACGGCCTGGCCTAATCAGGTTAAAGAGTTCGTCAACTTTCCAGGGGCCATAGTCTTTAACTCTAACTGCCTAAAGAAGCCTGACCCCAGTTATATAGAAAGAACCTTCACCACCGGGATGACTGGTTGGCCGGGGGTAGAGGGTCTTAACGCTGGCCAAAATGGGGAGATAGACTTTACCCCAGTCATTAACGCGGCTAAAAAGGCTGGCGGGTTTACCCAGACCCAAGAAGGGCCCTACGTCCTAACCGGCTGGGGTCATAACGCTGTTATCAAGGCCGCGGCTAAGATTATTGATCTCGTCCAAAGAGGTTTGATAAAACGGTTTATCTTGGTTGGCGGTTGCGATGGGGCTAAAGGCTCGCGGAGCTATTACCGGGAACTGGTCCAACTGGCCCCCAAAGACACCCTTATCCTAACTTTAGCTTGCGGTAAGTTCCGGTTCATTGACCTGGACTTGGGCGACATCGAAGGGGTTCCGCGTCTTTTGGATATCGGTCAGTGCAATGACGCTTTTTCGGCGGTGAAGATCGCTCTGGCTTTATCCGAGGCTTTTCAACTGCCCATTAACGATCTGCCTTTAAGCTTAGTTTTGTCCTGGTACGAGCAGAAAGCTTGCGCCATCCTCTTAAGTTTACTCCACTTGGGCGTGAAAAATATCCGTCTTGGCCCAACCCCGCCCGCCTTTATTCAGCCGGGGTTAATGGCTGTTCTGGCCAAGGAGTTTAAGCTTACGCCCATCACTAACCCCAAAGATGATCTGGCGGCTATGCTTCAAGGCGCCTAGAAAGTTAAGGCTCGCGGCCAATAGAAGCGATAAAGCCCCTAGAGCCAATAAGCTATGGGGGCTTTTTTAGTTCTCGCGAAAGGGTCGCGAATCACAGGAAGAAGAGTTTAGGCTAACTTAGCCGCGGGGCTGTTTGGTTAATAAAATTACTTATTTATAATATAATATAATATTCAATAATTGTCATCAAAAATCATCAGACCTGTTCTGAATAATTAGCATATTTGATTCTTATAAATTACATATTAAAACACAACCTACACTACAAATTTTTTTCATAAAATAACTAAAATTTAACTTAATAGAGTAATTTATGCCTTTTTACGTCAAATCCAAATTTTGACGAAAAATGTCCATTAAAGCTAATTATAGCTTTAAAATGTACTATATGTCACGTAATATCGTAATTAGATTTTAAATAACACTTTTAAAGATTATAGCTAATACTTATACATTTCGCCATATTTTTGATGTATCCAAATGCGTAAATTTATGGTATTTTAGGCGCATATAAATCCGTAAATTTCTGGAAAACTCGATTTATACTCATATATTTATTGACCACAAGATGTGGGGTGAGTCATGAAAGTCCCTCGAAAAACTGCGAACGAATTGAAGCTGAATAAAATCGAGATAAGTAATCTGAAGGCAAGGATAGCGTCACTCGAAGCTGGCGGCATGGCGTCACAACTCGAAAAGGAAGCCGCCTTGGATGACTTAAACTACTTTTGGTAAGACCAGTTATGGCGATTAAGAAGATCATGACTAAGCTGACAACCCTAATCTCAGCCTCGTGGGGACCTAAGCTCGCCCCAATGGAGGCGGCGCTAAAGTTATGAACCATGGCTAAACCCACCAGTAACCTTAAGACAAAGACCCCAGCGTCCGCATCGCGTTGCCCTCGTTGGCTAAAAAGAGCCGCCGACCTGGGCAACCGCCAGCTAAGCCGCCCCAAAGCCCACGATGACTACACCAAAGAAATTCCAGAAGTGGAGCTGATAGGCGATGCGGCCTCTTGTTGAGTTTGACATGGTAGCAAAAAATGGTATCATGAGTTTTATGAACAGTCGGCACCGAAAAACCCTGACGGCTATATTCGCCAAACCGCAAAATAGCCCCATTGATTGGGCCGACATTGAGGCTTTGCTGATTGCCGTGGGCGCTGAACTGATTGAGGGACGAGGTTCCAGGGCGCGGTTTGTGGCCGGGGATTTGACGATCACTTTCCATCGACCGCATCCAAGGAAAGAAGCCAAAGCGTACCAGATCAGAGACGCTCGTATTTTTCTGGAAATGATGGGGGTGAAACCATGAAAGCCATGGCTTATAAGGGCTATATCGCCAGGGTCGAATACAGCGCCGATGACGACTGCCTGGTCGGCCATATTTTGGGTATCCGGGATATCGTTGGATTTCACGGTGATTCGGTCAGTGAAATGAAAGATGCCTTCAAGGAAGCGGTTGACGACTATTTGGAAACCTGCGCCAAGATCGGCAAAGAACCCAATAAGCCTTACTCCGGCAATCTTACTCTCCGTCTTGACCCGGAACTTCACGGTAAACTGGCCATACAAGCCAAGATAGAAGGTAAGAGCGTCAACGCCCTGGTTACAGATACTTTAGTTCGTCTCGTCGCGTAAGAGAGTTTTCCGTAAAATCATTCCCCTAAACGCTCATGAGGCCCTGGCCCCACCCACCGACATACATATTGTCTCACGCCAGCGGCTATCGCCGCTGGCCATTCAAGCCCCCTGACCAGCGTCAGAGTAGTCCAGCCTTGACTTTCCTCCACCGAATAATAATTTCGCTGTTATTGAGATAAAGTATATTCCAGATGCGGACACTGAGGATATTGAGAGAGATAATATAACTAAAAGGACTAAAAAAGGTAAAGAAATCAATTATCTGCGGATCTCATCCAGATTATGGATAAAAAAGCTATAAAAACCCTTATCTTGGAAGGCGACATTTGAGGCGTATTTGCCGATAGCGTTAGTCGCCTTTTTAACAGGGATATTACCGTAAAGCATACCAGTCAGCGGATATGTTTCATGAGTCGGGGGTGAAGCCTTGCTAGCGTAATGAAGGTTTAGGAGATAAAAAGCGCTTGTCATCGCTTCCAAATTTGGGCCTATATTTATCAATTAGGTTCTTAATATCGTCTAGAGACATAAAGACACTCCGATTATAAGACTTTACCGCGAATTTAAACCCGCTTTAGTGGCCAAACATCTGGGACTTGAAAATGGAACCGTTTTTCGCCTTTAGACTTGGGGGCTTACTACTTTAAGCTAATGGACTTAAGAGGTTATACGCTCCAAAAATAATCATAATTCCGCCTAATTTTTAGAGAGTAATCGAAAATGTTTCCAGATTCTAGAAAAATAAATATATGTTTTGATATATCCCTAAAGTCCTTTGGTTTGGCCGGTTTTAGCTCTTGGTCCAGTCCCCAGTGGGTATGGCTGACCCCTTAGTGACTGACTCGTTGAGGTAAATCCAGGCGACCGCGTAGCTCTGGCCAGTTTTAACCCAGGTTAAGGCCCGCGCGTAGAAAGATTGGCCGCCGGGATCAAAGCCCTCCAACCTATCGAGCCGCTTAAGGGCGGAAACTGGGTTGGCCAAGGTGACTAATTCACCTTTAATCACCCCTAAGCCCCCAGTCAGGTCAGTCTCAACCTTAGGCTCGGGAAAGAGATTACTAACGGCTTGACGCTCAACTGTAACTAGATCCTCGGCCACGTTAGACTGGCCGAAAAGAAGAATGTTGTTAAGGGGTATTTCCACCACCGGAAAATAGCCTCCCCCAGCGGCCCACATTAGCCCAGGTAAAACCGCTTTCTCCGCGGATAGGGAGTAGGGCTTTAAAATATCGTAGTTGGGAAAGCCTCGTTTTAAGGTCCCATAAACAAAGACCCTCGGGGCGTACTCTTTAACTGACATGGTCTTTAACCAAACACGCCTTTTAACTGATAGGCGCTTAACGGACCTGGAGCCTTGGGTCGTAAGGCCAAGGCTTAGGATCGCTCTAGAGCCGCGCGTTTTAGCTTCATGAGTTTTTAACTTTTAACATAACTTAACTAGACCGTCTAAGGCGAATTGGTCAGAGAGGATTTAGTGGCGGCAATCTAACGCGTCGTTCCTCCACTAACCGTCAATCATACCGCTTCCCGGGGCGTTCATTATCGTCAATACTAAAGAAAAAAGGCGCTTAAGTCCCTTAAGCGCCTTAGCTGATTGGATTTGAGCGAGTTTAAGCCAAGCCTAACCGCGCCCTTTAGCTATCGTTAGACAGCGTTCTCAAAATCATTTCGGTAAGCCTCATAGGCCTGGGAGTACTCCATGATTCGAGCCACTTCGCTAATGAACTTCTCATCATAACCGGCTTTACGGAGCAGATGGAAGCCAATTTCCATGCCCGCCGTGATGCCGGCGGCGGTGACGATTCTCCCCGAGTCCACCACCCTTTTTAAACTGACCTTACAGGCGGGGGCCAAAACCTTGAGCCGTTCGGTGGGCGTCATGCCCGGAGGGTTGGCTTCCGCCCGGTCCGGCTCTTTGCGGCTAGTGGCCACGATGTTGTCCAATAGCCCCATATGGCCGTATATCCAAGAGCCCGTACAGACGCTGGTTAGAAGAGTTTTGGCGGGCAAGGATAAAATGTACTGATGGAGCCTTTCGTTGTAGATCTCCTGACGCGTGCCGAAACCGCCGGGGATGAGAAAGGCGCTGACGGATGGGTTGTCATTGAATGAGTAATTGGGTAGAACCGTGAAGCCGGCTTGGGCTTGGACCGGTCGGTTGGCGTCGGCGATGAAAAAAGCGTCCAAAGACGGATCCATTCGCCGGGCCACAGAAAATACTCCATAAGGGGCCGCGAAATCGACTATTTCCGCGTCCTTAAAAATGTAAATACCCAAACGAAAACCATTGGTAGTAGCCATAATAAGCTCCCTTTTTTAATATAGAACAGCGCGGATTTTGTCTAACGTTCCGGCTGTTTGCGATGTTTTGGCGGCCCGAATAAGGAAACCGTAGGTTTCCAGGGCCGCCAAAATGTGGGTGGAGTGAGCCGTGGAAGTGGAGCGTAGCGGAACGAACTAGGCGAAGGCGACCCCAAGCCGCTACTGCGGCGAAGCGTAAACAGTCCTGTTATGCGCAGTACCGCTTGCTTTTATATTAATTTTTATATGCTATCATAAACATTCTTTTAAATGGAAACAACACCTTGCCATCTGATTGTTCTTTATAATATTTTCTACATTCCTTTAAAATATCATTTTCAAATTTCTGTTTCTCTTTATCCGTTTTTAATTCCTCCAAATATGGTTTTAATGCCGTTGAATGTATAAAATCTATAATTCCCTGCATAGAAGGCAGAATATGAAAATAATGTGTCTCCCATACAATAATTTCTTCAGTGAATGTACTGAATATTTCATAATAATAATCAAGGTTTCGCAAAGTTTTATTAGCCCAAAAATTATTTTTAATAGATTTTTCCCACAGTTCTTTCCTTAAAACATTTTGTATTGCGCTATTTATTGGCATTGTCTCAAATTTTGGAATTTGTGCGGCAAACACTCCATTGTCGCTTACTATTTTCCACAACTTTGGTATTAATACTTTATGATCCTCCATCCATTGTAGAGAGGCATTTGAAAAAACAATCGAATATTTTTTATCATCGTGTATATTTTCGGCATTATCATGTATCCACATTTGATACGGATAGTCTTTCCTTGCCTTTTCAATCATATTTATCGATGAATCTAATCCAATGACCATACTGTTTGGCCATTTATTAATCAGTATTTGTGTGCTATTACCTGGTCCACAGCCAATATCTATTATGTTTGTTGGTTCATTTATGTCAATTTTTTCAACTAGATCAATTGCAGGCTGAGTCCTTTCATTTTTGAATTGTAAATATTTATTTGGATTCCAATTGTCCATAAAATCTCCTCATTATTTTTCATACAATTTTATAATAATGTCAAGCGGTATTGCGCATAACTCTTATAACTTCAGTGGATTTATCAACGGCTTTTGGCCGTTCGTCTTAAGGGGCGGTCTCGCCCTTTGGTCAACCGAAAGGTCATTGTTTCCGGCTATAAAGTCACCGGCTAAAAAGTCGCGAAAGGATACTTTCTAAATAAACGCGAAAAGGCCGGATATATCCATCAAATAGATACATCTAGCCTTTAAGTTTGTTAATTAGCTAAATTATAAATTTTTTAAGCCAAAAGGCGAGGCGTCTTAATTGTTTAAGATTAAACGTTTTAGCGACTTGATTGTCTGAACTGATATTAGCGAACCCGAATCGCCTTGTCAATAATTTATCTTGGCTAAAAAGAATTTTTTTAGCGCCTAAGGTCAGCTTGGCCCGCGCTTTAAAAAGATAAGGCCCTTAAAGGTCTCAACCAACCTTTATATCTTAGCTCCGCCTAACCATAAGGCGCCCTTCTGGCGGTGACAGCGGAGTTGGCCATTAAGCTTTTCGCCTTATGGTCTCATAAGCGTCAGACAGCTCCACTGGTGGTTTAGTATGACGGGGGTGGCCTGGTTGGCCTGGTTGGCCGCCTTGTTTCTTTTTCTTAATCCCATCGTCAAGTGGCGGGGGGAAGTTTTCCTCTTCATTGGGGGTATCTACGTTATTTCTCGAAATCCAGTTCGTCATCCCTGGACTGGAACCCCTCTAGCCCAGTCATAGGGCCAGGGCGATCCAGGGTTGTCCAGGGTCTTCAGGCTTTCCAGACCTTCCATTTTTTTTTGTTCGTCTGGGCCGTCCAAGGAACCATAGAGCGTTCAGACCACCCTGGACGGACAAGGAATAAGGGTTGTCGGACAGAAAGTTAAAAAGTCTGGCCGCTTAAGATTTTCTGGCCGGGTTCCAGAAGGGGGACTTTTAGTCTATAAAGCCCTATGATACCAAAAATCCAGAAGGGCGAGCCTGGTTTTAATAGCCTGTTTACGCCCTTAAAGATCCATTAGGGCTTTTATAAAGCTAAAGCCAAAAAGTATCATTGTTTTTTTCTTTAAAAAGATATACCTTGACGCGTCCAACCCTAAACCAGGTCGTCTGACCGCGGATCGGGCCTGACATCCTGAGGGTCTTAGCTAAAGAGATAGTGAATTAAACATTATGACCGTAAAAATCGTTAGTTCCCCTTCTAACTGGATGGAAGAAGGGGCTTTAAGGCAGCTTAACTCCATTGATAAGTACCCAAGGATGGAACTCGTGGTGGGCCTACCCGATCTCCATGGCGGTCGCTCCCCTGTGGGGCTGACCGCGGTGGCTAGAGATCAGGTGTATCCCTACCTCATTGGCAATGACATCGGTTGCGGCGTAGGTCTTTGGGCCACTAGCCTTCCAGTCAGAAAGTTTAAGCTGGATAGATGCGAAAAAACTTTAAACTCCCTAGAAGCTCTCCCTCCCCTTTTAGAGAGCGAAGACCAAACGGATTCCCCCATCTTTGACCTTGGATCCATTGGCGGGGGGAACCATTTCCTGGAGTTTCAGAAAGTCGAGGAAATCCGCGATCCAGAATCCTTTTCTGAGCTAGGTCTTTCCGCCGCGGAAATGGTCATCCTGGTTCACACTGGCTCCAGGGGATTCGGACAATCTATCTTAAACTCGTTTAACCGGGAGACTGGTTATAAGGCCGAGGAAGAAGAAGCCTTAAACTACCTGAAAGCGCATGATTTAGCCATCCACTGGGCCGCCCTAAACCGAAAAGCCGCGGTTCATCGGTTGATTATGGCCCTAGGGTTAAAAGCCGATCCCCGGCTGGTCTTGGACGCTCCTCACAATTACATTGAAAAAGAAGGCCATCTTTATTACCACCGTAAAGGGGCGGTCTCAACTAGAATAGGCCCAGTGGCTATCCCGGGATCCCGCGGGGCTTTTACTTATCTGGTCCGCCCCAACCCAGATTCCGAGAGTTTCGCTTATTCCCTTTCCCACGGGGCGGGTCGCAAATGGGCCCGATCAATGTGCCGGGATCGTTTAAGTAAAAAAGGGGAAAGACTCGATCTCCATCGCACTTCCTTGAACAGCCGGGTTATCTGCCATGACCGGGACCTTTTATGTGAGGAAGCCCCAGAAGCTTACAAAAATATTGAGGAAGTCATTAAAAGCCTTTTAGATAACGGGCTTATAACGGTCATCGCCGCGCTAAGGCCGGTTTTAACCTTTAAGAACTAGATAATACCCATATGCCCTTAATCCAGATATCATCGGGCCGAGGCCCTCAAGAATGCCAGCTGGCCGTTGGTCTTTTTATCGCTAGCGTTTTAAAAACTTGGCCTTCCGCGAGTCTAGTAAGTTCCGAGGGCTCGGCGGTGGTTAAAATATCTGGCCAGAGGCTGGAAACGCTTAGGTCAGCCTTAATCTCTATTCCCGAAGGGGTGAAAATCGTTGGGGGCACGCGGCTTTGGCGAGCCAAAAGCCCTTTCCGCCCAGAGCATGGTCGAGCCAACTGGTATTTCCAGGTTAGTTTAGTGGACGACGCCCCTCAGGGTTCCGAGGAGGAGATTTTACCTCGGGATCTTAAGTTCGATACCTTTCGGAGCCCAGGTAAAGGCGGACAAAACGTCAACAAAGTGGAAACCGGCGTTAGGGTCACCCATAAACCTAGCGGGCTAACCGCTTCCTCCACTACGGCCCGAACCCAGGCGGAGAACAAAAAGTTAGCCTTGGAGCGCTTAAAACAAAAGATGACCGGGATCGTGGAAGATAATAAGTCCAAAGCCGAGCGAGGTCTTTGGCGTCAGCACGATCTCCTGGTCCGGGGAGATCCCGTTCAAACTTTTGAGGGGCTGGAGTTTAAGCTGGTCGAGCCATAGGAACGGTTGTGGCTAGAGCGGTCTTATCTAGCCTTCTTCAGCGGATTAAGTTTATGATAAAAATGGACAAAATTGGTTGTTTAACACCCTACGACATGAATAGTCTTACCAGCGAATTCTTGAGTGTCCCAATATATTTTATCCTCCCATTTCTTCGTTCGGTCCCGATCGAAAAAAACTAGCCAGCCTTCCTTTTGGCCTTCGGTGTCCAAATAACCAGCCAACTGGGAAACGCTTTGTTCCACGGTCGAGTTACCGCTTATTTTACACTCTATGTGGTATAAAAAAGCCGCGGATAGAGACGATGCGATAGCCAAGTATCTGATCGCTCAGGCTTATTTAAATGGCCATGGCGTTCTGGCCAATGAGAGCCTAGCTTTGGAATGGTTTAAGAAATCCGCTGAGGGAGGTTACGCTGTAGCCCAATACGCTTTGGGCGATATGTATTACGAAGGGAAAGTCGTTAGTGCAAACTTAGAGGAATCCGCCAAATGGTTCCTTTTGGCCGCTAAACAAGGCCACCTGGACGCCCAGCGGAGCCTTGGCTTTATGTACGTCACAGGCCTGGGAGTCGCCAAAGTTCTAGAGGTAGCTCGGGACTGGTATTTAATCCCGGCTTTAAAGGGGCACATATCCTCGCAAACCGCTCTGGGTATGTTGTACTCCAAGAAAAGAAGTAAATTCTTTAACCCCGAGGAATCGTTAAAGTGGCTTTATCTCGCGGCTCAACAAGGTCGAGCTAACGCGCGATTCTTACTTGGGAGGATATACGCTAAAGGAGACATAGTGCCCCGAAACCCGGTGGAAGCCGTCAAATGGTTTCGTCTAGCGGCTGAGCAGGGTGAGCTTAACGCGCAAAAAGCTCTGGGGAAAAAGTTGTCCGAAGGAACGGATGTCAAGTTGAATCTGGCGGAAGCCGCTAAATGGTACCGTCTGGCGGGCGAACAGGGTGACAAAAAGGTTCAAAGAGTTCTGGTGGAGATGCGCGTTGAGGGAAAAGGGGTTAAAAAGGATCCAGAGGAAGGAGCCAAGTGGTATCTTCTGGCGGCTAAACAAGGGGATGTAAGCTCGCGGTTCGCTTTAGGAAAGATGTTCGCGAAAGGAGATGGGGTCAGTCAGGATCTAGCTGAAGCCGCTAAATGGTATGGCCTAGCCGCGGAAAAGGGACACGTTGAGGCTCAATACGCTTTAGGCGAGGTCTACGAGCGAGGGGAAGGAGTCAAGGAAGACCAATTCGCGGCCACCAAATGGTATCGCTTAGCCGCGGAAAATGGGCACGTTAACGCGCGATACGCTTATGGCCTGTCTCTGGCTAAAGGAGTCGGGGTCAAGGAAGACCTAGAGGAAGCTTTCAAATGGTTTTTCCTAGCTGCGGATAAGGGGCACAGTGGGGCTCAATTTATTTTAGCCGAGACGCTCTCCCAAGGGATTGGCGTGGAGCGAGATCCAGGGGTGGCCGTTAAATGGTATCGTCTCGCGGCGGAGCAAGGGAGCGTTAAGGCCCAATTCCGGCTTGGCGTAATATATTCCCAAGGCGAAGGAGTTCCCCAAAACCAAGCCGAAGCCTATAAATGGTACCGCCAAGCGGCTGAGGGTGGGTATTCTTTGGCCCAATTCGCGGTGGGCGAGAAGCTTGAAAAAGGGGAAGGCGTCACCAAAAGACCAGCGGAAGCCATTAAATGGTATCGCCAAGCCGGGGAAAAAGGGAACCTTGAGGCCCAATTTCGTCTAGGCGAGATGTACTCCAAAGGGCTCGGCGTAGCCAGAAACCCCAAGGAAGCCGTCAACTGGTATAGACAGGCGGCGAAACAAGGGAACACTGAGGCTCAATACAGCCTGGGAGAGATGTATATTAACGGAATTGGCGTGGCTAAATCGCCAGAGAAGGCCGCTGAATGGTTTCTTTTAGCGGCTGAGAAAAAGAACCCTAAAGCCCAATTAGAGCTGGGGAAGATGTGCGCCAATGGCTTGGGGGTGGACCAAGACCTAGCCAAAGCCGTTAAATGGTTTCGCCTCGCCGGAGAACAGGGGCTCCCTGAGGCCCAATACAACGTTGGAGTGGCCTACTATGATGGCCGAGGAATCCGTCGAAACAAGAAGGAAGCGGCCAAATGGTATCGTATGGCGGCTGAGAGAGGGCACGCGGAGTCCCAATATCAATTGGGAGTGATGTTTGGCGTAGGGGATGGTGTCGCCGAAAACGTCAATGAAGCGGTCAAATGGTATCGAGCGGCGGCTGATCAAAAGCTCCCTAAAGCCCAGTTCGCTATAGGGATGGCGTATTGTTATGGAATCGGTGAGCCTCAAGACTCGATGAAATGTTTAGCCTATTTGCAACTGGCGGCCAATCAAAATTTTCCGCCAGCCTTCGGTATGTTAGGCTATTGTTATGTGACAGGCGAAATAGTCCCTAAGAACAAGGAAAAAGCGCTTGACTATCTTCTTAAAGGAGCCAATTTGCGAAGCCAATTTTCTCAATATTTGTTAGGAATGGCTTATAAATATGGAGAAGAAATAGGTCAAGATTATGATAAAGGATTGTATTTTTTAACTATAGCGCCAAAAAACGATCAAGATAGTGATTTAACAAATAAATCACTTAAAGAATTAGAATCATACAAATATGACTATTATTCTCCAATTGTTAAGAATGTACTTTTAGATAATTCAGATGATATTATTGAATTTAGTTTAAAATTATTGCTTAAAGGTAAAAGGAGAAGGTAAAAAGAGGTGGAAAAGGCGCGTCATAATTGTTTTAGATAACACGTCTTAGCGAGGTGATTTTACCCGCCACTTCAGCGCTTGAGTTGTTTGGGGCATCAAGAGAAAGGCTGACGTTTGTGAACAGTTCGGCGATTTATTTCATTCTAGGCCTGAATGATGGATATGTTTCAGCTTCATTTTCAGTATTTTTTTGAAGTGTTTCTGGTCTACTCTCCGATGAAATTTCCATCTGAGAACCTGTCCAACACATTTTGTGACTATTCCAAATGAGCGTAGTTAGATTTTTCTCAATGAAAGGAGTAAGAAAAATCGATAAGTAGCTGTAAACAGTTGAAAAATCAGGCTTGAAATCTATTCGTACCAATTTGTCGTAGGCATGTTTTAAATCTTTCTGTCTGGTAATAAACTCATTAAAAGAATCAATAACTAAATTCTTCTGAGTTAATTTTTGTAGTATATCAGTAGTATTTATCTTTACACAATGCGCAAGGGCATAAAGGTCTAAGAGATCTTTAGCTCTACGAAATACTAGGTTACTAGAGATTGCGCATATCTTATCACTAACGACAGAGTCAGGCATAACACCGTTAAACATTACATTGCCAATTTGATACATACGACTACTAGGATCTGAGTTAAGATTTATATCAATTGACGTCTTAACGACTTTAGAATGTCGATCAATGATTTTGAATCCCGCTGACTTGTTCTCCCCAAACACACGTTTAACCTCGACTTCAAGCGAAAGACTTTCCAGCGCGTAGTTAAGCTTCGCGATTAATTGGGACATTGTCAATAGATTCGGGCCAACCAAAGAAGCATCAATGTCTAATGTATCACGCTTAAAAAAGGTTAAAATTATTCTCAAATAGAATTAAATTTGTGACCAAAGCACCTTTATAGATAAGAGAGAAGCCACTAGATTCAATTGCTTTTATAATTTGATATAAAAACTTTTCTGAATCTATACTATTAACCATAATTATAAAATCCTATTGCCCAATCCTTCATTTCTTCAAATATTTCAGCGTATTGAGGGTCTATCTTAAGCTCATCAAAACTTTCACCATTTTCGTAATAGTAGTCTGAAAGTCCTTGCGCAAACGATTGTTCGTCTATGATGTCAAAATATTTTAGTAAATCGTTAAACGTCTGATTGACCGAAGTACAGCGTATTCCCGCGATTTCAACGATTTCTATATTATCGAAATTTTCTACCACAAAGCAGTTAACATTCTTATAAGGCAAAGGAGTAGTCGAATATACATCAATTTGGGATTCGTGTACATAGCCAACGAACAAATCCAAACATTCAAGCGCGGAAGTAAGGCAAAGTACTACATCCAGTCCTTTTAAAATGCTTAAGAACCAATCTCTATGCGATGTATAATTACTACGGGTGTCTAATTCCATTTTATTTCCATTAAAAGTAAAATCAATGGTATTACATTACAATAAATTTAATTTCTATTAATAATATCTAATAAAAATGTAATTTATAAATTACATAAAATAAAAATTATTAATATAATATTTTAATTATATAAAATACCATTGTATTAATCATTAAGTAGTAATAAGTTGAATTAAGTATAAATAATTCATTTTTAAGATTGTATAGATCAGCTTCAGGATGTTATTATCTAAGTAATAATATATTTATATAAATTCTAAAAAAATTCGCACGGCGATTTTTTAATAGTTTCGAATTTCGATTAATTTTACTAGGCTTTAGACCTTTATAAGACTTAGTGAAATTCGCTAGTGGTGGAGGTGGCGGGAATTGAACCCGCGTCCGAAGATCTTCCCCCAAAGTTTCTACAGGTTTGTTCCGTTATTTGGTTTTAACTCGTCGGCCGCCAGCGGACAGGTGACTTCGGAGCGAGAAACTAGAGTTTTCTTATCAAATTAGGCTAGTTACCACCTAATAAGACCAGCCCGTTTAGCTACGCCCCTGGGGATCTGTGGGCCGCATATCCCCAGAAACGCTGGCTTAAGCAGCCAGAGCGTACTCAGTAGAGTCTGCTTTTGTGTTTAGTCCCGATGGATTAACGAGTCATTGGGTCGCTCGACCTGCGGCTTTGGTATCAACTATCCCCGTCGAACCCTGGTCACCCCCCCTAGAAGTCGCTTGGAAATCGCTCTCTCAAGCGTAAAGGACATTGTATATCCTGGTGCCTCATTTGTCAAGTACTTTTTTTGATAGTTTGGCCCTTTTTTTGTTAAAGTAACCAAAAAATAGGTTTTTCCCTGGATAGACGGGTTATTTAAGGTTAAGTCGCCAAAAAACAGTGAAGGACAACCGGTCACCTATTAGCCAACTTCCTTAAGGCCTCGTCAATGGGTAAATGGACGGCTAAGGCCATCACCCCCCGATCGGCTAAGACCTTGACCGCGGCTGGGCCAACCCGTCCCGCTAGAACCAGATCGCAATCCGCTAAAAGGGCGGCGGAAGCCTCGAGGACCGCGATGTCATGGCTCCCTTCCTGACAGGGCCTAGGCCCAGGCCGGGTTTCCGCCAGCTCATAGACGCTAAAGTCCGGGGAGGTTTTGAGCTCGTAGATTAAAAACTTATCGGTTTTCCCAAAGCAAGCGTCGATGTTGTCCCCGGAGTCAGTGGCCACGGCCAGTTTTTGGGGTTTAAAGCGCGGCCTAATGGGTTGAGCTGGACTTACTTTCGCCGGATTCTCAGCCATGGGAAAAAGTCTCCTGGGGTTTAAGGTCCCCGTAGATGGTCTTGGCGTAATCCACGCCCCCGGGGATCCCGCAAGCGTCGGCCCGGCAGCGGCGGCAGTCGCGCTTAACCGGGACGTGTTGGGCCGCGAGGTTAGTGACAAGGGCGATCTCCTCGGCGGTGGGGGCGGGCCAGCTCGCGAGGTTATTGGCCGGGATAAGGGGGATGATGTTTAATAAGACCGCCCCCCACTCGCTGGCGGCTTTAGCCAGATTTTCCATTTCCCCATCGTTGATCCCGGGGACCAAGACGGTGTTGATCTTAATAAAAAGGCCGTTTTCCTTAGCTTTGCGGATCCCCTCGTTTTGGGCGGCGATGAGGATCTTGGCCCCTTCCACCCCGCCAATGAAGACCCCATTAATTTTCACCCCTAGGTTTAAAGCCGCTAGAATGTTGGGGTCGAGGGAATTAACGGTCACGGTTAAAGTCTTAACCCCGGCCTCTAAGATCCGATCCATGGATTTAGCGAGGTTAAGGCCGTTAGTGGCTAAACAAGCGATGATCTGGGGGTTAATTTCTTTAATCTTAATGAGGGTGTCCAAAGCTTCGGGGCCAGATAAAGGATCCCCTGGGCCGGCCACCCCGACCACCTGGATCTCGGGGCATAAGGTTAAGGCTAGATCAAAAACGTCCAAGGCCTCCTCGGGCGACAATATCCGGGCGGTTTGACCCGGCCTCTCCACGTCCGTGGATAGAGCCCTGGAGCAGAACTGGCAAAAGATATCGCAGCGCGGGGCCACGGGTAAATGGAGACGGCCTTTAGCGGTGGCCGAGCATTGATTAAAGCAAGGGTGGTTCTTTAAGATGTCCAAAGGAGCTCTCCCAGCCCAAAAAAAAAGCCAGAGGCTTTAAAAAAGCCCCCGGCCTTCATTTTGGGATCAACCGGAAATAGAGAATAAACCGAAGATAGATATTCAAACCTATCGGCCTTCAGCTATTTCTGATCAGCCCCAAAGCGCCCTTGGCCCAGGATCCAAGGTCGCGATTTACAATATTTATTAACATAAGTCTTAATAATGAATTTGTCAACCTTAAAGTGTTCCGATACCGAACGAAAATTTTTTTGACCTGGCCCGCGCAACGCTCCCATCAACTAGGCTAAGCCCTTTTAAAAACTTATTAAAGAGCGTTTTATAACAAATTTTAGGCCGTAATTTATCGTTATAGTTTTATTTAACCATAGCTCTTTTTCACGCGAATTGTTGTTTACTAAAATATAAGACTTATTTAATAGTCTTTAAACTATTTATTGACATTCAAAGACTGGCTATTAACCTTGAATTAAAAAGTGACCTAAAACGACTTTAGTCCGTCAATTCGCCCCAAAAATAATGCCTTATCTCCCGCTAAACTTGAGGTTTAGCTATATAAAAGTTAAATTATTTATCCCTTTAAGTTTCTTTTATGTCCCCGGCCCGGCGGCGGGAGCCGCGCGGCCGGGGAGGCGTTAGGGTCAATAAATAAAGTTTAAAAAAACGATACCATTTGGTCTAGCTGGTCTAGTTGGTCGCGTCGGTCGCGCTGGTCTGGGGGCCAAACGGTCGGGCTAGAGGGGTTTAAAAAACTCTCTAAAGTCGTTGGGGCGCTTACGGAAGCCGCCCAATCCAAAAGGGCCAGCTTTAAGACCTCTTCCACCGTCTTGATGGGGACAATCTCCAGGTCCTCGGTTAAAAAGCTCGGTAACTCGGCCACGTCCGGCATGTTCCTTTCCGGAATGGCGATGGCCGTAAGTCCCGCTCTTTTGGCCGCTAGAATCTTCTCCTTGACGCCACCCACCGGTAAAACGAGGCCCCGTAAGGTGATTTCCCCGGTTAGACCCAGGTCGGGGCGAATTTTCGCCCCGCTCATCAAAGAGACTAAGGCCGTGACTAAACTGACTCCCGCCGAGGGGCCGTCTTTGGGGATAGTCCCGTGGGGCAAGTGGATGTGGACATCCTTATCCTTAAACCACTCCGGATCCAAGCGCCAATCTCGAGCCTTCGAGCGGGCGTAGCTAATGGCCGCTTGAGCCGATTCCCGCATGACCTCCCCTAATTGGCCGGTTAGGACTAAATGACCGCGTCCGGGCATGGCCACGGCTTCGACAAACATCAAATCCCCGCCGACTGGGGTCCAAACGAGACCCGTGGCCACCCCCACTTGCGGGGCTAGATCCATGGTCTCTTTGGCGTACCTCGGGGCCCCTAAGATGGTCTGGAGCTCCTCCGGTCGAATGATGGTCTCCGGTAAACGCCCCTCAGCTTTGTCCACGGCCCGGCTGCGGATTAAAGACCTTAAGTGGCGGCAAAGGTCTCGGCAGCCGGCTTCCGAGGTGTAGGAGTCAATGATCTGCCCCAAAACCTCATCGGATAAGGTTAGTTGGCTGGAGTCTAACCCGTGCCTTTCTAACTCTTTAGGCCACAGGTGATCTCTGGCGATAGCCATTTTTTCGGCTGAGGCGTACCCCGAGACTTCGATCACTCCCAAACGATCCCGTAAGGCCGCTGGCACCCGCTCAATGAGGTTGGCCGTTAAGATAAACATGACCTTGGAGAGGTCAAAGGGAATTTCCAGGTAGTGGTCGGTGAAAGTGTCGTTTTGCTCATTGTCCAAAGCCTCCAATAAAGCCGCCGCTGGATCGCCTTGGGAGCTATTGGTCATCTTATCGACCTCATCGAGTAAGAAGACCGGGTTATTGACGCCGCACTTAGAGATGGCCGCGATGACCCGACCGGGCCTGGCCCCCACATAAGTCCGCCGATGGCCCCTAAT
>JAISRZ010000052.1 GCA_031273455.1 Deltaproteobacteria bacterium | reverse complement strand
AGGCGGAAGGCCGTCTCCAAGAAAATCTGATATTGACTCTCATTAGTTTTAAAAGAAGGGTGTTTAAATTGGTTTAGATAGAAACTAAAAGCTTCTTCCACCCCCAGAGCGTCTAATTTTAGTAAACAGTCTAGGGTTTTTTCGGCCCACTTTTGGGCCGTGCCTTTATCGTCCACCAGGTCCAAAGCTTGGGCTAGGGGCCACAGGGCGGCTTTAACCTCTAGATTGGGAACTTCCAGGCTGAATTCCCTAGATTGCCCGTCATAAAAAATATCCTTAATAGTCAGATAGCCGGCCTGTAACAAGAGAACCTCTGGCGGAATCTTATCGATTTCGTCAATATAGGTGTCTGTCTCTTGGATATCTGGAATATTATTAATCCATTCCGGGTCTTGCAAAACTTTGGCGCCCAACTGGCGGAGAAAATTGGGCGTTCCAGACGTATACCAGTCACTAGAAATTTCAGCTTTATTAAGGGCGGAGAGAACCGACCAGGGATTGTAGACCCGGGTTTCTCCATCCCAAGTGTAGCCATCGTACCAGTTACGAATCGTTCTTCTTAAATCACGCCCATCGCTTTCGGGGGGTAAACAGCCTTCCTTAATGAGAATCTCTAAAGTTCGCGCCTCGCGATCGCTAAGGAGAACCTCAAGATCCGCCGCGGTTAAGCCACAAATGGCGGCGTAATCCCGGTTGAAGGTGAGGTCATTAAGGTTGTTCAGCTTGGAGAAAATAGAGGTCTGGGTAAACCGGCTCACTCCGGTCACGAAGATGTGGCCGGTAGCTTTAACGTTGGTTTTGAGAATACCGTAAAATTCACGCAAGGCGTCACGGAACTTTTCGGCCAAGGGCGGGTCCGATAAATGCTCAACAATTGGGGCGTCATACTCGTCTATGAGAATGGCCACTGTTTGGTGGGTATCTTGGTAAAGAGAATTGATAAGATCGCCTAGCATAATTTTGGGGCTGTTTTTCTCAAGGTTTTCCACCCCTTCATTCTTGGCGACTTCGGCCAACTGATGGGACAAGGTCTCCTTCATGGTCTCCACATCGTTTTCAACGACTTTATTCATCTCCAGTCTTATGATCGGGTAAGGGGTCCAGCGGTAGTTCGATTGGTCGATCCAAAGGCCCTTAAACAGATCCTTTTGGCCTCGGAGGATACACTCAAGGGTTTCCAAGAGGAGGGTTTTGCCAAAACGGCGGGGCCGGGAGAGGAAATACGGTAGGGGCGCTTTGACTATCGGATACAAAAATTTGGTTTTGTCGGCGTAATATAGACCGTATTCCCGGATGAGCCTAAAATTAGCCGCCCCGATTGGTAACGTTACCGTGAGCGCGCCTTGATCGCTATCGCCAGAGTCAGCCGCGTTATTTGGTAAATCATTCATGGTCGCGCCCTTTGGTTAAAGGGGAAGTTAGGCTCCAAAGCCAAAGAGGTTTAGCGTCGCCAACGGATTCTTAGTCGCTAACGGTTCGTAAAAATCGGCGCTCCTTAAGCGTCGTTGAAAGGCCAGATCCTTAGCTTTTGGAATATTATAAGGTTTTTGCGGCTGATTATCCAATAAGACCATAAGTCAAAAAAGTTCTTATCCGCCTCTTCTACGGTTACGTGGCTAGACTATGTTTCACCGACCATGTTTCAGGCGTGAACTAGATATCGCCGCTTCTATGGCTGGTCCTAGGGCTAAAATGGCCCCCCTGGGTGAACGCTTACCAAACGTCAGCCTAGCCCCTTAAAGGTCTTAAAGGTCTTAAAGGTCTGGGGCGGCGATTTTGGGTCCGGGGGTAGGATTAGTAGCCTAACCGCCCGGCCAGGCCGCTAGAGTCATTCTAGCCCCTTAATCGGGGGCCTTAATCTTTAGTTAGGGTAGGTCTTAAGATTCCCAGTTGTTCCGCGGATTATAGGCCTCAATCAGTTGGACGTGGACCAAAGGCTTTCGGCGTAAAGAGCGTTTAAAAAGCCGACGAATGGCCTTTTTAATGAGGTCCACTAAATAATCGCGCTCATCTAAGGACAAGGGCCGCCGGTCCCGACTTTCCAAAAACCCGTCCCACACGGCTTTGGCCTCTAAGGCGGCTTCCAAAGAGAGATCTGGATCGGTCTCGTAATGGACGCCAAAAAGGGAAGCCTCGGGCGGGGCCAGTAGGTTGGGTTCGCCGGCGATCCATTTGGGCCCATAGACCAAGGTGATGACCGCTAGACCCATCTCGGCTAAGCGGGAGCGGTTTTTAATGACCGGATCCCCGGGCGAGGCTAAGCGGTCACCATCCACGTACCAGCGACCGGTGGGGACCACCTCGCCCAAAGTGGCTTTCCGGTCCAAGGTTAAGCCTAAGGTCTGGCCATCGGTTAAGATAAAAATGTTTTCCGGGGCTAACCCGTGCTCCAAGGCCAACTCGGCGTGTCGAGCCAAATGGCGATACTCCCCGTGGATGGGGGTGAAATACTGGGGCCGAGTTAAGTTCAGCATGAGCTTTAACTCCTCGGCTTGGGCGTGGCCCGAGGCGTGGATCTGGTGGCGGCGGTAGTCCACCACGTTGGCCCCTTGGGAATGGAACTGGTTGACCAGGTGGCCAATGGCCCTTTCATTGCCCGGAATGGCCCGGGCGGATAAGATAATGGAGTCCCCAGAGCGGGCTTGGATGTGGCGATGCTCGCCCGCGGCCATACGGGCCAGGGCCGATAGAGGCTCCCCTTGGCTACCGGTGACCACCACCGCCAGCTCGTGATCCTCTAAGGAATCAGCCTCCATCATGTTGACGATTTGGTTGGGGGGGATCTCAAGGTAACCTAACTCTTGGGCCAGTTGGACGTTCCCGACCATGGAGCGGCCCTCAAACAAGAGCTTCCGGTTAGTGGCTTGGGCCGCTTGGGCCACTTGGCGAATGCGGGCCACGCTGGAGGCGAAGCAAGCTAAGATGACCCGGCCCGGGGCCTTTTGGAAGATGTCCCGTAAAGACCGACCAACCTCGCTTTCGCTTTTGGATTGCCCAGGCACCTCGGCGTTGGTGGAATCGGATAAAAGGAGTAAGACGCCTTTTTCCCCATACTGGGCGAACTTATATAGGTCTAACCGGTTGTCGCTGGGGGCCATTAAATCAAGCTTAAAATCCCCAGTGTGGATGACCACGCCCACCGGGGTGGTGATGGCCAAAGCCACCCCATCGACGATGCTGTGGCTAACCGAGATGAACTCTAGGGAAAAGGGCCCCAAGGTCAAGGTGTCCAAGGGTTTAATCCCCCGAAAGTCGACCTTGCCTGGGTAGTTCTCCAAAGCCCTTTCCCGGGCCAGGGCTAAGGTTAGGCGGGTCCCAAAGACCGGGGCTTGGATCTCTTTTAAAAGATAAGACAAAGCCCCAATATGGTCCTCATGGCCGTGGGTTAAGATTATCCCTAAGATATGGTCTTTCCGCTCGATTAAGTAGGAAAAATCCGGGATAACTAGCTCCACGCCTAAGCGCGAGTCCTCGGGGAACATGAGCCCCACGTCAATGACTAAAATCTGGCCCGCCCATTCCAAGGCCAGACAGTTTAAGCCAATCTCCCCTAAGCCGCCTAAAGGGATAATGTTAAGACTAGGGTCAGTTGAGCTCATTTAGGCCATAAGTCTACTGGAAGTTATCCAGACCGGAAAAGTTAAGGTTGTTTAAGGCGATGGTCAAAGCCTCGCTTAAGGCCGCGGCCCCGCCTTGGTCGCCGATTAAGTTGGTCCGGCTGGCTTTGCCGTACCCCCGGGTCTGGTAGCTATTGGGCAACCCCGGGCGATCGATATTGGCCGAGAGCCGGACCTCGGCGATAACCTCGCGACCGGCTAACTCCAAGGACATCTTTTCCACCACCACCGTGACCCGAGCTTTGGCGTTGGTGACGCCGGTGATGGCTGTGACCCCAGTTAAAGCCAGGTTCCGGCGGACCGCTTCCCAGACCAGTTTAGAGATGGAAAGATCGCTTAATAAGAGCTGGGACCCATCCGGGTTTTTGGCGGTCAGATCCAAGCGCCCGTCCGAACTGGCGGCGAAGACTTTTTTAGCCTGGGCCTCGGGGCCCAAAAAATCCTCGCCCCGGCGGTCCTGGACTAGGAGTTGGACGGTCCCGGGGCGCAAAGAGGGGCCCGGGGCGGCGCTGTAGGTGGCCATGAGCCGGTGGCTGGCCAAGCAACCGGCGGATAAAGCCAGAATAGCCAGGAGCCAAAGGACCGGGCCATAGGAAGCCCGCATAGGGTTATTCCTTTCCTGGCCTTAGTTTGGCCAGAGCGGCTAGGGTGAAAAAGGGTTACTTAGGTAAACCCTCTTTAACTAAAAATAAGCTAATGGCCGCGACCATGAGGGCGTGATCGATCTTCCCGTCCAGAATGAAGCTGGGTAAATCAGCTATTGGGATCAAGATGTCCTCAATGGCCTCGTTTTCGTCAAAGTGGGTTTGCCCACTTTTAACCGCCCCATCGCAGACGTAGGTGTGGATCCAGTTGTCGAAAAGAGCCGGGTTGGGCCGTAAAGAGCACAAATGACGGAAGTTTTGCCCGACAAAGCCGGTCTCCTCGGTTAGCTCTCTAATGGCCGCCTCTTCCGGGGTTTGGCCCTTATCCACGGCCCCGCCGGGCAACTCTAAACTAAACTCCCGACTGCCGTACCGGAACTGCCGACACAAAATGACTTCCCTTTTGGGGGTCAAAGCTAGGGTGTTGGCCCATTCCGGGGCTTTAATGGCCATGAACTTCTTTTCTTTGCCGTCTTTCGGGGAGAGACAGCGGCGGCTCATGACGTCAAAGACCTTGGAATTGAGGAGAACCTCCTCGCCCAATAAGGGCCAGGTCTTTAGTTCGCTCATGGAAAGCTCCTTTCTGGCCGTTAAGCCAAAGATAAGGACAAACGCGCAATCGTTAAAGGCCGTTTTTAAAGGTCAGTTTAGCCTTAAACGAGACTGAAAATCTACTTTAGCCGGACAATTTTGTAACGCTTTTTGCCAGCCCGTAAAGTCGCTTCCCCGGGGGCGAACCAAGGTTGGTTTTTCACTAAGGCGTTTTCCTCGCCCGCCGGGATAACTTGGTTATTGAGGTAAGCCCCGCCCTGGCGAATGAGCCGTTTGGCCTCGCTTTTGGAACTGGCTAAACCCGCCGCCACTAAAAGGGCGGCTAAATCCATGTCTCCGACTGTCTCTTTGGCCAAAGAGACGGTGGGGAGGTTGGCCAAAAGATCCTCGGGGGAAAGCTTTCCCAGTTTCGAGGAGGTATAAACTTCGTTCTGAGGATCCGCGGCCCCAAAGGCCCGGATGGAGGCTAAAAAGGCCTCGGCCGCCTCCGTGGGCCCGTGGCAAAGGGCGGTGACCTCATAGGCTAAGATTTCCTTGGCCCGGTTAATAAGGTTGCCTTCGAGCCGAGCCAAAGCTTGGCATTCCTCGAGGGGCAAGTAGGTGAAAAGGGCCAGCAAACGACCGGTTTCTTGGTCATCGATATTCCGCCAGAACTGGTAGAAATCAAAGACCGAGGTCCTTTCCCGGCTCAGCCAGACCGCCCCGGCGTTGGTTTTCCCAAACTTTTCCCCGGTCCGGGGGTCAATGAGTAAGGGCATGGTCACCCCAAAGGCCTCCGACCCTTTGACCCGGCGAATAAGCTCCACCCCGGCCACGATGTTGCCCCATTGGTCTTGGCCCCCCAACTGCAGAATATTCCCCTCGCGCTCGTTTAAGACTAAAAAGTCATAAGCTTGCATGAGCATGTAGTTGAACTCTAAAAAGGAAAGACCCGCCTCCAAGCGGCTTTTGTAGCATTCCGCGGTCAGCATGCGGTTAACGGAAAAATGGCGGCCAATGTCCCGTAAGAAGGTCACGTAATTGAGCTCGGTTAGCCAGTCGGCGTTATTGACTAAAAGAGCTTTCCCCTCGGGGGCGAAGGTTAAAAACTTGGCTATCTGGGGTCTTATGCCCTCTTGGTTGGCCTTAACGTCGTCTAGAGTCAATAACCGCCGGGCGCTTTGCCGGCCGCTCGGGTCACCGACTAAAGAGGTGCCCCCGCCAACTAGGGCGATGGGCCGGTGGCCTAAACGATCCAGCCAGCTTAAAGCCATGAGGGGCAAAAGGTGACCCACGTGCAAGGAGTCCGCGGTGACGTCAAAGCCAATGTAGCCCGTGACGGTCTTTTGATCGAATAAAGTGGCTAAAGCCGCCTCGTCGGTGGTTTGGTAAGTGAAACCCCGTTCCCGAAGCGTCTGGTAAGCGTTCTGGCCCATGCCCCTCCCATCTGGTTAACGAAAATAGCCTTTAAATCTTTAAAATCAAAGCCTTAAGCGCTTAAGCGGTTTAAATCCCGAAAATCAAAATAGAGGCTAAACCAAAAAAACCGCGAAAATTAAACGAAAAACCTAAAAAAATAATCCATAAATAATATTTTACGTTTAATAAGATATATTTAAGGTAAAAAAATAAACCGGGCCCCTTTAGCTCGCGGGCCGCCAACCCCAATAGTTTAAGGGCTTATCAAGGCCGAGGCCAGCTTAATAACTAGTTTAACCACTAGTTTAAAAATTGGGGCTAACCGGGGGGTCTTTTCGCCGCTCTATAATAATTGAATAGCCACCTCTTTTCAACCGCCAAAAGCTGATTGGGCGGATCGAGCGGCTCGCTTATGGCCCCTGGCCCCTTCCGGTGATTTTTAGTCTATAAGGGCCTAAGACCAGCTAAAAAAGCGTCTATTTTAGACGCTAAAAAGTTTTAGTGATAATGTTTTAAAATATCAGATTATTTTTAGGCTAAATTTATTAAATTAAAAGATTTATAGGCAAAACTAGGCTCTCAAAAGAGGTTTTTTATAGGGTTTAAAGGAACCTCAGATTTAAGTTGAAATCGCGCCCGTCTTTAGGTAAGATCCGGTCTTTGTCTTTCGGGGTGTGGCGCAGTTTGGTCAGCGCAACTGCTTTGGGAGCAGTGGGCCGGAGGTTCGAATCCTCTCACCCCGACCAGACATTTTTTTTTGGTCTTTTCGATAATTTTAGATCTATTTAAGAGCGTTATAATTATTTTTTCTGATTTTAAGGCTTTTTGATCTGGATAAAGATTTTTTAGAGCCCTGGCTAGCGCGTTAAAGCTCTCTGGTCAGGCCCTCCAGTTTTTTCCCCAAAAAGCCTTACGGCTTTTTGGGCGGTCGGTTTAGATTATTTAAATCTATTAAGCCAAAGTTAGAAGCGCCAAACGTTATTATTTAGATTTAGATTAGAATTTAATTTAAATTTAACTTTTGAGGATCTAATTCATGAAGGTATTTATGAGCTACATTTTATTAATAGTCGCGGCCGTAGGTTTTAGCCTTCTGGTTAAATCTTCGGCGGCTAAAGCCCAAGAGGCCCCGGCCAAAACCAACTTACCGGTGGCCGTCTTTAACACCAATCAAGGGGTTTTTAAGGTCGAGCTGTTTACGGATAAGGCCCCGGAAACCGCGGGTAACTTTATCGCCTTAGCGGAAAAGAAGTTCTACGATGGCACCATCTTTCACCGGGTCATTGACGATTTTATGATCCAGGGCGGGGACCCCACGGGCACTGGAACCGGGGATCCGGGTTACAAGATTAAAGACGAGTTTGGCCCTGGCTTAGCCCACTCGGGCCCGGGAATTCTTTCCATGGCCAACGCGGGCCCCAACACTGGCGGCTCCCAGTTCTTCATCACCCTGGCGGCCACCCCCTGGTTGGACGGTAAGCACGCCATCTTTGGTCAGGTCATTGAGGGGCTGGACGTGGTTAAAGCCATTGGCCATACGCCCACCCGTCGGGATCGTCCGGTGGATGAGGTCAAGATAATCTCTTTGACCATAGAAAAACCGGGCCAGGTGACCGATAGCCCAGAGACGAAAACCGAGCCCCAGGCCAAGTGAAAGCCCGACCGACAGAAGTAGGCCTAAACCTAAAATCAGACTGACTAAACTATAGTTGGTCATTGTAACTTCTTCTTTTTGGCCAAAAACCCCTTTTCAATTTTTAGGGGTTTTTGGCCTTTTTTTTTAGGGGCCAGACGGCTCAAAAGGGTCTTTAAGCAAACTAGGGGCCAAGTAATAAAGGTAAAAACCGCCTAACCTAAAGGCCATTTAGTTAAAAAGGCGGCAACCTGAAAAACCGTTCTGGCTAAAAGATAAAGGTGTAACCCAATAACCCGCCGAGGCTTAGTTTCCCGCCAGCTTTGGCGAAGACCAAAAACTCTAAAGAGCGTCGCCCATTCAAGGACCGAAGGCCCCAGCCCGTCTCGACTAGTAAACTTGGCCCTTTTCGCCGGGGAAAACCGGTTAAGGGGTCCACCTCGCGGAGCTTATTTTTCGGGCTTAAAAGGTCGTAGTCTAAGGCCAGGGCCACAAAAGATCTTTGGCCAGATTCGCCTTTGGCGGACACCTTTAAACCGACTTGGGTTTGGGCCGAACGGGGGGCGGACGGTCGAACTATTCTTAGCCGTCTAATGATGGTGTCTTCCTCGGCCCGGCGCCAGATAACCCGACCGTAACCCGTGATGGCCCCTTTAAAATTGGTCTTGATAGCCACCCCGGCCCCGGCCAGAAAGGCCCGCTGATAGGTCCGAGTTTCATGACTTTGGGGCCTTTGGCCCTCCCTATGGGGGTGGTTTATAACCTTTCGCTCCTTATCCATTCGCCCGGTTAAGGCCCCAAATTCCAGGTAAGCCCGCTCGTTAAATTGACTTTTCAGGTAGAGCCCGCCTTGACGCTTTTCCTTAGACCCCCGCCCTTTAAACCGGCCATAATGGTCTGGCCAAAGGGTCTTTAAAAGGTCCTGGTCATTGGAGCCGTTCCCAATGATCTGGAGGGCTATTAGCCGCTCCAAAAAGCCGCTGTCTAATTGATTGACCCCCAGGACGGTGGGGTTATTAGGCGGCGCGGTCCCGGCGTTTTCCGTTGGGGCGTAAAGGGTTATTCGGGCGACTTGACCCTCGCTCTTATGGTCCGCCACTGGGCTAGTTAAGGACTGAATTCGCCAGTTATTGACGGCTTTAACGGACCAGTCGCTTGGGGGGTTTTCCGCGTTAATATGGCCAAGCGAAACCAAAGGTTTGGGGTTTTTCCCCCGCGGTAATGGCCTAAGATCGCTTGGGGATAAGGGTATTGGCCCTTTGGTTTTCGGGCGCCTAACGTCCGGTTTAAACTCATTTTTATAGCCATAATTTCTAGCTTTAGGCCGGGTTAAAGGGGGTTTAGTTCGCGGCGAAATAAGGGCGTTAGGGCCGCTAAAACTATGATCCTCACGGATTAAAGCCTCGATTTTTAAGCCCGGTTTAACGGTTTTTTCCCGGATTAAGGGGGCCAAAGACGGGGGCGATTCCTTAGTTATGGGCCATTTATCCTCTGGGGCCGGGTCCAAAGAAGGCCCTAAAGGCTCCACTGGCGCTAAAACGTCCCAGCCATAAGCGGTTCTAATGGGTTGACTGGGAGCGATGGAGGAAGTCGGGCTCGGAGCCACTAGGCTCGCGGTTATGGGCGTTTGGCCTAAGTTTAAGGGGCTCGGTTTATCGGGCGACAGTTTATAAATAACGATCCGTTCCTTATAGTTTGCCTGGTTTAAGGTCCGACTAAGAATATTTTTGCGGGCTATAAGCCCTTTAGGCCCGATAATTTCCTCTTTAAGGGCGTTAATTAGGTTTTTCGCGTTTAAAGGTCCAATATTAGCCGCTAAACTTTCTGATTTAGTTGTTAGAATTGTGGTTAAAATTACGATAATGGTTATTTTAGCGATAAACGCTATATTTTTATGAGGCGATAGTTGGGGAAAAGTAGCCGGGCGAGGGGTCATAAAAACTCCTCTAGTGATATTTTTGGGAAAAAAAGGGCGGTGGTGAGATTAAGCCAAGGGTTATGGGTCATTTAACGGGGGCGGGGAAACCGGTCCCCGCCGGGCTTCTTTGACTACCATTAGTTAGTTATAAAACTAAGTTAACCACTGGGGCCAAGTCTAAGTTTTTGGCGGCTTTTAGGGGCTTAATTTTCCGCCCCCAAGTTAAAGGAAGGCTTTTGGCGGTCAAAGGATCCTTAGATGAAAGACCCTAGCTAGGGAAAGTTTTTTTTCGTCTTAGGGCTTGGGGAAAGCCCCTTTTCTGATTTTACTATACTGAAATTGCGGTCTAAAAGTCAATGGAAATTGGTTAATATGACCGAACGCTAGTTAACATAAGCCAAGCGGGGGCGTTCTGGCCCTGGCCCCAAAATGGCCCTAAAAAGCGGTTATTGGCCTTAACAGTCTTAGCTGGGGGGAGGGCTAAAAAAAACGACCCCCAACGGTTAGGCTAAGGGTCGTTAAAAGAAGTGAAAAGGGGCTAAATTAGAACTCTAAAATCTCTTTATCCTTAGCCGCCGCCGCTTGGTCGGTTTTGACCACAAACTCATCGGTGATCTTTTGGATCTGGGTCTCGGCCTTGGCTTGCTGGTCTTCGCTAATGTCCTTGGACTTTTTTAGCTCTTTAACCAGCTCGTTGGCTTCCCTACGGATGGACCGCAAGGCCACCTTGGCCTCCTCGGCCTCTTTTTTGACCAGCTTGGACAGATCCTTCCGGCGCTCTTGGCTTAAGGGCGGGATGTTGACCCGGATGACCTTACCGTCGTTTTGCGGGGTTAAACCCAGTTCCGACTTTAAGATGACCTTTTCGATCTCCGAGATAATCGAGGCGTCCCAGGGCTGGATCAGCAATAAACGGGGCTCGGGCACGGTGACGGAGGCCATCTGGCTTAAAGGGGTTGGGGTTCCATAGTAGTTAGCCGTAAGCCCATCCAATAGGGCCGGGGTGGCCCGGCCCGTGCGGATTTTTTGGTAGTCCCGAGCCAGGGCGTTTAGGGTTTTTTCCATGCGGCTTTTAAGGTCCGCGTATATGTCCTCTAGCATGAGTTCCGCTCCTCTAGTCGCCGATTTTAACCAGGGTCCCCACCGGCTCCCCCATGATGGTTTTTTTGATATTACCCTCTTTTTGGAGGTCAAAAACAATGGTCTCTAAACCATTTTCCATGGCTAAAGACATGGCGGTGGTGTCCATAACCTTAAGCCGCCGATTAATGACCTCCAAATAGGTAATCTCCTCAAAGCGCTTGGCCGAAGGGTCTAGCCGCGGATCGCGGTCGTAGACCCCATCCACCCTGGTGGCCTTGAGGATGATGTCCGCCCCTATCTCATTGGCCCGTAAAACCGCGGCCGTGTCCGTGGTCAGATAGGGATTGCCCGTGCCCGCCGCGAAGATGACCACGCGCCCCTTTTCCAAGTGACGAATAGCCCGGCGGCGGATATAAAGCTCGCAAAACTCCACCATGGTGATGGAGCTTTGGACCCGCGTGGCTAAACCCTGGCGCTCCAAGGCGTCCTGCATGGCTAAAGCGTTAATGACCGTGGCCAGCATCCCCATGTGGTCGCCAGTGACTCGGTTCAGCCCGCGCTCGGCTAAGGCTTGGCCCCGAAAGATGTTGCCGCCGCCAATGACTAACCCTAGCCTCACCCCAGCCCTGGAGACCTCAGCGATTTGCGCGGCCACGTTGTCCACGGTGTCGGGGTCCAACCCAAACCCCAAAGGTCCCTGTAGAGCTTCCCCGGATATTTTTAAAAGCGCGGTTTTGTAGCGGTATTCCATTGTTAACCCTGTCCGGCTAAAAAATAGGGGGGCTAGACTGGCCCCCCGGTATTAAATCCTCATGGGTTACTATTCTGGGGAGCTTTCGCCCTCGATCTCCTCACCCAGCTGGAATCGCGCGAACTGAGTGACCGTGATCGCCCCTAAGTCTTTCGCGGCCTCTTGGATGAGCTTGGAGACGTTTTTCGCGGGGTCTTTAACGTAAGGCTGCTCTAGTAGAGTCGCCTCGGCGAAAAACTTTTTCAGCTGCCCCTCGACGATCCGTTGGACCATCTGGTCTTTGTCCAAGGGTTTGCCCTTTTTCCCAGACTGCTCTTGCTTTTTCTGGTTCTCGATCTTCTGATCAACTTCCTCGGCGGCTTTAACCGCGTAGACGGCTTTTTCCCGCTCAATGACCGCCTGGGGCACATCGCTGGCGTTCACGGCCAAGGGGTTGGTGGCGGCGATCTGCATGGCCAGGTTATGAGCCAGCTCAACCGCCTGAGGCCCGTTTTTCTCAACCTTAAGGTTAACCAAAACGCCTAAGCGGCCATTCATGTGGATATAGGAATGGACTAAGCCGCCCTCAGCCGCGAAGACGGCGAACCGCCTTAGCTTCATGTTCTCGCCGGTGGTCCCCACGGCCTCGTTAATGACATCGCCAATGACTTTGCCGCACTTGGGGCAAGTACAAGACAAAAGAGTGGGAACGTCCGTAGGAACGTCTTTCGCCTGTAACAGATAGTTAGCGATGTTTAAAGTCAGGTCTTTAAACGAGTCCATCTTAGCCACGAAGTCAGTTTCGGTGTTCAGTTCCACCAACGCGGCCTTTTGGCCGTCCGGGGTCTCGGCGGAGAGGACCAAACCCTCTTTAGTGGCCCGACCCGACCTTTTCCGAGCCGTGACCAAACCCTTCTGGCGCAGCCAGTCTACGGCCTTTTCAATATCCCCATCGCACTCGGTCAGAGCGTTTTTACAGTCCATCATGCCCGCGTTGGTCTTGTCGCGCAGGGCTTTAACCATTTGTGAAGTGATCGCCATATAGTACTCCTCTCCAAAGGCCCCCGGAATAGATATTAAGGTAATTAGACTTAACGGAAAGGTTTTTTCGCTAGCCAACGACCTAGCGGCTTAAAAGGGCCTGGAGCGATAAATTCAAAAAAACATAGGGCTTAAGGGTTGACCCCCTTAAGCCCACAACTGGTCGCTACGCGCGGGGGTAAACTCTAGACAGCCTCGCCAGGGGTTTCCGGATTGGGGTTTACGGGGACTTCCGGGAAAGAGGGGGCCTCGAAACTCTCCGAGTGGACCGTCTCAATCTCGTCCTTGTCCAGGGCCCCAGCGCCGCCCCGAGCTTGCTCTTCCCAGCGAGCCCGGCCTTCCAGGCAAGCGTCGGCCATTTTGGAGGCCATGAGCTTAATGGCTCGAATGGCGTCGTCATTGCCGGGGATGATGTAATCGATCTCATCGGGATCGCAGTTGGTGTCCACCACGGCCACGACCGGGATGCCTAAACGCCTGGCCTCAGCGGTGGCGATGTTTTCCCGGCGGGGGTCAATGACGAAGATGGCCCCGGGAAGGCGGTCCATTTCCTTAATGCCGCCGAGGTTCTTCCGGAGCTTGACCATCTGGTTTTCCAACTGGATGATCTCTTTTTTATAGTAGAGCTTGATGTTCCCGCTCTCTTTAAGCTGCTCCAGCTTTTTGAGGCGCTCAATGCTCTTCTTGATGGTCACGAAGTTGGTTAAGGTGCCGCCTAACCAACGGGAATTGATGTAGAACATCCCCGCCCGGTTGGCTTCTTCCTGAATGGCGTCGGAAGCCTGCTTCTTGGTGCCCACGAACAAAAGACTCCGGCCTTGGGAGACCGTGTCCACCACGAACTGGTAGGCGGTCTTGAAGAGCTGGACCGTCTTCTGCAGGTCGATGATGTAGATGTTGTTGCGGGCCCCAAAGATGTAGGGCTTCATCTTGGGGTTCCAGCGCCTGGTCTGGTGCCCAAAGTGGACCCCAGCTTCCAGAAGCTGTTTCATGCTAACTAAAGACATAAAAACTCCTTAAGGTTGGAACCTCCGCCCGGAGCTCTATAGACCTTAAGAACCGGGCGTGCGGATTAAACGCCTGGATTTATTAGGGAAAATCCCCAATATGGATAATCCATCCTCATGGCCCGAAAAGGGTTAGGGGATTAAGGCGATCTTTAAATTATAAACACTATAATCCACTTTTTCAAGACCCCGGGAAGAGGTTTTTATGATAAGCGAATAGAATTAGTGGGTTGTTTTTAGATGATAAAATATGTAAGTAAGATTTTATTAATTAAACAAGAGCTAAATAAACAAAAATGGTTAAGTAAAGTCTAGGCCCTTGAAGTTGGTTAAATTCCAAAAACTTAACTTGGCGGCCCTTGGGGCGACTTAGTTAAAGGTAAGACTCCCCATAGACTTGGTCAAGCTCTGGCCCTGGAGTTATGGGAGTAAGCCCTTATGGGCCTTTGGCGGGTAAGGGCTTATCGGGCCTTAAAGGAAGATTATTTGGGGGCTGGGGAGTTGTTCGGACCTAAAGAATCGGACCAGGGCTGGCCAGAATCTGACAACTATAGTTGGCCGAAAGTCGGACAGGGTTGGCCCAGAATCGGACAACTATAGTTGGCCGAAAAACGGACAAGGCTGACCCAGAATCGGACAAGGCTGGCCTAGAATCGGACAACTATAGTTGGCCGAAAATCGGACATGGTTGGCCAAGAATCGGACAAGGCTCACTCAGAATCGGACAACTATAGTTAGCCGAAAAACGGACAAGGCTGGCCGAAAATCGGAAATGGTTGGCCAAGAATCGGACAAGGCTGACCTAGAATCGGACAACTATAGTTGGCCGAAAACCGGACAAGCGCTGGCCGACAATCGGTCATAGCGTTGGGGCTTTAAGGATTTAGGCGCGAAAGTATTGACCAATTTAAATTAATTCGATATAATAATAGATGGTAATTAGAAATGAGCGCGGGAAAGTTGGTCGGGGAGTATGTTTGCCTGAATACGGCCCCTAACCTGCGTGGGCGGTTTTGTTCACGTCTAAAGACCAGAATTTTACGACTAGATGGTTCTCATTTAGTCACTATAATGGCCGATCTCATGATATTGGCGATTTATATTAACCTGGCTTAAGTGGCGCGAGGAGAGGCGCGATGAATTATCCATGGCTGGACGAATACTGTACGGCGAAGGTCGGCGCGATTAAGGAATGGAAGGCGGAATGGGGGGCTTTTCGGTTTATGGTTGGCGGTAAGATGTTTGTTTTGAAAGGAACTTACCAAACAGGCCGACCCATCGTCACTTTAAAGCTAGCCCCCGCGGACGGCGATTTATTGCGTAATAAATATAAAGACGTTATCCCTGGCTATTATATGAATAAGGTCCATTGGAATTCCGTCTACCTAGATGGCCAGGTTCCCGATAAGATCGTTAAGGAAATGATTGACCAGTCCTACGCGCTCATTTTCACATCGTTGACCAAAAAAGCCCAAAAAGAAATCATGAGCCAACATGGTTAAGCGACTGGTCTATTAGTTAAGATAAGTTAGCCCGAGTTTCGCGGTTAAGTTAGATAAAGCTAAAAAACTTAGTGAATTCAATGGGTTAGCGTAAGGGGAGTGTATTACCCAACTCAGGCCAGGTCGATAAACGTTAGGCCTTTACTCGCCTCGGTTGGGTCACGTTCCATTTGTTAAGATAAGTTAGCCCGAGTTTCGCAGTTAAGTTAGGTAAAGCCAAAAAACTTAGTGAATTCAATGGGTTAGCGTAAGGGGAGTGTATTACCCAACTCGGTCCAGGTCGATGACCGTTAGGTAAGAATCTGGGTTCTGTTGGTTGGGTTATGGTCGATTGCCTCTTGGGTCCTTACTCGCCGCGGTGGGTCACGTTCCATTTGTTAAGTTAAGTTAGCCCGAGTTTCGCAGTTAAGTTAGATAAATCCAAAAAACTTAGTAAATTCACTGGGTTAGCGTAAGGGGAGTGTATTACCCAACTCGGTCCAGGTCGATAAACGTTAAGCCTTTACTCGCTGCGGTTGGTCACGATCCTTTTGTAAGTTAAGTTAGCCCGAGTTTCGCGGTTAAGTTAGATAAAGCCAAAAAACTTAGTAAACTCACTGGGTTAGCGTAAGAGGGGTGTATTACCTAACTCTGGCCAGGTCGATAACCGTGAGGTTACAATTTGGCTTCCGCTGGTTGGGGTAAGGTTCAGTGACTAAAGGAAACTAAAGGAGAATCTCTTCTGTGCGCGTGGTCTCTCTATTTAGCGGCGCGGGTGGCCTGGACTTGGGTCTAAAAAAAGCCGGAAACGATATCGTCTGGGCCAATGACTTTGACCGCGACGCCGTGGCCACCTATCGGAAGAACATTGGCCACCATATCGCCCACGCTGACATTAAAGACGTTGACCTAAACGATATACCAAGTTCTGAGGTCATAGTCGGGGGTTTCCCTTGTCAAGGCTTCTCCCAAGCCAATATGTCGCGAGCGGTTGACGATGAGCGCAACCAGCTCTACAAGTTTTTCCTTCAGGCGGTCAAGATAAAACAGCCTCCGTTCTTTATCGCGGAGAATGTCCGAGGTATTTTGAGCTTAGGCGGCGGCGAGGTTATTAAAAGGATTGTCGCGGACTTTAAGGCCGCTGGCTACGCGGTGACGGTTTCGTTGGTCAATGTCGCGGATTATGGGGTTCCTCAAACTCGTCAAAGAGTGTTCCTAATAGGTCAGAGGGCTGACTTGGGCCAAGATACGCTTTTTATCCTACCCCAAAAGACTCACGGAAAGGACGGTCAGCCTCAAAAGTGGGTCTCTATCAAGGCCGCCATTGACCACTATCCTGACCCCAGTAAACCTAACGATTATCTAAACCACGTCCATTCCGCCTACAAGGTGGCGTATCGGGATTTCACCGGTCATAGAGCGACCGACCCCGATAAACCCTCGCCAACCATCCTCGCTCGCGGCAACGGCCAGGGTGGCGTCTGCGCTATCCCTCATTATAACGGTCAAAGGCGGTTAACTATCCGTGAAAGCGCGACTATCCAAACTTTTCCTGAAGATTTTGAGTTTATAGGTCGGATGAACTCTTGTTATCGTCAGATTGGTAACGCTGTGCCCGTTAGTTTCGCCGAACTCTTGGGGCGAGAGCTTAGGCGGTTAGAGCGGGAAGCCTTAGGAAAGTGATATCGCTCTTTAGTGGCGTCAGCGGCTTTTGGGCCTTGGTTTTAAAATGGCCGGTCATAGCCTCATAGGGGCTAACGAACGATATGAGGAGGCGGTTAAAACGCATAGGGCCAATGTAGGTCAGCGTATTGTTATCTTGAAGGACATTCTGACTGTTAGGGCTTAGGATATCCCGGACGGCGATCAAGTCATTGGCGGTTTTCCTGGTCAAGTCTTTTCCGGGGCCAACGCTAAGGGCGATGTTAACGTTAAACGCCATGGGTTGCGCGAAGAGCTAATAAGGGTTATCCGAGCCAAACAACCGAAGCTCTTCTTAGCGGAGAACGTTAAGGGCCTTACGAGTTAGGCCAAAGGCGCGGTTCTTAAGATGATCCTTAACGAATTTTAAAGGTAGGCTACCGGGTTCAAGCTAAAGCCCTTAACGCCGCTGATTATGGCGTCCCTAAAACTACGGACGCGGTTGTTCATAGTTAGCGTTCGTAACGTTATAGAAAGTTCATTTGACTTTCCTGCGCCCACTTTTAGCGAGGATCTGTGAACCTAACGCTCAAAGGAGGACCTGACGCCCCTGGCCCAAATCCTGGTAACCCGGAAACACCCTAAAAGAGCGCCTCAACACCGGGCCAAAGGCCCGGCCTTTGGCTCGGGTGAACGGTTACTACTTACCTTTTGGCGCGTCTTTAGGAGCGTCTTTCGTCTCGTCCCACAAGTTAACCGCCCCAATCTTTAAGAGATCTTCTTTACTGACGCTGATATACGCGGGACCGCCCGCGTAACCCCAACTCGCGTAAGGGTCAAGGTGGAAAAAGAGCCCTTCCTTGGTGAGGACCACCGGACCCCATTCTTGGAAGGTCTTGACCGTGTTCCAAGATTCCGGTAAAGGGGGATCGGGATAGCTACAAGGGACATCTTCAGAATAGAAACTGGAGGGGAAGGTTTGATTATGATTCAATTCTTTATCGCACCATTTGGGGATGGTTATGGGCCACAGTTCCTTTAGGCTTTCCTTGGGTTTGGGGAAAAGATCGACAATGGCTAAAGGTCTGGCCGTGGCCACTTCATAGGTGGCCGTTTCCCAGGATGTGGAGGGATGGTTGCCGCCTGTGTCGATATTGTTGATGAACAAGAGGGAGACGATACCTTTTTTCGGCTGGTAGATATCAAAGGTTCGCCGGGCTTGAAAGACTCGACCTGACCCACTTTTGATCTGGCCCTCGCAGTCTTCTAAGTAGATTTCCATATCCGGCCCTAGATCCTCGTCCTCGTCCGAATTTATGACCGGCTCAAATATGCTTTTGGTTTGATCTAATAGTTTTTTGGCCTCAGCGGCCAATAAGCGGTCGAGCTTTATACTTAAGCCTGACGGATAATAGACGGTGGTGACGGCCTTAACCACGGGGCAGCTTGATTTATCAGTACGGCTGATTTCACGGATAACGACCTTTGATAGAGCCGGATCAATGTGGTTGCCTGGCCCATCCTCCCGGAAGCCCTTCTTTTCCGTGTTAAAGGCCTGTGCAAAGCCATCCACAAAATAGGGATCATTTTCGGGATCGTAGTCATCGTCATCCCTAGATATGGCTAAGAGAAGACCGGATTGGCCGGTTAATAGACCCATAATAAAAAGACAAAAAATACCCAGAATAACTCTCATAGCGTTTGGCCTCATCGTCTAAGGCGGATCCGTCTTAGAATTGAAAATTTGTTATAAAATAATCTAAATAGTAAGTAATAAGTGTATTTAATAAGTTTTTATTGTTGTTTTTTTTGTATATGTCAGCTCCTAAATATCTCTTAATTAACCTTAGTCTTCTAGATCGCTTCAGATTGGCCTGCGATAGCGCCGCCGTCAAACCAAGAAAAAAATCCTACTTTGAAGTTTATATTTCTAACTAGATAAGGGATTAGCCCTGGACTGTTCCGGCGTTCATTAAACCCCCGGTTTAGACTTAAGCTATAGAAACTTGGCCCCTGTTCTTGCTGTAGCTAGAACGTAGTGTATAATATTATCTGTTATTTTATCTTTTTTTTAGGAAAAAGTCAAGAAAAATTTGTCGTTTTGACGGTCGGCTTAGGGGGTTTTTAGACCCAGATTAGGTTAGATAGTCTAGTCAAGATAAGGTTTTAAGGGGGGTTAAAAGAAGAAGAGGGGGTTTTAGGCCAAGTCCATTAGGTGGCCTATGAGTGTCTTGGAACAAGGTCGCGGCCAAAACTTGGACGTTTTGCCGTGTTGCCGGCGACTGGCGCGTTTAATTCTAAGTCTAATTCAAGATGGCGTAAATTATTGGCTTGAATCATGATAAAAATTTTGATACAATTGATTATTAATAATAACATTCTATTATCTAACAATTGATTAATTTTTCTGCGTAACTATATAACGATGAAAAATAACTTCAGGATTAAAGTCATATGGCGAAACCGTATAATGTTGACAAAGATTTATTATCCTACGCTCATGAGATTATATCAACCACCAGGAGTCTTGATAACTATAAAAGAGCATTGTCAGTAGTTCTAAGTTCAGATTTAGGTCTTACTACTAATGAGATCGCTAATTTTATGCGTATTAGCCCAAGAACTGTTTCTAGATTAAGAGGTGAATTAGCTCAAATTTTTAACGGTGATAATGATCCACGTTAAATTTGGGTTAGTTAAAGAGGCCGCCCGTTTCTTAGGCAGGGGCCTACACCCTTTTCCGGGGTGGTGGTTGGTCAGGCTCGGGGTCGAAGTTTAGGTTGCCCCACCGCTAACCTAGGTGAGGTCCCTCAGCTCATTCCTGGGCCACAGGGGTTTACGCCGTGGAAGTTATCTTAGGCCTAGAGCGTCTTTACTGCCTGACGAGCGTTGGCCATAACCACATCTTCGTTTCCCAGTACTTAACGGTGGTAGAGACCTTTATTTTTGATTATTCTCGGGATTTTTATGGTGAAACGCTAGAACTGGACTTTAAAGCCCGCTTACGGGGGATGATCCGCCGTCAGTTTCGAAGAAAGGGTTGAAAAATAGCTTGATAATATAAGCGCTTGTGATATGAATTTATAACTATTGATAGTTTGATGTACCAAAACCATGTCACGTTTTCGGGACGACTCAAAATAATTTTATCAATTTCAGTGGTTTACATGGAGCGGCTCCTGACCGGTAAGAAAGAGGATGTGGGTCCGCTGAGGAGGTGGCGGGAGTGGCTTAGCGCGCTTCTCCGCCCCTTGGCCGGAACCGGCCTTATTGGACTCACCTGGTTCAGTCACGGTTGTTCTCCCACCTGCCTTACTAGCCAGCTTAAGGACCACCCAAGGCTCCGGCTTAGTTACCTGGTTACTTTAAGCGGAATCCTACCTGGGCCAGTTCTATATATATTCCCCTATTTTTTGATAATAATTTTTAGGAAGGCCATAGCCCACTTCGTGGGCTCAAATGGCGTGGAACCCGAATACGTTCCCTATATTATCGCGAAAGGAAAGTTTTTGACGCTGCCAAAAGGGCTTGGCCACGGAAAAAAATAGCTTAACTTAGTTTAGAAGACGTATATAATAATAATAATAAATGTCTTGTTTTTGTTATTTTATCAAAAAAAAAACTGAATAAAGTATTTTGGAGTCTCAGCGGTTTATAGTCAATTTTTCAGTTGTTTTTCTAAACGAATGGGGTTATGATCTAATAAATATATTATTTCGCCCTGGGGCGCTTTTTGGTCGCTCACCTATATCTAAAAGTCTTGGGGCGCATAACGATAGGCCAATTATTGACGCGTCCATGGGTCGGCCTAAACCTTTGGGGGCTAGAATCAAACAGCCACGTATTTTGGTGGACACGTTTTTACTAGAGGTTCCCTTTGAATACCAACTTCAAAAAACTCACGACCGATTTCACTCCTTTTCGAACGCTGATCGAAGAAGACTATGTCTATGTGGATAAGACCGGTTTATTACGCGAACTCATCTTGGGTTCACATAAAAATATGTTCCTTTCTCGTCCCAGGGGCTTTGGCAAATCTTTGGTATTGGATACCGTAGCTGAAATTTTTAGTGGTAACGCGAGTCTTTTTGAAGGGTTACAAATTCAAAAATTAGGGTATGATTTCCCACAATATCCTGTCTTAAGATTCGATATGTCTCTTGCCAGTTCCAGCCCGGAAGAACTGAAGCGAGCCCTCATGGGTAGCCTAAACCTATTGGCGGACGAAAACAATCTAACTTTGAAGTCCAAAGACCATAACAACGCTCTTAAAGAATTGATTAATAAAACGCGCAAAAAACACCAAAAAGACGTTGTGATTTTAATTGACGAATATGATTATCCGGTTAGCTCAGCGCTACCTGATAAGGTCTTAGCCGAGAAAAATACCAAAGTTCTGGCTAATTTCTACGTTGGTCTCAAGAGCGTAAGTTCTCTTCTGCGTTGCGCGTTAGTGACCGGAGCCACTTGTTACGAGATGACGGGAATATCGTCTGGGCTGAACAACCTTTACGACATTTCTTTTGATAAGAAGTACGCCGCTATCTGCGGATTCACCCCTGAAGAGATGGATCATTATTTTGGCGATTGTTATCCCGCCATTCTCCAAACCTTAAGTAAGGATAACTATTTGGCGACAACGAAGTCGGGGAGCCAGGTATTGTCCACGGCGGCTGACCTTAAAAAAGAAATGCTAAAATGGTATGATGGCTATTCTTGGGATGGTCTGACCAAAGTCCTAAATCCTATTTCTATCATTAATTTTTTGGATATCCATACTTTTGGAAGATTTTGGAAATTAACCGGCGCATCGGAAAATTTGTTAATGAATATCTTCGAAAATTTATCTTTTGAATTAACCTTTGACAAGTTGGAAGATGTCCCCTTAGAAGGCCTAGCTAAGTTAAACCCAGGCGATGTTAAGGCAGTGCCTTTTTTATTTCAGACAGGTTATTTAACGATCGATAAGCGATACTATAAGAATAGTGTAGAATGTTTTTCACTGAAAGTTCCTAATTTTGAATTAAAAAATGAATTTTACACTAATTTTTCAAAGAATTTATTCAAGATATTAGTGAAAGACACTGAAAAAATCCAGGAAGCTATAAAATTGGAAACCGCCTTCCTGAAACGCGATGCGGAGGCCTTATCTAAAATCATCGCGGCCCTTTACGCCGAACTCCCGGATGTTCTCCAACCGCCGCGCGCCTATCAAGATTCGGCTGACGAACATGGGCGCGCTCCAAGGGAATCTTTCTACCATTCCCTTCTTTGGGTATACTGCAAAGTTTCGCTAGAAGACGCTAGGGCCGAAGAACCTGGTTCCAAAGGGACGCCTGATTTGACTCTGACCCTGAATGACCAGACCTATGTGATTGTAGAGCTGAAGTACGCCAAAGACGTTGGCCAAGATAATGTCGAGGCTGTCTTAAACACAAGAGCCAAAGAGGCCTTGAAGGCCATCAAGGATAAAAAGTATGGCCAACATTACCACCTTAAAGGCCAGAAGGCCCTGACGGTGGGCGTGGGCGTTTTTGGTCGAGGCGAGGTCAAGGTTATTTTTGGCGATGATTAGTAAGCCGCCTTTAGGGGCAATGGGAACTTTTCGCCATTATCCTAATAAATTGTTTTTCGCTTAACTTTTTGGGCTAGGAAGCTAGATTTGAGCCATAACCAATATGGTCGCTTAAATACTTTTGGCCTTAGGTATTTTTGGTTGTAACTTTTTTCCTTTAGGTTTCTTACCTATTGGACTCTCCTTGTTCAGTCGTGGTTGTTCTCCCACCAGCCGTACCAGCCAGCTTGCGGTTTATAGTCAATTTTTCAGTTGTTTTTCTAAACGAATGGGGTTATGATCTAATAAATATATTATTCGCCCTTTGGGCTCTTTTTGGTCGTTCACCTATATCTAAAAGTCTTTGGGCGCTTAAAGATAGGCCAATTATTGACGCGTCCCTGGGTCGGCCTAAGCTTTGGGGGATAGAATCAAACAGCCACGTATTTTGGTGGACGCGTTATCGCTAGAGGTTCCCTTTGAATACCAGCTTCAAAAAACTCACGACCAGTTTAACTTCTTTTAGAAAGCTGATCGAAGGTGACTATGTCTATGTGGATAAGACCGGTTTATTGCGCGAACTCATCTTGGGTCCACATATAAATATGTTCCTTACTCGTCCCAGAGGTTTTGGCAAATCTTTGGTATTGGATACCTTAGCGGAAATTTTTAGTGGAGACGCGAGTCTTTTTGAAGGGTTACAAATTCAAAAATTAGGGTATGATTTCCCTAAACATCCTGTCCTAAGATTGGATATGGCTCGTCTCAGCGGTTCCAGCCCAGAAAAACTTCAGATGGAACTCCTTGAAACGCTAAACAGTTTGGCGGGGAAAGAAAATCTGATTTTGGATTCCCCGTTCCCTGGAAGCGCTCTTAGAGAATTGATTGAGCTAGCGCGCGATAAATACCAAAAAGACGTTGTGGTTTTAATTGACGACTATGATGATCCGGTTAGCTCAGCGCTGCCTGATAAGATCTTAGCCAAGAAAAATACCAAAGTTATGGCTAATTTCTACGCTGGTCTCAAGAGCGTAAGCTCTCTTCTGCGTTGCGCGTTAGTGACCGGAGCCACTTGTTACGAGATGACTGGGATATCGTCTGGTCTGAACCACCTTTACGACCTTTCTTTTGATGATAAGTACGCCGCTATCTGCGGATTCACCCCTGAAGAAATGGATCATTATTTTAGCGAACGTTATCCCGCCATTCTCCAAACCTTAAGTAAGGATAACTATTTGGCGACAACGAAGTCTGGGATGCAGGTATTGTCCACAACGGCCGCCCTCAAAAAGGAAATTCTAAACTGGTATGATGGCTATTCTTGGGATGGTCTGACTAAAGTCTTAAATCCGATTTCTATCATTAATTTTTTGGATACCCATACTTTTAAAAGATTTTGGAAATTAACCGGCGCGTCGGAAAATTTATTAATGAATGTCTTCGAAAATTCCTCTTTTGAATTAACCTTTGACAAGTTGGAAGGTGTCCCCTTAGATGACCTACTAGCTAAGTTAATCCCAGGCCAGGTTAAAGCGGTGCCTTTTTTATTTCAGACAGGTTATTTAACTGTCGATAAGAAATATTATAAGAATTATGAAGAATATTTTA
>JAISRZ010000010.1 GCA_031273455.1 Deltaproteobacteria bacterium | reverse complement strand
GGATGTTTCACGTGAAACAGGTATTCGATGATTAATCCTTGGATGTTTCACGTGAAACAGGTATTCGATGATTAATCCTTGGATGTTTCACGTGAAACAGGTATTCGATGATTAATCCTTGGATGTTTCACGTGAAACAGGTATTTGATGATTAATCCTTGGATGTTTCACGTGAAACAGGTATTCGATGATTAATCCTTGGATGTTTCACGTGAAACAATTTCCAAGTAACTGTTCCTGAGGTGTTTCACGTGAAACAGGATGTCTTCTTAGATGTTCATTATATTTAATGTAGAGGCCGGATTCATAGATGAATTAATTTTTTTTCACGTGAAACAAGTGGTTAAATTTCGATTTTGCTCTGTTCTACATACAATAATCGTTGGAGATAGGATTTTGGACTTAGGACGTTTAAAAGGTAAGATAACCCTATGCTTCATTATTGTTTAAAGGTCAAGGGTAAGACCATGAGGTTTGAAGTTTCACGTGAAACAAAGAATAAACTTTTGAATCACGTCTGTTCCACGTGAAACAAGTAGCTGAGAGCTAAATTCGATTTTTTACTGGTAAAGATCCTAGATGATGACCTTAACTCGATTGTTCAACGTGAAACAAATAATTTGTTTAGAGCGATGACTGAAATTTGTAAATCCTTTTCCAACATTTTCTTAACTTGTAGAAAGACGAATTTCAATACGCCATACATTTTAGATTTAAACAATTGTTTAGGTCGAGGATTTTAAACGAGAAATCAGTCACATAATAATATGGGTTGACTCTTTTCCTGAAAACCACTATCTTAACAAGCGAGACCTTCATGTGTAGCGTAGAATAATTCATAAGGATTTTGGATGTATCTGTTTTTTACTCCGAACATTGACTTAAAAATTCTTTTTTGAGTGTTCCACGTGGAACAATTTAATTTTTGATGATTGGCTTGACTGATTCCTGATAATATCGGCTTTGATACCTCGATGACTGTCAGCTTTCCAGAAACAGTAGTTACTATTTATTGGAGCTAAGACTGTTCCACGTGGAACAGCGTTAAAAACCTCCGATATTTGTTTGTTCCACATGGAACAGCTAAATTAGTGGTTCTCGGATTGACTAATTCTTTAAATCATCAACCTTAACTTAACCATCATAATTACCCTCTCGATGACGCGCCTTATAGCGCTTCGAAGAAGAGGTTGTTCCACGTGGAACAATTTAATTTAGGGTTATTTAAGGTGGAGCTAAGAAAAACCCAGTAGTTTTAAAATTCCATTTTCCTGAGACGCTATATAACCACTAAATTATATCTTATAAATGGTGATATCAGTAGTTTTTAACACTTAAACAGGAACCAAGCCGTTTTGAGAATGATTCGAAACCATAGGGAATGTTTAATTTGAATAAAGGATTTTGTATTCAGGGTTTGGAAAAGCTAGCTGGATTAAGATTATCTGATCGCGTTAGTGAATCGGCTAGAGCTTCTGATATCAACAGAAAAAATATATGAGATAAGTTAAGTCATTCAAGATTTAGTGTGGTTATGTGTTGTAGTGGAAAAGCCGTGATGGGACAGGTTTTTCATTACACCCCAGAAAAGGGTATAATAATAAGAATTACGTTTCTTTGCAGAGGGTAACTATGCGGATAAGTCAAAGAATGACCCAGGCCGTTTTGGGCGGTTCAATGGTTCGCCGGATGTTTGAGGAAGGGGTCAGACTAAAAACAGCCCATGGCCAAGAAAATGTCTTTGACTTTTCTCTGGGTAACCCTGACTTGGCGCCCCCGGCTCGTTTTAACGAGGTTGTTAAGACCATACTTAGGGACGAGACGACTCGTATCCACGGCTATATGAACAACGCTGGTTGGGCTGACGTCCGGGAAAAAATGGCCGCTTACTTAAATAAGACCATTGGCCAGGGTTTGGCTAAACCCATCGGCCCGGATAACGTCATCATGACCGTGGGGGCCGCCGGGGCCATGAACACGGTCTTAAAGGCGATTTTGGACCCAGACTCCACGGTAATCGCCTTAGCCCCCTATTTTATGGAGTACAACTATTATGTTAGTAACCATGGGGGCCAGGTGGTGGCGGCTCAAACGGACAGTGCCTTCCGTCCGGATATTGGGAGTTTAGTGGAGAAGATAAATTCCACGACCGCGGCTGTTATTATTAACTCCCCTAACAACCCCACCGGGGTGATTTACACTCCAGAAGAATTGGCGGCTATTGGCGCGGCTCTAACCGAGAACTCCAAGAAGATTGGCCATCCTATTCTATTGATATCCGATGAGCCTTACCGGAAACTCGCTTTCCATGGGGGCGCGGTCCCTTCGGTTTTTAAGGCTTATCCTTACTCAGTGGTGGTCAACTCGTTTTCTAAGGATCTGTCTTTAGCTGGGGAGAGAATAGGCTACGCCGCGGTTAATCCCGACATGCCGGACGCGGGCGCCTTAATTGGGGCCATGGTTCTGGCCAACCGTATTTTGGGTTTTGTTAACGCCCCTTCTTTAATGCAAAAGGTCGCGGTGGAGTTGTTAGAGGAATCAGTCGATCTGGACATCTACCGCCGACGGCAAGATATTCTGGTGACGGAGTTAGCTCGCTTAGGTTATGAATTGGTCAAACCTGAGGGAACCTTTTATTTGTTTCCAAAGAGCCCGATTGAAGATGACTTGGCTTTTATTGATATTTTAAGGGAACAATTGATTCTAGCTGTTCCTGGAACTGGGTTTGGCCGGTCTGGCTATTTCCGTCTAAGCCTGTGCCTAAACGAGGCCATGATTAAAGCCTCTATTCCTGGTTTCGCCAAGGCTTTCGCTAAAGCCAAGAGCGTTTAGCGCAAACCTTAAGGAGTGATTATGCGTAGTGACAGCATGAAGGCTGGTCAAACTCGGATTCCCCATCGGAGCTTATTAAAGGCTTTAGGTTTAACGGACGCGGAGATAGCTCGGCCCTTAGTGGGTATTGTTAACTCAGAGAACGAAATTATCCCTGGGCATATCCATCTAGACACCATCGCCAACGCGGCCCGGGATGGCGTTTTAGCGGCTGGGGGGACTCCTTTCTCGTTTCCCGCGATTGGGGTTTGCGATGGATTAGCCATGGGTCATGACGGCATGCGCTACTCCTTGGTCAGTCGGGAGCATATCGCGGACTCCGTGGAAATAATGGCCATGGCCCATCCCTTTGACGCTCTTATCTTCATTCCCAATTGCGATAAGATAGTCCCTGGGATGATCATGGCGGCTTTAAGGCTCAACATCCCGTCTATTTTTGTCAGCGGTGGGCCCATGCTCCCCAACCTGGTGCGGGGCCAGAAAATGACCGTGTCCAACGCCTTCGAGGCGGTGGGCTTGGCTGGTAAGATCACCCCAGACGTTATCCAAGACATTGAGGACCACTCCTGTCCGGGCTGCGGTTCCTGCGCGGGCATGTTCACGGCTAACTCCATGAACTGTATGACCGAGGTGGTGGGCTTAGGGTTACCGGGCAATGGAACCATCCCAGCGGTCCACGCCGCCAGGATCCGCTTGGCTAAATTGGCCGGGTCTAAGGTCATGGACCTTTATCGGGCGGACATTAGGCCCAGACAAATAGTTACGCCAGACTCCCTTCACAACGCTTTAACCGCTGACATGGCCTTGGGTTGCTCCTCCAACACTGTTCTTCACCTTTTGGCCATCGCTAACGAGGCTGGCTTAAGTTTAGATCTGGCCACCATCAATTCCATTAGTAAGGCCACGCCGCACTTGGTCAAACTGAGCCCAGCCGGTCCAGACACTTTAGCCGACTTAGACCAGGCCGGCGGGGTCGCGGCGGTTCTAAAAGAGCTGGAAAAAGCCAACCTTCTTAAGACTAACTGTCTGACCGCGACCGGTAAGACAGTGGCCGAAAACCTGGAAAAGGCGGTTAACCGGGATCCAGCCATCATTAGATCCATTGATAAACCCTATTCGCCGGATGGCGGGTTGGCTATTCTTTGGGGGAACATCGCCCCGGATGGCGCGGTGGTCAAAAAGGGCGCGGTCTTACCGGAAATGATGGTCCATGAGGGTCCGGCTCGGGTCTTTGACCGGGAGGAAGACTGCACGGAATGCCTTCTTAAAGGCGGCATCAAACCCGGGGACGTCATCGTTATCCGCTACGAGGGCCCCAAAGGCGGCCCGGGCATGAAGGAAATGCTGACCCCCACCGCCACCTTAGCTGGTTTAGGCTTAGACAACACCGTGGCCTTAATCACGGATGGCCGGTTCTCCGGGGCCTCAAGGGGGGCTTCCATCGGCCATATTTCCCCGGAAGCCGCCGCTGGCGGGTTAATCGGCCTGGTGGAGGAGAACGACCTTATCTCCATTGACATTCCGGCTAATAAGTTAGAGCTAAAGGTTGACCAAAAGGTTTTAGAGGCCCGGCGGGCTAAATGGCGACCTTTGGAAAAACCGGTGCCCCGGGGTTGCCTTAGCCGGTATCGCCAGTTGGTGACCTCGGCCAACACTGGGGCGGTCCTGTCTATTTAGATCAATATTAATGGGCTTAGCTAATCTCTTTTAATAACAAGGGTAAGTTAAGCCCATTCCTTTAGAATGCTGGAATATTTTGTCAAGTTTTAGTAAGATAACCTCGTGACCCGAAAATCGCCATAACCCCCATCTAATATCTAAATCAACTAGAATCAGAGCTAAAACCATTAAACTAAAGGAAAGGACATATCGTGAAGAAAAAATTGATAGAAATCGCTATGCCATTAGAAGCTATCAACAAAGCCTCTTCACGGGAAAAGTCCATCCGTCATGGCCACCCCGCGACTCTCCACATTTGGTGGGCCCGAAGACCTTTAGCCGTGGCTCGGGCCATCCTCTTCGCCTCCATAATCAACGATCCCTCCTCAAGGCCCGAGCGGTTCCCCACGCTAGAGGCTCAAGAAGCCGAAAGACAGCGTTTATTTGAGATCATTAAAAAGCTGGTGGTCTGGGAAAACTCCAATGATCAGCGATTACTGGCTGAGGTAAAAGCCGAGATCAGTAAGGCCACCGAGGGCGCGCCTTTGGAGTTATTGGATCCTTTCGCTGGCGGCGGGACCATCCCTTTGGAAGGCCAAAGGCTAGGCCTTAAGGTTTTCGCGGGGGATCTTAACCCTGTGGCGGTAATGATCAATAAGGCCATGATTGAGATCCCGGTGAGATTTTCCGGGTTAAAGCCGGTAAGGCCGCTAAGCGATCATGAGAGCGATACCCAGGCTAAATGGGAGAGAGCCGCGGGTCTAGCCGAAGATATTGGCTATTACGCCCAAGTTATCGCCAATCGAGTCATAACTGAGGTCGGAAACCTTTATCCCGAGGCTATCCTCCCTGGTCCAGTGGGCGAGGAAACGCCGGTTATCGCTTGGATCTGGGCTCGGACAGTTAAGTGCCCCAATCCGGCTTGTGGCCTTATAACGCCTTTAACCCACTCCTTTGAGTTGGTTAAGGGGAAAAAGGAAGTGTCCATCGAGCCTTTGGTTAAAAACGGCCAAATTTCCTACGAGATTAAAAATGGCCCGCCCAAAAACCCGGGAACCATCACCTTTAAGGGCGCCCAGTGTTGCGTTTGCCATAGCCAGATAAGCAAGTCTTACATTATGGAAGAAGGCCAAAACGGGCGAATAAAAAACTCTTTAATGGCTATAGTGACTAAAGACCACAATGGCAAAGTGTACTTACCCCCTAATGATTTGCACTCCCGCGTGGCCGATACCCATAAGCCGCCTTTCGCCTCCGATGAGCCTTTGCCCTATGACCCTAGAACCGTTTTAACCTCCAAGTACGGCATAACGCGGTACTCGGATATTTTCACCCCTCGGCAATTGACTTTTTTAACCGTGGCCAGGGAAAAGATCATCGCCCTAAGACCGGAGATAGAAAAGGACGCGAAAAACGCGGGACTAGCCGAGGACGGCTTAGGTCTAGAGGATGGCGGGACCGGAGCTAAAGCTTATAGCGAGGCGGTTCTGGTTTATCTAAGCTTTTTATTGGACAAAATGGCTGACTACCATTCCAGTCTTTGCGCTTGGAATAGTAGTGGGGAAAAAATAAGAAACACCTTCTTTAGGCAGAGTTTGCCCATGGTCTGGGATTACGCTGAATGCAACCCATTTTCTGAGGCCGCGGGCAGTTTCAAAAACATGGTGGAGTGGATAGTTAAAAGCGTCAGGGCTTTGCCAGCTAAAGGCGAGGCCAAAGCGGAAGTGGCCGACGCCATGACCGATGGCTCGGTGAAAAACGCTCTGATATCAACTGACCCGCCTTATTACGACAATATTATCTATTCTAATATTTCTGATTATTATTACATCTGGCTAAGGTCTTCGCTAAAGAGCGTCTATAAATCGGTTTTTAGCACCATCTTGGCGCCCAAAAGCGATGAGCTAGTGGTGGCCCCTTACCGGTTTGAGGGCGATAGCCGGAAGGCCCGGATTTTTTATGAGACTGGTTTAAAAAAAGCCTTCGCCAATATCTACCAAAACGCCCACGCGGACTATCCAGTCACCATCTATTGCCCCTTTAAACAAAACGACATCGGCCTAGACGCGGAGGGCAAAATTATGCCCCGCACTGGCTGGGAAACTATGCTCATGCTCATAGTGGAGAGCGGTTTCACCGTCACCGCTAGCTGGCCATTTAAAACGGAGATGGAAAGTCGGTTAGGGGCCTTTGAGACTAATTCCTTTTTAGGCTCCATTGTTTTTGTTTTGCGTAAAAAAGATAATGAGCGAGCGCCCGCGGCTTTGCGTGATTTTCAGAAGGCCTTAAAAGAGGAGTTGCCGCCGTTATTGGATTTACGCTCCACCATGGTCTCATTGATTGATCTGAATCAAGTGGCCATTGGCCTGGGGATGAGCGTATATTCCCGGTATTCCAAGATATTGGAGCCTGATGGATCATCCTTGTCAGTTAGGCGGGCTTTGGCCATCATTAATGAGGTGGTCAATAATTACCTAACTGACCACGAAAGCGGGCTGGATAGCGAAAGCGCTCTTTGTTTATCGTTATTTGAGCAATATAAGCTGAAGGAAATAGGCGTTGGGTTGGCGGACACCGAGGCTTGGATAAAAAATAGCTCGGTTGATCGGCTAGTGGCCCGGAACGTGGTTGAGACCTTTAAGGGCGGCGTGCGGCTTTTAGGTCTTTATGAGCTACCAACCACGATTAACCCGGAGGAAAATCTCATCTGGTTACTAGCTCACCAGCTGACCTTCGAGTTTATGACCGGGGGGCTCAACCAGTGCGCGGAAATAGTCAAAAAGATTGACCCCAACCGGGCTAAATACGCGGTGGCTTTGATTTACCATCTCTATCGGTTAAGCTTAAGCGAAAATATGGTCCGCGAAGCCTTCGCTTATAAGGCTTTAGTTATGGCTTGGCCGGAGATTATGGCTTTAGCTCAAGAACTTTAGGGGCAAACATCCCTATTAGGTTCAGCTAATTTACGCCTCGTCTATCTTCCTCTCAAAACCGGGCTTCCGCCGCTTAAGGCAAAACGGGATTCGCTGGGGATTTGGCTCATCCTCTTCAAGTATCAGCCAAACTTTGGAAGGCGATATGTTGGTTAAGACCTTATGGCCAGCTTTCGAAGAGGCGCCATGAACGTGACTGGTGAGCGTCTTGATTGTCCACAACTCCCGCTCGTAACCAAGATCCTTAGGTTTCGCGCGCGCTTGGCTTTTCAACCAGGTCTTGGCCTCATCGTCAATTGTCGCGGGCTTACCGGATCTCGGGAGATCCGCTAGGGCCCCTTCTAAGCCCATTGAAGTGAACTTCGCGATGGTGTTTCTAACTGAGTTTTTGTTTAAATCCACCGCTCTGGCGATTAGGTCATCGCTTGCCCCGTTGGCGGCCATCAAAAGTATTTTCGCTCTTTGGACGCGTTTAAGCTCCTCTGACTTGGCGTAACTGATCCGCGTCAGCCGCGCGGTCTGGTCGCTGTCCAAAATGACTGGGGTCGATCTTGACCGGGGCATGGCGAAACCTCCACTCTATCTGTATTCAGTAAAAAACCTAAATTATTCAACTTCTGGTTGACAAAAATGGTCCACCAGAGGGCCAATCAACCTATCTTTTCTGGACCCCGGAACGATTTAACTTCGCCTCTCACTTAATGCGCGACACCCCGAAGATCATTAAAACGGCCCCCAGGATTTGAATAGGGACGATCTTTTCATCCAGGATATAAAAGCCCATAAACAAGGTGAAAGCTGGGCCGACCATGCTTAAGGTGGCGGCTCTGGAAGCCCCGATTAAAGCCAGCCCGTAAGATAAGGCGTAGATGGGAATGACCGTGGACACTGAGGCCATGACAAAAATTAAGACGTAAACATTAAAGGGCTGAAACAAGGTGACTAAGGGCCGGGTCAAAAAGAAGTGAGTGAATATGGCTAAACTCGCGGCCCCGAAAATTAATGAGACAAAAAAATTAATGGCGTGATCCCGAAAGTAGCGATCCACTCCCACCAGATAAAAGGCGTAAGTTAAGGCGGACAAAAATATATACACAAAGCCAATAAAAAAATTTTTCTGCGGGCTACCAAGGTTAGGGATCATCATTAAAAATAACCCTAAATAACAAACGATAAGGGATATTTTAGTGGCGTTATGGATCTTGGTTTTGGTGATAATGGCGTTAATGGCCACCACCATGGTCGGGTAAAGAAAGAGGATCATCCGACCGAGGTTGGCGTCAATGTAATATAGGCCTAAAAAGTCCAAATAAGAGGAAATATAATAGCCCCCGATCCCTAAAATAACGATTAAAGCCATTTGCTTAAGGGTTAGTTTAAAGACCCAGTGGCCCCGGGCTAGGTTAAAGGTTAAGGTGGCCAGGAAAAAGAACCCGGCCATGATCATTCTTAAGGTCAGAAGGGTTAGGGGGTCTAAGCCTTCCCGGTAGGCCAGCTTAGTTAAAATGGTCTTGCCCGCGAACCCAGTGGTGGCCAGGAGAACTAGGAAGATTCCTAACTTCATCTTGGAGGAGAAAAGATCAGTCACAAAAAGCCTTTGCTTCTAAAGGATCCTCCGCTCCAACGGTCAGACCTAAAAAACGGCTAAGCTAATCCCCCCCCAAGACTTTGGCCTTGGGGGGGGGGAAATAGTTTTTACTCTTTAATAACCACTTTATGGCCAGCGCCCAAACCAAAGTTTTCCGGGGAGTACATTTCCTCCACTTTAGGCCCAGGGACCAGGTATTGGCCAATGGTGGCCGGTCTAACTAAATACGTGTAAGTGTAAGCCCCAGCCGGGATAAACGAGGCCGAGACCAAAACCCGGTTGGGCCAGAACTCCTCATGCTCATACCAAAGATAGCCATTGGTTCCGTCATCGTCGCTCTTGGTTAAGGGGATGAGGGACATATCCGCGTCTTTTAAACTAAAATTAATGGACTCAAACCCAGCGGGGATCCGATCCTCTAACATCACGTTATACCTGGGAATCGGGGTCATAAAAGTCACGGTCACTTTAACCACCTGGCCTCGCTGAAACTCCGTTTGGCCTGGGGCTAGGGGTTGGGGTTTAACCACCGAGTAATCGCGAGTGACCATGAGCCCGTTACCGATAATGGGGTCCAAACTGGGGTTAAGGGGAGCGCTGGTTAAACGGACGCTGGCCCAAGCGCGGCCTTGGCCAGCGGAGGTTAAGGATAAACTATCTTGGTTCAGGGCGTCTTTAACGGTGAAGTTTTGGATCGCGGGTTTATCCTGATAGGATTTAAAAGTGACTTTAGGCGTCTTATTGGGCCCTAGCGTAGTTTGGATGGCGAGATTGGGTTTTTCCGCTTCGGCTTTATTAATGTAAGTGGCTAAACCCCAGAGTAAGTTAACCCTAGTTTGGGTGGAGTAATAGGCGTTTTTCGAGCCTTGGTCAGCGATCCCTTTGATCAGCCCGGGTAAGAGTTGGTTGGTCGGGTCCACTTCGGCTAGGGTCAGTAAAGTTAAGGCCTTTAACCGATCCGCGTCCAGCCACAAACCCGGGAAGCTAACCGTCATGGGGCTAATATGGACGTTATTGGTCACTAAGCTTAATAACTCTTTAATCTGATCTTGGGACTGTAAGGAACCGCTACTGGCGGCCAGTCCCCGAGTTAAGGATAAAAGCTGATATAAGCTTAAATTATTCCGTTTTTGATAAAAATACTCCAAGTTACTAGCCATGTCATTTTGGGCCCGGGCTAAAACCTCGACCGCGTAAAGCCGAATGGCCTCGTTATTAGTTGGGTCGCTTAAATAGAATCTATTTAGGATGTCGGGCTCATTGACTACACCTAAGAGATAGGCGTTAACGCTAGTTAAAAGACCTTCCGAGACCGTAAAGCCAGCCTTTTGGGCCGTCAATAAAAAGTCATAGATATACACTGTCAGCAAAGGGTTCCGGCGGTTCCAGCGTTTTTCCTCGGGCCAGAGGGTAAAGGCCCCATTGTTATCGCTAGCTTGGATTAAAGCCAATTGCTTAGTGATAATGGCTTTAAGTCGATCTTCCTCTTTTTTGGGCGTTTTCAGCCAGTTTTTAACTCTCAGCATGGCTAAGGCCCCATAAGCCCGGGAAGTCGTCTGCTCCAAACAAGCGAACTTGTATTTATCCAGATACTCAAACACGGAGGGCAATAAGGGGACTAAGGTCGGGGCCAGCTCCACGGTTAAAGAGCCTCTTAACGGATCCACGGTATGGTCTAGGGCTAAGGCGATGTCCACCGTTCCGGGGGTTAGTTCCCTAAAGGCGCTGACCGTGGTTAGCTGGGTCAGATAGTTTACGGGCAACTTAAAGAGAGCCGCGTCCTTAGAATCGCCCAAGGCGGCGTTAAAGGCCACCGTGGCCGGTCCGGCTTTCCCGGCCTTCACCCGGTAGGAGACCTCTTGGCTACTATTGGCCGGGATGGTCACTTTTTTGGGGTCATTGGGCTCTAATAACTCCAGATTTTCGGCCTTAAACGAAACTTCGGCCTGGCCCTCGGGTCCCCGGTTGGTTAAGATGACCGAGGCGTTAAACTCGTCCCCCACCGCCACTTCCTGGGGGAGAGACGTTCTAATTAGGAGCTTTTGGGTGACGAGAACCTCGGATTGGCCAGTTCCGGTTTTTAACCCTTGGCCCGTGGCCACGGCGTAGATCTTAAAGGTGGTTAAATTGTCCGGGAGCTCAAAAGTGACGGTCCCTTTCCCCTCTTTATCCAGTTTGACAAAGGGCTCAAAGTGGGCCAGATTCCGAAAATTGGTCCGCAAAATGTTGACTGGGGAATAAGGGGCGGGGGCGGCGCCCCCACCGCCGGGCTCAACGCCCTTTAAGTTCCAGTTGCGCCGGCCAATGAGGTCAAAAATGTTGTTAGCCGAGACCACGGCTAAGGGCCGGGGTTGGAAAAACTCCCTTTCCGGAAAATAGGTGGAATCATTGGTCAGTTGGACTAACCCCGCGTCCACCACGGCTAAAGCCACTTCGCCGGTGACGGGTTGACCTTGATAGTCGGAAACAGCCACTTTGACCGTGACTTTTTGGCGCGGCTCATACTCTTCTTTATCCGGCGTAACTTTGACCGTTAAAAGATCCGGGTTGCCCTTAACGTTTAATAAAATTTGCCCCACTCTAACCGTGGGTTTGCCAAGATCCACGTTGTTTTCCAAGGCCTCGCTCACGCGGCCCCGGACAAGGATTAAGGAGACAAAGACATTGGGAAAATCCGCTTGGTTTAAGGGGACCTCCAAAAGCGGGGTTTGGGAGTCCACCTTAAAAGATTTAATCGATTTGATCCCGCTCCGCTCCACGGTCATAAGAGCGTAAGCCGACTCAAAGGGGCTTTGGACCAAGATCCGGGCCGTGTCCCCGGGACTGTACTCTGTTTGGTCGGGAATTAGGGTTAAAATAGAGTCATTGTCCATTTTCCAACCCACGGATTCCTGACCTAGGGCGTACAGGCTCGTCGCGGCTTGATTGGGCTGGCCATTTTGGTCTTTAATTTTAGCTTGGACAAAGTATTGGCCAGGTTTGGGGATATCCAAGGCGACTTCACTGATTCCGTCAGTGGCCTCTATGGTTAAGCTTTGGATCTCCTCATCGACCTTTTCCGAGCGGTAAGCGTAGGTGGCCCCTAATTCCCGGCGCCGAACCGTTTGGTAGGTCCGGCGGATCAGCTTTAAGTCCACCGGTCGGGTCTCAGCCTTCAGGACCCCCTTTTGGTCCACGATGGCCACATTGATGGTGGCCTTTTCCCCAGCTTTAACGATAAAGTTTTGGGCTTTTAAGCCCACGTAAAGGTCAGCGGGATGGACCATCAGGTTAGCTTGTTTAAAAACGGCCCGCTCGTCCACGTCTTTGGCCCCGGCGCTAAATATGACCTTCCGGGGTCGGGGAAAATCGCCTTTGGGCACGGTCAGCTGAAAGGCTAAACGACCGGCTTGGTCTAAGCGACCCTCGTAAGAGGCCAGGGTCCTGGGGTTCTCGCCCCATTCCTCCTCGCCATAGTACTCAAACTCATCGCTCGAGTTATCCACCACGGAATAACCCGGAAGGCTCGGAAAAGCCAGCGGGCTATTGACGAGCGTGGCCATGTAACCGCCTTCGGCGTTGGCCACGGGGGAGCCAAAATGGTAAGTGGCCGTAAACCCTAAGTCCAAAGGAACCTCGACCTTAGCCTCGGGGAAGGGGTCAAATGTCAGATCAAAGGCCGGGGCCCGAAAGTTTAAGACCAGAAATTTGCCTATAGTAAAGTAATCAGGGGTTTTATAAGATAAAAAACTATTTTCATTCAGAGGATAGTTAGGATTAGTTAGGACCACCACGCTATAGTCGCCTAAAGGCGGCGAGTCCGGTAAATTAAGCTCCCCGTAAAAGGTCCCCAAAGCGGAAACCGGGACGTCTATGGCGGTCAGTAAGGTCCGGTCAGGCTTTAAGATGGCCAGTTTGACTTTCGGGGTTTTAACTATCTGGGCTTTATCGCCCGCCAAGTTTCTTAAGATACCCTTAAAGCGGATGGTCTCCTGGGGGGCGAAGATGGGCTGGGCCGTCAGTAACCAACTTACCCGGTTACTAGGCTCCAAAGGCGAGACGCTGAAGCCATAAGACCAACCAAAGCGCCAGGGGGAAAAATAAGCGGAGTCCCCCACGTTCCAGAGGCTAGTTTGGCCATTATAGTCGGTGGCCAGATAAAAGCTGGTTAGATCCGTGATTTTAGGGTTTTTAGCCAAAAGCTCTTGGCCGCTCGGGGGCGTGGCTAAACCATTGTCATCGCTTTGGCCTCGCCAATAGACTTGGCCTTGCGGCCCAATCAGCCGCAAATCCACTTTAGCCAAAGGCGCCCCGGTGGCCAGATCGTTAACCCAGACGAGGCTATTGTCCAGACCGATTTTGGAGGTTAACCCCAAGTCGGAGAACTGGTACAACTGGAAAGAGGTTTCCTCTTGGTCGGTGTTTAGGGCCACTAAAACCGGTCCAGTCAGCTTATCCTGGCCATAGAGCTTCTTTAGGTCCACCCCAAAGTGGAGGGCCTTTTTGGTGGCCCCGTCTAAGGGGGTGAAGGTAACGTCCTTGGAGGGGCCAAAACTATTGACTAGCCTTTTAACCGCGGCCCGGCGCTCGTAATAGTCAATGGTATAGTCCCGGCGCAAGGCCAAAAACCGATAAGCTTGGTCCGGGGTTAAAAGGTAAGTTTTAACCAGGGCGCTGGTTTTGTTAGCCACGGAAATGGGGATAACCGCCGGGGACATGGACTCGTAAAAGCCCTCGATCTGGAGATTATGGATGAAAGGCCGTAAAGGGCCAGTTGTAAAATACAGTTTCTGGTCTTCTTTAAGCTCTTGGCCGTAGACATCTTGAGCCCCGGCTTTAATGGTCAGAGCGTAAGACGTTTCCCCCAACAAGGGGGCCCAGAAGCGGATGTATTGGTCATACTCCGGAACGTAAGTGGGTTCCTCGCTTTGGGCTTTGGCCGCGGTTTTCAGGTAATCCAAGGCCACATAAGGCGGGTCAAAAACCAGATAATCCAGGATTTTGGCCGAATTGACCGGGTTATTAAAGAGGATCCACGGGTAATCATCGGCGTCAAATCGACACGGATTAGCGCCCGTTTGGCCACAGTCGCCGCTTAAAGACACCGCTAGCGGTTGGGGGCTAGGGCCCTCAAACAGAATTATTTCCTGAGTGGATAGACGCGGCCCCACTAAGGAGACCAGCCCCGGCTCGGCCACCAAACGATAAGTTACGCCTAAGGGTATGGGGCCGCTGGCCGCCACCGTCAGGGTGGCGTACCTTAGATCCAGGTACAGTTTAGGGTCCACGGCCATCTTAAAGGTGGCCGCGAGCTTTTTCTCGGCCCCACTGGAGTCAGTGTAGATAAAAGCGGATTTTTGGTTTAAAACCGCCACGTCCACGGGTTGGTTAAAAGAGACGTATAAATTGGGGGTAAAGTTGGCTTGAGCTTCGGTGGGCTGGATTAAATGAGCGTTAGAGACCGCGATGTCCGGCAAAACCGCCACGATCTTGGCCTCCTCAGTTAAAACCGCGCCGGAAAGGGACTTTAAACCAGCTTTTAAAGTCGCGCTTAAGACCAAAGAGCCTTTAACCGGTTTAGTGGGGGTGAAAGCCAAGGTGAACTCATTAAGCCACCTTAATTCCCCTGGCAGGGGCGGATCCAGCTCCAAAACCCCGGGCGGGACCGCGCCGAACTGGCCTAAGGCCACCATGGGCTGGTTAAAGGAGACGATGATCTGATTTAATGTCTTAACGTCGCCGTTGGGGAGGAACTGGAGAATCTTTAGGGGTTCGGCGGCCGGGTCGGAGGGCGCGGCGGCTGGGGGGTCGGCGGCTTGGCTGGAAGGTAGGTCAAGACCGTTGATTAAAAGGCCGAAACCCACGGCTATGGCCCAAAGACTTAAGAAAAGGGGGATTTTCCGCATTTTTCTTCTCCACACCGGCTAGATCAAGAAATTAGATAAAAAATGACTAATATCGTAAAAGTTAATAATAAAAAAAGATAATCTAAAAGTCAAATTAAAATCTGGTACCGGACATAAGTTAGTTTAGCCATTTTTCCTAAAATGAGGGCTCCGACCAAAATTCTAATTTGGTCCGCATTATTAGCGGAAAAAAGTTGGCCCAGATATCGCTAACGACCGTTTGTACCAAAAAACCGCTTCTTTTTTTCCCTCAAAAAGGTTAGATAACTTATTGATTTTATTTGATATCATAAAAAAGTCAGAAAATGCCGTCAGTTTTTCGGGGATTTTCGCTTGACATCCGCGCGGGGAAGAATTAATTAATAATTGTCTGTCTGGTTTTCGGACGGATAAAAATCAAGACCGACCTTGACAATCATCAAGGAGGACTTATTTTTATGTTAAGAAGAACGGAGGTTTAACTAGTTTGGCCTTTGTTAGTTCTTATGGTCAGCTCGAATCTGACCACCGGCTTCAAAACCTTTCTCGTCGGTCAGTGGGTGAAAGACGAGAGGCGGAAAAGATCGCTTTTCTGATCCAAACGTCCTTTTAGGCGTTGGACTGAAAGGACCGTGGATAAAAGGAGCCTAATCCCTCTTCAGCGTCAAGCTGATTTATCCCATCAACATTCTGCGAAATATATCCATTCAGTGACGTATGGGGTTTACTCCATAACCTGCCAAATATACAGCGGCCACCAGCGCCTGGTGGCCGCTGTCTCCATTTTAAGGCCCTGAATTTTATAAAGAAATACCCCTAGGGCTTAACTGGCCAAGGTGGGGTAACGGTAGCGGATTTCCCCCTCGACCAGGGTTAAAACGGCCCGGCCCTTAAACTTCCGGCCCTCAAACGGGGTGTTGCGGCTTTTCGAGTAACCTTTAGCCGCCTCATAGACAAACTCCAACTCGGGATCGATGACGGTGATATCGGCCGGGCCGCCCGGGGTTAAGGTCCCGCCCGGTAAACCTAGAAGTTTGGCCGGGTTCCGGCTCATGAGCTCCACTAAGAGGCTAGGGGTAAGGTTAATCTCCCGGGTTAGCTCTAAGATTAAGGGTAAACTCGTCTCCAAACCAATGATCCCAAAGGCGGCCTCAATAAACTCCACTTCCTTTTCCAAAGAGGAGTGGGGGGCGTGGTCCGAGGCGATAATCGTGATGGTTCCGTCCAATAAGCCTTCCCTTAAGGCCTTTTGGTCCTCAATGGTCCCTAAAGGCGGGTTCATTTTGGCCCGCGAGTCGTAATCGCCCACGGCCTCGTCGGTTAAAAAGAGGTAATGGGGGGCGGTTTCCGCGGTCACGGGTAAACCTTTCGCTTTAGCGGCCCGGATAAGGTTAACGGCTTTGGCCGTGGACAAGTGGCAGATATGGACCGGGTTCCCGGTCAGCTCAACTAAGGCGATATCCCGAAAAACCGCGATCTCCTCGGCTTGGGCCGGAATTCCCGGTAACCCTAACCGGGTGGACATCCGACCCTCATAAATGGCCCCGCCTTTCGAAAGAAGGGGATCCTGGGCGTGGCTTAAGGCCGGTAAAGAGCAGACCTTAGCGTAATCTAAAACCCGCCGCATGACTTGGCTATCAGACACCCAGGAGCCATCGTCGGTGACGGCTTTAGCCCCGGCTAAGCGGAGATCTTGGTACTCGGTCAATTCTTGGCCTAAGCGGCCCCTAGTCATGGCGGCGGCTAAATATAGCCTCGCCCCAGGAAGGCTTTGGGCTTTGGCTCGTAAACCGGCGATTAAAGGGGCTTGGTCCAGGGGCGGACTGGTATTGGGCATGGCCAAGACGGCGGTGAAACCCCCGGCCACGGCGGCGGTAAGCCCGCTTTCCAGGTCCTCTTTATATTCCTGACCGGGTTCTCTTAGGTGGACGTGGATATCGATTAAGCCCGGGCAAACCCATTGGTTATGAGCCTCGATTAAAAAGGGGTCGCTTGGCGGGGATAAGTTCGGTTCCACGGCTTTAATCCGCCCATCCAAGATCCAGACGTCCGCGACCTCGTCCAAATTCCGAGCGGGATCAATGACCCGACCGCCTTTAATTAAACAATTATTCATAGAAAACTCCAAAAAGGCGCTTTTTTTGGTTAAAGAGAGAGCCCTTTGGGCTTTTCCGGGTTATCGACCAAAAGGTACAAAAGAGCCATGCGGGCGGCCACCCCGTTGGTCACTTGCTCCAAGATTAAGGACTGGGGGCACTGGTAAACCTCGGGGGTCATTTCCACCCCTTGGTTGACTGGCCCGGGGTGGAGGATTAAGGCCTCCGGCTTGGCTAAGGCCAGGCGAGTCTTGTTTAAGCCATAAACCCGGGCGTATTCCCTGGCCCCGGGAAAAAGCTGGCCAGACTGCCGCTCCAGTTGGATCCGGAGCATGATAACCACGTCCGCCCCCTCCAAAGCTGGCTCGGGTCGGTGAAAGACAGCGGCCCCATACTCCTCGGCTAAACCGCGCGCCATCATGGAAGGGGGCCCAGCCACGGCGATTTTGGCCCCTAAGGTTTTTAAACCAATCATGTTGCTGCGAGCCACCCGACTATGGGCGATATCCCCGATGATGGCCACCTTTAAGCCCGCGATCTGGGCCTTATGGCGGCGGATGGTCAGTAAATCCAAAAGAGCCTGGGTCGGATGGGCGTGGGCCCCATCGCCAGCGTTTAAAACCGGGCAACGGAGCCGTTTCGCCAAAAAGGACGGGGCCCCGGCGGCGGCGTGGCGGATGACCAAAGCGTCCGGGGCCATGGCCTCGATGTTTTTGGCGGTGTCCAAAAGGGTCTCGCCTTTAGCCATGGACGAGCCCGAGGAGGCGATAGCCAAGGTGTCGGCCGAGAGCCGTTTAGCGGCGATCTCAAAGCTTAAGCGGGTCCGGGTGGAGTTCTCATGGAAGAAGAGAACCACCAGTTTGCCCCTTAAAGTGGGGACCTTTTTGATTTCCCGCTCCGAGACCTCGCGAAAGGCGTCGGCCGCGTCTAAAATGGCGTTTAAATGAGCCGCGGAAAGGCCATCCAGGTCGATTAAGTCTTTAGGCCACGCTAGGTTTTCAGAGTACATGAGACACCTATTAGGACACTTTAGCTAAGAGAAAGCGGGCGAAAAAAAACCCCTTAAAATAAAGGGGTTAAAAAAGTGAATATGGGTCGGCTAAGCCTAAAATAGCCGTCCTTTGAAAATGGCCCGGAAAAAGACAATTAAACATTCATTCCACCTTATGGCCCATCCGGTCAGTCCTTAACCGCGAGAAAAAAGGCCGATCCTGACTGGGATCCACGGACCAGTAGATCCGCCAAGCCTTACCGCGCAAAAGGGCCGACTCCACGCAGCCCCACTCTCTAGAGTCATTGGACTGGTCCCGGTTATCGCCCATCATAAAGTAGCAGTCCTGGGGCACCACAATGGGCCCAAAGTTGCGGTACGATTTGGGGAGCTCGGTGTAGCGATAAAAAGCCCGCTCGTCTGGGATGGGTTGATCGTTAATATAGACCTGGCTGGCGATAATCTCCAGCTTTTCCCCGGGTAAGCCGATGACCCTTTTGACAAAGTCGTTTTTGGGGTCTTTCGGGTACTTAAAGACCACCACGTCCCCACGCTGGGGCTCGCCTATTTTGATCCAGATGGCGTTGGTGAAAGGGTTACGGATACCATAGGAGAACTTATTGACTAAAACCCGATCGCCCACCAAAAAAGTGGGGATCATGGAGCCAGTGGGGATATGAAAGGCTTGAACCACAAAGCAGCGAATAAAAAGCGCGAGGATTATGGAAAAACCGATGACTTTTCCATATTCCAAGAATTGAGCCCCCCAGGTCATGGCGGCTTCCGCCTGAGCGCCGTCAACCACGGGCGCGGCTTTTTTGGTTTTTTTCATGTGTTTGAATATAAAAGTTTACCTATAGGTTTTATTTAAGGTTAAAATATAGAGGGCCAAAAAACCCAAATCTTAGGAATTATAAACATTACTGTCCAGAGATTCAAGGCTTTTAATTAAAGCGTAAAGTAACTTAAATGTAAATATTTAGTTAGATTTATTAAAAAAGCCAGGGACCAAAAGTCAAAAAAGGCTAATTGCGGTCATTTGCCTTCTAAGGGAGTCAAGGAGTATACTGGGGAAAAATAAAGATCCGGGGCTGGACCCCCCAACTATCCCGCGCTGGCGATTAAGGCGAATTGAGGGCCTTAGCTTAGGGGGAAAGGTTAAAAATAAAGGCGAGATCATGGCTAACGACGACTTGGATAAAATCACTTTGGAGGAGGCTCGGGCCGCCTTGGAGGATCCCATTAAAGGGAGCCTAAGGGTTTTAAAGGCCTTGGGTAAAAAGCGCGACCAATACCGGGCCCAACTGGAAAACGGGGAGATCCGCTTGGAAGCGGCCAATGAGCTGGAGCAAGTGGCCGCGGAGGCGGCTTTGGACGATTACACCCAGGCCGCGGCCAGCGAAGGGGAGAAGATCCCAAGGATCTCCATTGTGCGGCCCAAGGTCTTTGACTGGAAGTAGTCGACTTTCTCAACGCTTGCTTGGCTTATTTTCTTTAAAGCGCCTAATAATTTAATAAAATAGCCTAAAAAAAGTTTAAATGATTAGCTCGGCGGTCCAGAAAGGGGCTAACGGGGATCCGCTAACTTTAGGGCGTTATAATTATACTATAGTTGAGGCCCGGATTTTTAAGATCAAGGCGGGGCCGCGTTTAGGCGACCCTAGGGTTAAGACACTGGTTTAGAGATAGCCATAAAACTTAATTTTATGGCCTAGTCTGGTTATTTTTCGAAAAATTTCTTTAACCTCGGGCTATGGGATTATGGTCTATAAAATTTTCGTCAATTCTGCTATAATTGATAAATTAATCCGCTAGCCATAAGGCGCCTAAGGCCGATTGGCCGCGAAAAAGGGCGGGTTTAAACGCTGACCCGGGCGTCCTTAGCTTATTGAGCCAGGCTAGAGCCCATATATTGACGAGGATATTTATGAGCGCCTTGGATATAGCTCTGATTGTCGTTTTATCCTACTTTTTTATCCGCGGCGTCTTTCGGGGGCTGGTTAAGGAAATAGTTGGGGTCTTAGGCTTGTTCGTGGCCTTTTGGGTGGCCAGCGTTTACTGGCCCTTAGGCTCCGAGCAACTGACGCCCATCACGGACAACGCCACCTATCGGGGCGTTTTAAGCTTCATGATCATCTACGTGGTGGTCTACTTTTTAATTGGCCTTATCTCTTTGTTTGTGGATAAGATCATTAAAATGACCATAACCCCCTTTGTCAGCGGCTTATTAGGGTCTTTACTAGGCGTTTTAAAGGGCCTGGTCCTGTGTGGGGTGGTTTTAACGGCCACCACGGCCTTTGTCCGCCCGGATCAAGCCTTCTTCACCGAGTCCTCCACCTGGCCCTACCTCCAGCCCATGTGCTCTTGGGTGAAAGAATGGACCCCCACCCAGTTAAAAGACCTCATGTCGCCCAAAATGGCCAGTCGGGCCTTAAAAGCCGTCAGCGACCCTAAAAGCGGCCAAACCATCGCCCCACCCACGGATTTCCAGAGTTTAAAAAAGATTTTAGCCGATCGCTCGGATCTGATCTCCGATGGCTGGAAAGAAAAGTTCCGGCGCTTAAGCGGGCCCGAGGCCTTGGATCCCGAGGATCTAAAGCACTTTATTCGGGATCATCCGAACCTTTTCGCCTTAAGCTCGCCAGCCATCACCCCCCAGCCGCCCAGCTCGGCGGCCCCTTTGCAGCCTTCCCCTAGTTGGCCTAGCCCGGCGGTGGAGTGAGGTGGACAGCGATCTTTTAAAGCCCGGCCCTAGCCCCACCAACGCTAGGGCCTTAGAGCGTTTGGAGGGTTTGATTGAGGCCCTTTTGGATCCTGAGCGCGGTTGCCCCTGGGACCGCGAGCAAACCCTGGACTCCATGACCGAGAATCTTTTGGAGGAGACTTACGAACTCCGCGAAGCTTTGCTCCAGAATAAGGCCGAGGACATTAAGGAGGAAGGCGGGGATTTGGCCTTTATTTTGGTCTTTATCGCCCGTTTGACCCAAGCCAAATGGTCTTGGGGCCTCAAGGACATGCTGGATATGGCGGTGGACAAGATGATCGTCCGCCATCCCCACGTCTTTGGCCAAGTAACCGGGGTTAAGGATTCGGAGGACGTTTTAAAGCGGTGGCACCAGATCAAAAGAGCTAAAAAGGCCCAAGGTTTGTTAGCCTCCGTCCCGGTGGGGGCCCCGGCTTTAACCCGTTGCCATCGCCTAGGGGCCAAGGCGGCCCGGGTGGGCTTTGACTGGGTCAATATCGAGGACGTCCGGAAGGCTTTGGCGAGTGAGCTTAATGAACTGGACGCGGAAATCGCCAAAGGCGACCTTAACTCCGCGGAAAGTCAAGAAAGACTTATCCATGAGCTGGGCGACGTTCTGATGGCCACGGCCAACTTGGCCCGACGCTTGGGCTTTTCCGGGGAAAAGGCCTTAACCAAGGCCAATGACCGGTTTGTCCGCCGTTTTCAGTATATGGAAAACGCGTTGGCTAAAAACAATCAAAGACCCGAGGACGTGACCCCGGACGAGTTGGAGAGGTTGTGGAGCGAAGCCAAAAAAATGGTTTAATGGTTTACGCGTTGTCCTTGGGTTGCTCGAAGAATCTGGTGGATTTTGAACGGCTCTTAGGGCCCATCTATGACGATTTGGGGTTTTCGCCCACGAGCGAGATCGAAGAGGCCGATTTAATCCTCATTAACACCTGCGCCTTTATCCAGTCCGCGGTCAAAGAGTCTTTGGATAAAATTTTCTTAACCCTAAGTCGCCGCAAACCTACGGCCAAACTGGCGGTGACCGGTTGCTTGCCGTCCCGGGACCGGGCGGCTTTGGTCAGCGATATCCCGGAAATCGATCTGGTCGTAGCGCCCGAGGATTATCCCAACTTACCTAGCCAGGTGGCCCTCCTTTTTGGCTTAAGGGAGCCTAATGTCCAGGCGACCTTTAACGACTGGCCTCGGCCCCGGTTGGGGACGCCTTATTACGTGGCTTATTTAAAGATCTCCGAAGGTTGCGACCGTAAATGCGCCTTTTGTTTAATCCCGAAGCTTAAAGGCCGCTTAAAAAACCGACCGTTTGAGGAGCTACTGGCGGAAACTCGGGCTTTAGTCGAAAAGGGCGCGGTGGAATTGACCTTGGTGGCCCAAGATCTCTCCTCTTACCGGGATGGGCCTTTAGATTTAGGGGATTTAGCGGCCACCTTGGCCGGGGTTAAGGGCCTTCGGTGGATCCGCTTAATGTACAATTACCCCCAAACCTTAACCGAAAAGCTGGTTAAAAAGTTGGCTAATATCCCTAAGGTCGTCCCCTACTTGGACGTCCCCCTCCAGCACGTCTCGGCCTCGGTCTTAAAGCGGATGGGGCGACCCCGAAAAGACTCCCTGAAGTTCGTTCAGCGCTTAAGGGAATGGTGGCCCGGGGTGACCTTAAGAACAACGCTTATGGTCGGTTTTCCGGGGGAAACCGTTGAGGATTTCGCGGCCTTACTGAAGTTTGTGGAGGCGGCCAAGATCGATCATTTGGGCGTTTTTGAGTTTGAGGCCGAAGACGGGACCTTAGCCGCGACCATGCCGGACCAGGTCCCGAAAGCGGTTCGGAAAAAAAGGCGGGCCCAAGTTTTAAGCCTCCAGAAAAAGATCTCCTTAGCTAAGAACAAAGCTCGCCTCGGCCAGGTTTATGACGTTCTGGTGGAAAGGCCCGCCGAGGATAGCCCCTTAATCATGACGGGCCGGGCCATTTTCCAAGCCGTGGACGTGGATGGGATCGTCTTTTTTGACGGGCTCCAGCCGAAGTCGGGTCAGATAGTTAAGGCTAAGGCGGTTAAAGCGAAAGAGTATGATTTAGCCGTCCGTTTAATCGCGGACGATAATGGTCGATAATTACCACTAGAGCGATAGTTTTGATGAGTGACCAGTTTTTAGCCTCCCTTGGCCCATTAATCGCCAGGATTAACCAAAAGCTCCGCGAGGAGCTGGCCGAATCCAACGTTTTTCCCGCCCAAGTGGGGCTGTATGGTTTGGGATCCGGGGGGAAAAGGATCCGCCCAGCCATCTTTTGCCTCATGGCCGCGGTCTTAGGCCGGAAGACGGACGAGGAAGTTTTGCGGCAATCCACTTCTTTTGAGTTCTTGCATTTAGCCACCCTTTACCATGACGACATTGTGGATAAATCGGACACCCGTCGCGGTCAGCCCGCGGCCCACCGGGCCTTTGGCGTCCCTGAGGCCTTACTGGCCGCGGACTACCTTTTAGCCAAGTCCGCTGAGGTCTCTTTAGCCACTAAAAATATGGATTGCTTTAATATTTTTATTAGGATCATTAAAGAGTTAAGCTTGGGGGAATTGGAGCAGCTAAAAAACCAGGACAATGGGGATTTGCCCTTAGTGGAATACGAAAAAACCATTTACCGGAAAACCGCCGTCTTAATCGAGGGCGTGGGTTTAATAGTTGGCCAATGGCTGGGGGCCAGCGCGGCGGAGGTGGCGGCTTTAGGCGAGTTTGGGCGGTTATTGGGTTTGGCCTTTCAGATAACCGACGATCTTTTGGATTACGAGGGCGCGCCTTTGGATTTAGGTAAACCCATTGGCCAAGACTTAGACGAGGGCCGGGTGACCATCCCCTTTATCCTGGCCCGGGATAGGTTGGGGCCAACCGAGCGGGGCCGTTTAGTGGCTTTAGGCCAAAAGGTTCGGCGCGATCCGAGCCTCAAAGAAGAGATTATTGGTTTAGTGACTAAGGGCCAAGGCCTGGCCTTGGCCCGGGCTTTAGCCCTTGATCTGGCGAAAAAGGCCAACGAGACTTTAAAGGTCTTTCCCCGCAAAGCCGCCCGGGAAAAGCTGATTAAGCTGAACGAGGCCTTGGTCCAGCGGGATAAATAAGCCGTGACAATCTAACAGTGGGTAACAAGTGGATTAAAGGGGAAAATAGGAGGCTTTGGGAACGGTAATGACTTTAAAAACTAGTCTAGAAAGATTTTTGGCCTGGGCGCTGGTCTTGGGCTCCTTAACCTTCTTGGTCGCTTGCCAACCAATCTTGGCCCCCTTTGGCGACAAAAAGTCCCCGCCCATGGAGGGGGAAAGCTTCGCCGAGTTTTTAGACGTGCCTTACCCGTCCATCATGGGCTTGGACCGGAGCGCCACTTTCACCTACCAAAGGCGGGGCGTGATGGCCGGAACCGTGGTGGTGGCCGGTCGCATGACCTTGGACGAGGTGGGGGAGTATTACGACCTCCATTTGCCCAATCACGGTTGGTCGCCCAAAGCCGAGGCCCAAGGGGCCAAGTTGGTCTCCACTTGGGTCAAAGGCGATAAAACCTTAACCATTATCGCTTCCAGCGCCTTCGCCATCACCGGCCAAGACTCGCGGGTGGAGCTGTGGGTTCAGGCCCCCTTCACCAAGGAGGATTTGGGCCATCGGGTCATTTACCGGAAATCCCCGGAGAAAAAGGAAGTCTATACCACCACCCCGCAAAGGCGACCCAAAGACGGGGTCAGCGAGGAAAACTTGTAATGGACGCGCCCTATCCCGATTGGCCGGCGGTTTTGCGGAACCGCCGCTTAATCCTCATCGTCACTGGGGGCGTGGCGGCTTACAAGGCCGCGGAGTTGGCGCGCTTATACATTAAGGCCGGGGCTATAGTCCGGGTGGCCATGACCAAAGCGGCCACCCGCTTTGTGGGGCCTTTAACCTTTGAGTCCTTAACCGGGCAACCTTGCGTCAGCGACATGTGGGCCGGCTCTCGAACCGAAATCGCCCACGTCAGTTGGGCCGAGTGGGCTGAGGCCATCGTGGTGGCCCCGGCCACGGCTAACTTTTTGGCCCGGGCCACTTGGGGTTTGGCCAACGATTTCGCGACGGCCCTCTTTTTAGCTTACGAGGGCCCGAAAATCGTGGCCCCAGCCATGAACACCGGCATGTGGCTAAACCCCGCCACCCAACGGAACGCCACCATCTTAGCCGAGCGGGGGATCGAGGTCATTAACCCGGTCTGTGGGCCCTTAGCCTCCGGGCGGGTGGGCCCCGGGCGCTTACCGCGACCCAAAGACATCCTCCAACGGACCGCCGGGCTGATCACCCCGAAACCCTTTAGCGGCCAATCGTTTTTAGTGACCGCCGGGGCCACCCGGGAGCCTTGGGACGACATTCGGTACTTAAGCAACCTTTCCAGTGGGAAGATGGGCTTAGCTTTAGCCATCAGCGCCTGGCTCTTGGGGGCCAAGGTCACGGTCATCGCTGGGCCTTTGGTGGAAAACCCTTTGTGGGGCGGGGAGCGGTTCCATTACCTCACCGTGGAGACCACCGAGGAGATGCTCATTGAGACCCAAAAGCGCTTGAAAGAGGCGGATTACTTAATCATGAACGCGGCCCCAGCCGACTTTAAGCCGCCAAGGGTCCCGGGGAAGATCAAAAAAGAGGGAAATGGGCCTTTAACCCTAACTTTAGACAAAACCCCGGACATTTTAAAAACCATCTTAAAAGATCGATCCGAACGGCCAACGGTTATAGGGTTCGCGGCGGAAAGCGAGGACATCTTACCTAAGGCTAGGGAAAAATTAAAAGACAAGGGTTTGGATTATATCGCCGCCAATAAAGCGGGTGGGGTTAACACGGCTTTTTCCGCCCCGACCATCCACTTGTGGCTGATTAAGAAAAACGGCGAGGAAACGGAATTCGCCCCGGGGCCGAAGTTTGACGTGGCTTACCAGCTTTTAATGAAGTTAGCCGAGGAGCGGTTTGACTGGGGAAAACTGGGGATTACCCCCAGCTTTCCCCTCTAAAAAGGATTGGGCTTAGGACTTCCAAAGACCGTGGAGATTGCAATAAGCCCGGGCCGCGCCAGAACCTTCCGGGGAGCTAAAGGTGGCCTCCGGCGGCTCGCCGGGTTTTAGAAACCGCCTTTGACTGACCCCGCCGGCGCAAAGCTCGATCCACTCGATGTAATGCTTTTCCTCGGAAGGATGGGTCACCGCCCCCACGGTCACTTTAAAACCGCCCGGCTCTTTAACGATGACTGGGACGTGCTTTTCCTTGGCCGCGTCCACGCTGTTCTCTTTGACCTCGCTCATGGGCTGGCCGCAACAAGTTAAAGATCCAGCCCCGGTCCCGATCACCGAGACCATCTGCTGACACAACGAACACTTATAGACCTGATTAAGTTGGCTCATAACGCTCCTAAGGCTATACTTATAGGAAAAGAGGTTGACGGTTAAGGCTTTAGGCTAGAGGTCGCCTAAGGCCTCGAAATAAGCCCGGGGATGGGCGCAAGCCCCACAAGTTTCCGGGGGTTCCAGCCCTTCATGGATCCAACCGCAGTTGCGGCAACGCCACTTGACGGGTTGGGCCTTTTTAAAAATGGTCCCCTTCTTGATTTCGTCCAAGAGCTTATTAAAGCGGTACTCATGGTACTTTTCCGCGATGGCGATGTTTTCCATGATGGCGGCCACTTCGGGAAAACCCTCCGCCCGAGCCACTTTGGCGAAGTCCGGGTACATACTGGTCCACTCATGGTTCTCGCCGCCCGCCGCCGCCGCCAGGTGGACGGTGACATCGCCCTTAAGGCCCGCCGGGAAAGTTCCGGTGATGGTGGCCTCGCCCCCCTCTAAGAGCTTAAATAAGCGGCTAGCGTGCTCTTTTTCCTGGTCCGCGGTCTCCTCAAAGATATGGGAAACCAGCACATAGCCTTCTTTCTTAGCCACGGACGCGGCCAAGGTGTAGCGGTTGCGGGCCTGGGACTCGCCCGCGAAGGCGGTCAGGATGTTGATTTCAGTTTTCGAGCCTTTCAGTTGGGCCATTAAACGCCTCCTTAAGGGCGAAGGGTTATGAATAAGGGAAAATCAAAAAATCATTCAATAAAAGAACTATGTTTAAAAACTAACGATAGCTAATTTAAACCTTAAAAAAAAGAAAAAAGGCGAGTTAATAGGAACCATGTATTGGTTTATAAAATCCAAACACTTTGTCAAGTATACCTAAAGTCGCCCCAATTCGTCAAATATTTAACCCAACCAATATTTTTCCTTAAGTCGCCTCTAAGGTCAGAGCGACCCTATATTCAGAACAGTCCAAGGTTAGGGAGCGGAGATCTATGGCCATTAAAGACCGCCAAAGGCTCAACGACCATTACAGCCAAAAAGCCCGAAGCCAAGGGTATCCCGCTCGTTCGGTCTATAAGCTCGCGGAGTTGGACCAGGGGGGTCGGCTGTTTAAACCCGGGGATAAGGTATTGGACTTAGGCGCGGCCCCCGGGAGTTGGGCCTTGTACGCGGCCCAAAAGGTGGGTTTAAGCGGGCTGGTCTTGGGGGTGGATTTAAACCCCTTGGCCGCGGTTTACCCGCCGCCCATTAGGTTTATGGCCGCTAACGTTTTAGAGAGCCCCGAGACTTTAGCTAAGCTTAAAGCGGAGTATCCCGATGGGTTTAACGCGGCCTTATCGGACATGGCCCCCAAAACCACGGGCCGCAAAGACGTGGATCAGGCCCGGAGCTTGGATTTGGTCAAGGGGGCCTGGGAGTGGGCCCAGGAGCTGGTTAGACCAGGGGGGCTATTTTTATTTAAAGTTTTTCAAAGCGAGGAGGCCAATCAGTTTATTGAAACCTTAACCCCTAGCTTTAACCGGGTTAAACGGCTTAAACCCAAGGCCACGCGGACGCGAAGCCAAGAAATATTTATTCTTTTTGAGGGGTTAAAAGCAATTGGCTAACTATTGGGGAAACGTTACGGGGCGATTTATCGGGGAAATGGTCAAATGAAACTGGGCTTTAAAAAACGCGTTAATTTTAAATATTTTTCAATAGACCGCAAAATGGGACATCTAGGGCAATCTCTTAAGATTAAAAAAAATCGCTTTACTATATTAAATAATAAATATTATAGAAATACGCTTAATTATAATTCTTATTTATTAGAACAAATTAATAGTAAAAAGTATTATAGAAAAAATTTACATAAAAAATATGTAAGCGTTCACCCTAAGGGTTTTATATTTTACGGAATAATAAATACGCTAATTATTAATAATATTTAATAATAGTTTTAATAACATACAATATTACGCTTAATCGCCTGGCTTTCGCTCATAAAATCGTGGCTGTAGGATTTACCCCCTGACGCGCCCAACTCCTTATCCACCTCGACTAAGCGACTAAACGAGGATCAAGCTCACCCCAAACCCCTTTTTAGCGTTTAGCGAGTTTAAATTGTTTAATTGGGAAAAAAGCGTAAAAATAGGTATACTATTAAACGAAGAGACTAATGACGGTTAGCCGCGTCAATCTCCACTAACTATTTCCTTTTAACCTTAGGACGCTAACATGGATGATTCGCCAAAGGAATCGGTCGATTCTAGGGCCGTCAAAAACGGAGCCACCGAGAGAGTATTGCCGATGGGCGCGACCGATTTCGCCATAATCCGTCAAAACGGCGTTTATTACGCCGATAAGACCAAGTTTTTG
>JAISRZ010000155.1 GCA_031273455.1 Deltaproteobacteria bacterium | reverse complement strand
CTTGGGTGAAGATTAAGTTATTAGAGGCGAAAAACCCTTGGACCTTGTCCCGGGGTAACCCTTTAGCCACTAAATCCCCGGCCAAAACCGCCCAAGGGGCCGGAACCGTGGTCAAAGGTCTCGCTGGCTCCCCCACCGTGACCTTCTTGGGCGTCTCCAAAGGCTTTATCGCCTGGGTCTTACCCCCGCAACCCCCAGTCAAAACCCCGAAGGCCATGATCGCCATTAACCCGGCTATTAAACGCGCTTTGGCCATGCCCATCCCTTCTGTCTTTTCTCGCTCATTAGTGACGCGGCCTAAAAAGGCTCTAGCGATTATGGAAATATCAAAAGCTTTCGCTACGGGGCTATTGTAACCAATTTCTTTAATTAAAGCTATAAAGTCTCTTTAACCAACCCTATAATTCGCTTTGATTTTTAAAACAAGACTTAGCGAGGGAAAGTAAAGCGTCTTATGGGGAAGGGGAACCCATTAGGGGTTTTCACGAGGAAAAAGCCTTTCCAGCTGAGGAGACAGCTTAAATTAGGGCCTTTGGCGAAGAATTCGCCAGAAGACCCTTTAATCTTAACCTATTAGCCGATGACCAGCTAAATAGAAGTTAATAACTCTTATAAAATCACGGTTTTCCGGATCAAGCGGACCACTTCCTCGGGCTCATCCACAATGGTGAAGCTATCAAGGTCCTCCGCGGCGATGTTCCCAGCGGGTAGCATGGTCTCTTTTATCCACTTAATCAAACCGTCCCAATACGACCGCCCCATCAAAAAGGCTGGAAAGGGCCTTATGCGCTTCGTTTGGATGAGGGTCAAAGACTCGAAAAGCTCATCCATGGTCCCAAACCCTCCGGGGAAGACCACGTAAGCTTGACTGTATTTAACGAAGACCACCTTCCGGATAAAGAAGTAGTGAAAGTCCAGTTGGAGGTTAGCGTATTCGTTGGGGATCTGCTCTTGGGGCAGTTGGATGTTTAGACCAATGGACAACCCATCGGCCTGGGCGGCCCCTTTGTTGGCGGCCTCCATGATGCCCCCGCCCCCGCCCGAGACCACGCCAAAGCCGTTTTTGGCCAACAGATAAGCCGTCTTCTCGGCCAGTTGGTAATAGGCGTCCTCCGGCTTGGAGCGAGCCGAGCCAAAGAGGCTGACGCAAGGGCCGAGATCGCTCATGGCCGAAAAGGCCCGCACAAACTCGGACATTATGGAGAACATCCGCCAAGACTCGCCAGCCCCCAGAGCGTTAACCGGAAATGGGTCCGGGGTGTTAAAATTGTATCTGGTTTTTCTGCCGCTCGGCGCGTCCATGACATCTCCCTTAAGACCTAAAAGTTAGGCCCCCTATGTTAATCCCCAAAGTTAGGCGTAAGGCTAGGCCCCGAAGTTAGGCCAGATTACAACCGTCAATAAAAAATCGTTCCCCGGATTATAGCAAATAAAATCCTGGGTCTAAAGAAAACCTTGACTTTGGTCGCTAGGGCGGCTAGTTTTGGGTCTTTAAATGACCAAAAATCACGACTATATCTTATTCTCTCGCCCACTTAACATATAAAGGCAAACAATCATCCCCTTTTAATGGTTAGACCCTCTTTCCCCGCCCAAGGCCCTAGCCTTGGGGCGGCGAAGCTTAAGCTTATCGGTCTTAGTTTTCTAAGCGATAACGGTTGACGAATAAAGCTCCCTGCGCCCGGTCGCCCCCCTAAGGATAATCAGGGCCAGCTAGATCCACCGGCCAAGCGACCCTTTAATAACCTTAAAACTTATAGGGTCAAACCCTTAGGGGCCTTTATGAATCGTCATTAATTTACAGGCTTATGAACGCTCTTTTTAGCCTTAAGATCAAACCGCGTCTTACTTGACACCAAGGGGGATGGTCTCTATTATGAAGGTCGCCAGGGAACGTAAACTCTCGCGATCGCGGGTTTAAAGCCTCTCAATTTTGGGGGGTAACTAAATTTTTTTTCCTTAGTAGGAGGAAACGATGACCATCAACGTTGGCATCAATGGCTTCGGGCGAATCGGTCGCCAGGTCCTCAAGGCTATCATCGAAAGGCATCCAGATAAGCTGAAAGTCGTGGCCGTCAATGACCTTTTTGACGTCAAGACCAACGCCCACCTCTTAAAGTACGACTCCAACTATGGCCGTTTCCCTGGCGAAGTGTTGGTCAAGGGCGACAGCTTCTTTATTAACGGCCAGGAAGTCAAAAACTACGCCTTAAAAGACCCCAAGGCCATTCCTTGGAAAGACAACGGGGTGGATCTGGTCGTGGAGTCCACCGGCATCTTCACCGAAGGCGAAAAAGCCAAGGCCCACTTAGAGGCCGGGGCTAAAAGGGTCATCATCTCGGCTCCGGCCAAGAATGAGGACAAAACCATCGTCTTAGGCGTTAACCAGAACGAGTACGATCCCGCTAAGCATAGGATCGTCTCCAACGCCTCCTGCACCACCAACGGGTTAGCCCCGCCGGCTTTTGTGGTTAATAAGGTCTTTGGCATTGAGAAAGGCCTAATGAACACCATCCACTCTTACACCAACGACCAGCGCATCTTGGATCTGCCGCACAAAGATCTGCGCCGGGCCCGGGCCGCGGCCTTAAACATCATCCCCACCACCACCGGGGCGGCCAAGGCTTTAGCCTTAGTTATCCCGGAAATGGCCGGTCGGTTTGACGGTCTGTCCTTACGGGTGCCCACCCCCACGGTCTCCGTGGTCGATTTCACGGCGGTTCTAAAGAAACCGGCCACCACCGAGTCTTTAAGGGCCGCCTTAAAAGAGGCCGCGAACGGCGAGCTTAAGGGCATCTTAGGTTATGACGAGGAAGGGTTAGTCTCCATGGATTATAAGGGCTGCCCCTTGTCCTCCATTGTGGATGGGCCTTTCTGCCAAGTGCTGGACGGGAACTTAGCCAAGGTTATCGCCTGGTACGACAATGAGTGGGGTTACTCCTGCCGGGTCAGCGATCTGGCCGCCTTTATCGCTGACAAAGGCGTTTAATTTTTCCCACTTAGCCTTTAAGCGCGAGATTATCATGGATTTAGAAAACACTTTGGCCTCTCACTTAAGCCAAATCTCCCCTCCAAACATGGCTCTGGCTGAGTCCGCCGCGAAAAGAGAGGCCAGTTTGGCCAAACCCCCGGGCTCTTTGGGCCGACTGGAGGGTCTGGCCATTCAACTGGCGGCTATCCAGAGCTCCTCTAAACCCCGCCATGAGAATAAACTCATGGTGGTCTGCGCCGCGGATCATGGCGTGGTGGAGGAAGGGGTTAGCCCGTATCCCCAATCCGTGACCCGGCAGCAGATCGAGAACTTTTCCAAAGGCGGCGGGGCCATCACCACCCTCTGCGCCACCGCTGGGGTCCGGGTCATCCTTTTGGACGTGGGCGTCAACTTTGACTTCAAAGACAAACCTGGGGTCATTAACAAAAAAATCGCTTTTGGCACTAAAAACCTAGCTAAGGGCCCCGCCATGACTAGGGACGAGGCCATTCAAAGCGTTTTAACCGGAATTGAGGTGGTATTGGCCCAACCCCATCTGGACTTGGTGGCCGCTGGGGAAATGGGCATTGGCAACACTACCCCGTCATCCTGCATCTGTTGCGTTTACACCGGGTTGTCCCCGGAGGCGGCCACGGGCAAAGGGTCTGGTTTAGACAATGACCGGATCGCCCATAAAGTCTCGGTGGTTAGGAAAGCTTTAGACCTTAATAAACCCAATCCCGTGGATCCCATTGACGTTTTAGCCAAGGTCGGGGGTTTAGAGATCGGGGCCATGACCGGCGTTTACTTAGGCGCGGCCATCCGCCGGGCCGGTATCGTTATTGACGGCTTTATCGCCGCCGCCGCCGCCACCTTAGCCGAAAAACTCTCCCCCGGCATTAGCCGGTACTTTATCGCGGGCCATCGGTCCCAAGAGCCAGCCCACCAAGCCTTTTTAGACCACTTGCGCTTAAAGCCCCTTTTGGACTTAAACATGTGGCTCGGCGAAGGCAGCGGGGCGGCCATCGCCATGTTTGTGGCCCAGTGCGCGGTTAACCACTTTAACGAGATGCGGACCTTAGAAGAAGCCAGTATTGACGATCCAGTGGAAGTTTAAGTTAGCTTTTGAAGCTATTAGGCCCGTCCAAGTTTTTTCTTGGGCGGGCCTTTTTGTTTTTTAACAAATGGATTTTATTACATTTTTTCTAAGCCCTGGGCTAACAAAAAGCGCCCTATGGAGAAAATTCGGTTCGCATGTAAACTTTTTCGGGATCATCGGCTGATTGAAACGCATAAACCACACAATGTTGAGTTTTGATAGTATCAGTCTGGGATGGAGTATTCTGAGGCTCGTTGGGGCTAGCGACATTAACGCCAGTCGTTTCTAGCCCAGTCGCTGGAGCGGTCGCTTCTGGCCCGGTCGCTGGAGCGGTCGCCGCTTTACCCGGGTCATACTCTAATTTTTCGCAGACGACTGAAACCAAATTTTCTATTTTAAGAACTGAGACAGGATTCGAAAGTCTTTCGTTTTCAATAAAAACCGTCATCTTATCCACATAATCTATACCAGCTATTAATAAATTATGCCCTCCCTTTGTTGACTCAACGCTGACTAATTTCCCGCTAATAATAACCCACTTTTTACCATATTTTTCCTTAGCGGCTTTTAAATCTTTTCTATAATCAGCGAATAAAGACCTAACGTTAGTTGATGGCGTTTTTTTGGTAATAGAAGGCGTTACCCTTGGGCCAAACCTTGTTGGTGGGTTACGCACGTAATCCATGTAATTATCTTTATCTACATCATAATCTGTAAGTATTTTGTTTGTTTTTTTAATTTGTCGCTGAAGGCTTTCGTTATCCTTACGCTCATACATTTCATTCATCTTAATATAAAAAAAACTGACCAACAACGCAATTATAATTACTCCACGAATAACTGTAGAAATGTTGTTAGATTTTTTGGGCTGATTTTCTTTTTCTAGAGTAACTGGCTCTTTTGGATCTTCCATTTTCTACCTTAAAACGCTTTATTATCGTGTAACATTGGGATAATACAAGTAAAATACAATAAACACAATGTTTAAATATATATAACAATAATTATTAGTTTATATAGGTTAATTTAATCTAATAAAGAAATATTTATTAAAATTAACCTTAATATATTACAAATAATACTACTAAACCAATTATTATTAGCGCGCCCACTAAAAAACGACCTCGTGAGTCGTTTAATTCAGGCTATTTTTTTCACTACACAAAGCGTTATTATCGCTTAACATTAAGATGATACCAGTAAATGACAATAATCACAATCTTTAAATTATATTTTCGCGCTCTAACTAGTTTAGCGGCCCTTTAACCGCCGCTTTTCCGCCGCCCGAAAGAGCCGCCCAAACCGCTCGGCTAAAAGCGGCGGCGCGATGTCCCCACCCGCCTAGCCCGAGAAATTAGAGACCCTATAGACTTAAAATCCCGGGGAAAAGTTTGTAAACAGGCCGCCGCCCGTAAGCTAATGGCCCGATCTCGCTTAGGGCGCCCATACCGGCCATTAGAGTGGCTAAGGCGTCTAGTGGTTAAGCTACCGGCTGGTTTATCAAAAGCCAAACGCCCGTAGACATCCTTTCGCCCTTCCCGGTCAGTCGCCTTAAATAGCCTAGCGTGGCTAGGAAGCTTTAAGCGAGTTGGCCAACCATGGTTATTGCCGCTTTCCGGGGTGTTTTGACCGCTCTCGGGGTAAAAAAAAGACCCGTTCTGGACCCTTTTTTATAGCCGGAAAAGCCTTAATCTGACGTATTTTTTAGCGATCGTAACTTGGACCAAAAAATGGTAAAGTAAAATAGAGGTTTTCCACTAAAGATTCCTTTCGTCTTTTCCAAAGTCAAAAGTCGGACGTGACCTTAGTTCTTGATTAAAGTAACGCGCCCAAACAAATACGGGAGTATAATGGAGCTAACCTATGGCCCTTAAACAATTGCCTCTAGGAAATCAGATGTTCCCGGCGATAATAGACCAAAACTTATTTTACGCGGACAAAACCAGATATATATACGATCTGTTACAAAATTCTGTACAGAA
>JAISRZ010000138.1 GCA_031273455.1 Deltaproteobacteria bacterium | reverse complement strand
TGTGGTCCGGTCCATCCAACCCATCTTGGAAGAGCTGTCCCCGGACTATGAGGAGGCCGCCCGCACCTTGGGGGCTGGCAGTACGACAATTTTTCTTAAAGTTATCCTCCCAGAGCTGCGGCCAGCCCTTTTAACCGGCTTCTCCTTGGCCTTCGCTCGGGGTTTAGGCGAGTATGGAAGCGTTATCTTTATCGCCGGGAACAAGCCTTTCCAAACCGAGATCGCCCCTTTAATGATCGTGACTAGGCTGGAGGAATTTTTGTATGGCCAGGCCACGGCGGTGGCTTTAGTCATGCTCTTAGCCTCGTTTATCATCATGTTCGTGGTCAACCGGGTGCAAATCCGGGCGGCTAACTTCGTGGGGAATTAACCATGCGTAAGCTTAAAGCCCATAAAGCCTCTCATGTCCGGGCCTATCGCGAGGAAAACCCTTATATTAGACGCTTTTTAATCATAGTTAGCTTACTTTTTACCCTGATTCTTTTGGTTTTACCCCTTCTATCGGTTTTAGTCCAAGCCTTTGGCTCCGGCTTCGCCCTCTTCTGGAAGGCGGTCACCAACATCTTTACCATTAAGGCCCTGTATTTAACCGGCCTTTGCGTCACCTTCGCGGTCATCGGAAACGTCCTTTTCGGCTTATCGGCGGCTTGGGCTTTGACCCGCTACCGCTTTAAGGGCCAAGGGATTTTAGTCACCCTAATCGATCTGCCCTTCGCCATCTCGCCCATTATCGCTGGGTTAATTTTTATCCTGACCTATGGCCGCTTAGGCTGGGCCCATCCTTTTTTGGATGAGCATAATATAAAGATCGTTTTCGCCATCCCGGGCCTGATTATGGCCACCATTTTCGTGACCATCCCCTTTGTGGCCCGGGAGATTATCCCCGTGTTAACGGCCCGGGGGACTGATGAGGAGCAAGCCGCCGTTTTAATGGGGGCTGGTTTTTTTCGGGTCTTTTTCCAAGTGACCTTTCCCCATATCCGCTGGGCCTTACTGTATAGCGTCATCCTCTGCGCGGCCCGGGCCATGGGCGAGTTTGGGGCCGTTTCCGTGGTCTCAGGGCACTTAAGGGGTAAAACCAACACCTTACCCCTCCACATTGAGATCCTTTACAATGAGCACCACTACCGCGAGGCTTTCGCCGTCTCGGCCATCCTGGTCATCGCCTCGGTTCTCATCTTAACCGCGAGAAGCTTAGTGGAGCGTTTGGCCAAGAAGGAGGGTCCCCAATAATGTTTGTGGAGTTAAAAAAAATATCTAAAAAGTTCGGCAATTTCGAAGCTTCCAAACAGGTCAGCTTCGCTTTGCCCAAAGGAGCTTTAGCCGCCCTTTTAGGCCCCAGCGGCAGCGGCAAAACCACCATTTTACGGATGATAGCCGGTTTAGAGACCCCGGACGCTGGGGAAATTATCATTGACGGCCAATCGGTTAAAGATTTACCCCCCAGCCAACGGGGGATCGGCTTTGTTTTCCAGAACTACGCCCTCTTTCGCTACATGACCGTTTTTGACAACATCGCCTTTGGCTTAAAGACCCAAAAGACCCCGAAAAGCAAAATCAAAGAGCGCGTCTTTGAGCTCTTGTCTTTAATCGGCTTGGACGATCTGGCTAAACGGTACCCAGCCCAGCTTTCGGGCGGCCAAAAGCAACGGGTGGCCTTCGCCCGGGCTTTAGCCCCTTGGCCCAGGATCCTTTTATTGGACGAGCCCTTCGCGGCCATTGACGCCAAAGTGCGCCGGGAGTTACGGGCCTGGCTAAGGCGGATGATTAGTCGCTTAAAGATCACCAGCGTCTTTGTGACCCACGACCAGTCCGAGGCCATTGAGGTGGCTGACCGGATCATCGTCACCAACGAAGGCCGGGTGGAGCAGACTGGGTCCCCCATTGAGCTTTACCGCTCGCCGGCCACCTCCTTTGTGGCCCGCTTCATTGGCGAGTCCACGGTGGTGAGCGACTGCCGGGCTTTAGTTGGCTTTGAGAACGCCCCGGAGGGCGAGGGGGCGGTCCGACCCGAGTTTGTCAGCGTCTACGCCCAGGGCGAGGCTGTCCAGTTTGAGAACAGCGTCCAAGACGGGGAAATCGAGTCCTTGGCCTTTCGCGGGGACGCTTTGGAGGTCTCGGTTAAGGTGGGGGCGTATTCTTTAGGGGCCAACTATTCCTTGGAAAAACCGCCTTTAGCCGTGGGCGACCAGGTTAAGGTCCTCATTTATCGCCTCTACGCCTTTGAAAGCGGGCGGGCCGTTCTGATATCCAACAATCGCTTGGCCAATGGCGGCGCGGGTTACAACTTCGCCATCTAAGCTATTTTGGCGGTTAGTTTTTGTTAAGGGGTCAAAGGGCTAAGGGCCTAAAATTAAAATTAGGGGGCCTTTAGGGTTTAGAGCTAGGTTAAGTGGGATTTTTTCTAGAACTCTTTAAAAGTGGAATAATTACTTGACTTTAATCATGAATATGATATAAAGCTTTCGCTAAATCGCTAAATTTTCTCTAAGGCCCAAAACCGTCTACCCGGGGGCTTAAAAGGTTCTTTAGCTAAACCCGCGGCCTCTATTTCTACCCGTTAACCAGAAAACTTTTAAGGGCCCCAACCGTAAGCCCCCACCTTTTGGCGGCCCCTTTTAGGGATCTAGAGGAACGGCCATCATAAGGCCCTTTATTAAATAAGGCGGTTACGCCTAAATAGCCACCATTATGACTTTAGACTCTAAGGCCCCCAAAGACGTTAATGACGCCAAACCCGTTTGTCCGGCCCCTTTTAGCTTAACGACCGTAACCCACCGAGCGGCGGTTGTCGTGGTCGGCGGGGGCGTGGCGGGGTCCCGAGCGGCTATTCTTTTAGCCGAAAGCGGGTTAAACGTTATCCTTTTGGAAAAGGCCTTTATTGAAAGAAGCGGTTGCTTAGCCCCGGGGGTTAACGCTTTAAACGCCTATATCGGTTACGGGAAAACCCCCATCGATTACGTGGACTACGCCACTAACGACGCCCATTCCATCGCCCGGAAAGACCTTCTTTTATCCATGTCCAAGCTTTTAAACGAAGAGGCTTTGTGGCTGGAATCCATTGGTCTAGCCATCCATAAGGACAGTAAGGGCCGATATTTGGAAAGGTCTTGGCGGAACATCCAAGTGAACGGGGGCGACCTGAAACCCTTAATCGCTAAAGCCACGCGGGCCCAAGAAAAGATCCTGGTTTTGGAACAGATCTTGGCTACCCACATTTTAACTAGCGATAATAAAGCCTTGGGCGTTATGGGTTTAAATCTAAAGACCGGGAAGATCGTCGAAGCCCTAGCCCCAGCCGTCATCATCGCCACCGGCGGGGCCGCCGGTCTTTATCGGCCCGCTAACCCCCCGGAATCCCAGAACCGGATCTGGTACTCCCCCTTTAACGTGGGCTCCGGCTTGGCCATGGGTTTAAGGGCCGGGGCGGAGATGACCACTTTAGAAATGCGGTTTGTGGCCTTAAGGGTGGCTGACACCTTAGCCCCCACTGGCACCCTGGCCTTAGGGGTCGGGGCCAGCCAACTGAACGCCAAAAACCAAGCTTATGAGGCCGAGTTTGGCCACACCACCTCCCAACGGGTCTTAGCCTTTCGGCGGCAAATCCAAAGGGGTTTAGGCCCCTGCTCTTTAACCGCCGCTTGCGATCCGGAAAGCCGGGCCCGGATTTACCGAGCTTACCTCAACATGTGCCCCTCCCAGACCTTACAGTTTTTAGAAAGCGAAAGGGCTTTAAAGGGCCAAATCCCGGACCGCTTAACCACGGAAATCGCCGCCAGCGAGCCCTTGGTCCAAGGCGGGCACACAGCTGGGGGCTATTGGGTGGAACGGGACCGACGGACCACTATCGAAGGCTTATGGGCCATTGGGGACGTGGCTGGCGGTTGCCCGCAAAAGTACGTGACCGGCTCGTTAGCCGAGGCCAATATCGCGGCCACCGCCATCGCGGAGCTATTTAAAACCGGGTCTTTAAAGAGCCTCAGCCACCCGGAGGATCAGCCCCTAAACCAAGAGCTAGACCCAGAGCTAAACCAGCCCCTAACCCAAGCTTTGGCTAAGGCCCACCAAGAAATAACCCGCTTCTCGCAAAATGAGCCCAGCCTGTTTACGGCTAAGGAGATCACCCAGGCGGCCCGGAAGGTCTTGGACATCTACGCTGGGGGCATAGCCGCGGGCTACGCTTATAGTTTCGCCTCTTTAACCGCGGCCGAAAGTCGCTTAACCGCCCTTATGGAGCTAACTGAAGGCTTAAAAGCCGATTCCCCTCAGACCTTCGCGGCCATCTGGGAGGTTAAAGATCGGCTCTTGGTTTCCTTAGCCCTAGTGGCCCACTTAAAAGCCCGGAAAGAGACGCGGTGGCCCGGGTTTGGGGAGTACTTAGATTACCCCGTCTTGGACGACTCCTTGGGTTTTGTGAACTCCCGCTTAACCCCTAAAGGAATAGAGATTATCCACCGACCCATCTACCCGAATGGCTTAAAAAGCGAAAAAAGCTTATGAGCGTTAAAATTATTCCCGACCGCTGCCGGGGGTGCGGTCGTTGCTTAACCGTGTGCCCTGGGGATTTAATCGCCCTTGACTCTAGTTTAGCGGCCATAAAAGAGCCCGAATTGTGTTGGGGTTGCGCGGCTTGCTTAAAAACCTGCCCCTATGAGGCCATCGCTTTATACTTAAGCCCAGCCCAAGGGGGCCGCGGCTTAAAGCTAACTATCAAAAAAGACGGGACCACTCTTTTCTGGAAAGCCACGGCCCCGGACTATCAAACGGTTATCGTCACGGACTCGGCCAAAGCTAAAGACTACTAACCCCTGGCCCTTAAAGGTTGATATGACCAGTCACTTAAAGGCTCTAGAAGCCTACAGCGTTTTTATCTTAAGAGAGGCCTACGCCAAGCTAGGTCGCTTGGGGCTCTTATGGTCCATTGGGAAAGACTCCACCGTTCTACTTTGGTTAGCTAAAAAAGCCTTTTTTGGCCACTGCCCCTTTCCCTTTATCCACGTGGACACCAACTTTAAGATCCCGGAGATGATCGCTTACCGGGATAAAACCGCCCGCGAGCTGGGCTTGGAGATGATAGTCCACCAAAACGTTAAAGCCTTGGAAGAAGGCATGAACCCCCAAATGGGGCGGCTAACCTGCTGTAAAGCCCTAAAGACCGAGGCTCTTAGCCAATTGACCGCCAAATACGGTTTTGAGGGCTTGATTGTGGGGGTCAGGCGCGATGAGGAAGGGTCCCGCTCCAAAGAGCGGATCTTCTCCGAGCGCGGGGAGGCGGATTTTTGGGATTACGCTAACCAACCCCCTGAGCTGTGGGGCCAGTTTAAAACCGACTTTCCGAAAGGTCACCACATTAGGGTCCATCCCCTCCTCCAATGGAATGAGATTGATATCTGGCGTTATATCGAGGAAGAAAGGGTTCCGGTCATTGACCTTTATTTTTCCAAAAACGGCTATCGGTACCGGAGCTTAGGCTGCGAGCCCTGCACTGGCAAGATCAAAAGCGAGGCTTTGACCGTGCGGGAGATCATTAACGAACTGGAAAACACCACGGTCAGCGAAAGGGCTGGACGGGCCCAAGACCAAGAGGACGCTTACGCGATGCAAAAACTGCGCCGGGATGGGTACATGTGATGACGGAAAACGCGAACGATTTGGGCCGGAACACGCTAAAACTAGTGGTCGTGGGCCACGTGGATCACGGCAAATCCACGGTCATTGGCCGTCTATTGTACGACACGGACTCGGTTAACCAGGGTCTAGTGGAAAAGGTTCGGGCCATTTCCGCCGAGACTGGGCAACCCTTTGAGTTCGCTTTTCTTTTGGACGCCTTTGAAGAGGAGCGGAAGCAAGGCATCACCATTGACACCACCCAACTGAGGTTTAAGACCAAAGCTCGGGATTACGTCATTATCGACGCCCCCGGGCATAAAGAGTTTTTAAAAAACATGATCTCCGGGGCTTCGGACGCGGAGGCGGCCTTTTTAGTGGTGGACGCGGGCCGGGGGGTGGAGGAGCAATCAAGGCGGCACGCCCATACGCTCTCTTTACTGGGCGTTGAGCAAATCGCTCTTATTGTCAACAAAATGGATCTAGTAAGCTACGATGAGAAGGTTTATAACCAGATCACCAAAGGGATTCAAGATTATTTACTCTCTTTAGGCCTCCGCTTAACCTTATCCATCCCTTTAGCCGCCCTCTTGGGCGACAATGTGGCGAGCCCCTCGAAAAACTTTCCCTGGCATAAAGGGCCGACCTTACTGGAGGCCTTGGACGCCTTAACTAAAGAGGCGGCCGATGACTCGGGGTTAAGACTACCCTTGCAGGACGTCTATAAGTTTGACGACCGCCGGATCTTAGCCGGTCGGATTGAGTCCGGCCAAGTTAAGGTGGGCGATCGGATCGTCATTAACCCCGGCCATAAGCTCACTACGGTTGTGTCTTTAGCCGCTTGGTTAGAGCGGGATATTAAAGAGGCGGCTAAAGCTGGCGAATCGGTGGGTCTCATAGTGGAGGACGAGTACTATAACCGCCGGGGGGAAGTCATTAGCCTCGTGGAAAGCCCGCCCATCGTTTCCGACCGGTTTAAGGCCTCCATCTTCTGGATGGGCAAAAAACCTTTAATCCCCAAGCGACGCTATAAGCTAAAGCTGGCCACCAGCGAGACGGAAGCCGAAATAACCGAGATTAACCACTTGATCGATTCGGACACCTTAGCCGAAAAGCCTTCCCCGGGCCAAGTGGGGCTAAATGAGGTCGCGGCGGTGGAAATCGCCTTAAACCGGCCCATTCCCTTAGATCTCTTTGTCAATCACAAGGCCACTGGCCGTTTTGTCCTCCAAGACGGTTATGACGTGGTGGGCGGCGGCATTGTGGCCAGCGTGGAGGAGCGGCCCCCGGTCCACGCTGGCTTCGCCAAAGGCGTGATCACCGCTCGCTGCGAGCTTTTTGAGGAGTACTTTTACCACCTAAGCGAAAGCATGGTCAATAAGATTAAACCGCCCAAACCCCACTACGCGGTGGGCGATAAGGTGCCTTTACGGGGTCGGAGCTTTCTTTACCCGGATTCCTTTGACATCGTGGTCTTTCGGGATCTAGTGGCCATTAAGATCCGCCAAGGCGAAGTGGCTGATATCGTGACCTTTAACGACTACGCTTACGCTGGTTTACCTTTGATTAACGGTCGGGGGTTTGGGGTCCTCGTCCATTCGGAGGCGGAGTGGCTAAAAGCCCAAGAGGAGTTCGCGGCCATGACCCCGGAAAACGAAGGGGTTTTAGCCGGTCGCTGGCTGGACTTTAACGCTTATCGCCATATCCCCATTGGCGGCGATGACTTTAGCGTTTAACTAGAAAAGTTCGGTTGGGAAGTATGGTTAATTTATTACAAAATTAGACAGCGCTCTCTTAAAAAAAAATACCGATTGACAAAATTTGATAAATGGTATATTTTATAAAAAATGAGAAGGGAGGCCACCATGAGTTTGCGGATACTCGCCAAAAATGTGAAGCGGTTAAGGACCGCGAAGCGTTTGAGCCAAAGCGCCCTGGCGGACGAAGCGGGCCTCTCCTTACCGGCTATCAAGAGTCTCGAACTTGAAAAGAGGGATCCGCGGTCGAGGACCATACAGTCGATCGCTAAGGCCCTTGATGTAAAGCTTCATGAGCTTTTCCAGCCGGTTCGGGCCTTGCGCGCCGTCCGGTTCCGTTCAGCGAAGCGGTTGCGGACGCGCGAGAATGTTCTGGCCGAAGTGGCTAGGTGGCTCGATGATTTCAATTTCCTTGAGGAGTGTCTGTCAAATAAGATACAGTTCAGACTTGACGCGGTCGGAGGACAACACTCCAGAGACCGCCTGGCCAGCCTGGCTTTACTCTGCCGGAAAAAGCTGGGGCTAAATGATAAGGAACCTATCTACGACATCCGCGGCTTAATCGAACACGCGGGAGTGAAGGTTTTTACGATTTCTGTGGCTTCCGATGGTTTCTTTGGTCTTTCAGTGGGCCAAGAAGACGGTGGGCCGGCGGTGGTAGTGAATGTGTGGGAGCGAGTTTCGGTGGAAAGGCGCGTTTTTAGCGCCGCGCGCGAACTCGGGCATCTCTTATTGCATCCCGAGGCTTTCGATGTCGCCAAGGACGGTGAAAACAAGGTTGAGGAAAAGGAAGCCGACTGTTTCGCCGGACATTTTTTGATGCCCAACGATGGGTTTCGTCAGGAATGGGAAAAAGCGAAAGGACTGGGCTTTGTTGACCGGGTCTTCAAGATTAAGCGCATTTTCCGGGTTAGCTATAAAACCGTTCTCTCGCGTCTTTTGGAAGAAAGGTTTGCGGACAAGTTTATCTGGCTGAAGTTCAACATAGCCTATCAACGACGCTTCAACCGGAATCTTTCCTTGAACGAAGAACCGACGCGCCTCGATGCGGTGGAGCCGTACGGGACGCTAAGATTCGATTTCTATGAAGACCGATTCAAACGTTTGACTAGGGAAGCGGTGGAAAAAGACAAAATATCGCTCAGTCGTGGCGCTGAGATGCTTAGGATCGGCCTTGAGGAGATGCGGGAACTGTTCCAGAATTAGATGGCGTTCCACCCGTAATCTAAGGACACTTTTAGGGCTGGCGATAATCCAGGAGCTCTTTAATTTCTCAGAGCGCCAGATTCTGGAAAATGTCGCGCGCCTGACCTTTAGCCCTCTTGGCGCCTAACGGTTATCCACCGCGCCCTAAACCCAGCGAGGGTCTGTGACCAAGCCAACAGGTTTATGAATAACCTACCTTAAACATCGCCCCTATACCAGTCGCCAGAACTTTCTCTTCGACTCAAGGCCAGGTCATTTTCCATCAGCGGCCACCAGGTTATGGCCGCTGACGGATCTTAGGCTCTTTCCAACTTAACCGAACCCCTTACCAGGAAACCTTTAACGACAGACCACCCACGTGGCTCTGGGCTTTACTGCCAAAATCCCCTTGATAGTCTAGGCTAAGGTTAACATTGTCGCGGATGGCGTAGCTAAGACCGGTGGCCACTTGGAACTCATCCCGGCTTAAAGTGACGCCTCGGACTCTAAAAGGCTCCCCACCATCGGAGAAAGCCAAAAGGCTTTCGGGATACTTTTTCCCAAAGCTATGGCGATAACCGGCCTCAAGGTTAACCGCTAGCTTATCGGTGGCCTTAATCAGCGACCTTAACCCCACCGAGCCTAAAGTGTGGTTCCAATTTTCCCCACGGTGACGTAAAGCGGCGTTCCCGCCTCTTTCCCTAAAAGAGTTTAAACGTAAGTTACGCCAACCCACCGCCAGAAAAGGCTCTAGGGTGTTATCGGCGGTTAGGTTAAGTCTGTAGGCCCCTTCCAGCCAGGCTAAATAGGAGTAAGCGTGGAAGTCCGCTTTAAGCCTTTGGTGGTTGTTCCCAACTAGAGCGGTCCGCTCTGAGTCCAGGTCATGACGGTTTAGCTCGCCTAATAACAGGATCCGCAAATCCCCTGGCCCTAAAGGGATCTCTTTACCCCCATATAGAGCGAAGGATAAAGTTTTAATGTCAGCTTTAGAGTCCCGGCTATCGACCTTTAACCGCTTATCCGCGAACTTCATGGCTAAGCCAGTGAACCAGCCATTAGGGAAATTCCGGTCATAACCTAAAGAGACCTCTGGGCCAGTTAACTCGGCTTTGCCGGCGTTCCCGTCATCCTTTAAGGTCAAGTAAGAGCCTTCCAACGTGGCCCAAAAATGGTTATCCCTAACCACGCCCACCATAGGAGAAAGGGAGGCTAAAAGCTCCTGGCCCTCACCACTGGCGGCGGCTAAACTTCGGCTGACCCGGGAGGATAATGTTCTAACAAAAGAGAGGTCTTGGTGGAAAAGAGCGTTCTTTAGGGTTGGGTAAATCTCGCCTGATAGGCTGTTTAAAGATTTCTGGACCATACCCGCCTTAGTGGTTAACAGGATGTTATACAGATCGCCGCTACGGTTTAGAGTCTCGATGGCGTCAGACACCGCGAGCTGGTTATAAGTAGTGGTATAATCCGAAAAATACGATCCCTGAACAAAAGATAGCCAGACCTCGAAGTTAACTGGGTCATAAAACAACCGAGGTAGAAGAAAGGCCATATCCGAAGTCACTCGCTCAAACTCCCCGCTAAGACCCCCGTTCGCTTGGATAATCAACCATTCTTTCCCTGACGCCACATAATCCGCTACAGAGCCACCCACTTCACTCGTTAAGACCCTTAAAGCACCGGCTAGGGAAGCTATACCTGAGACCAGAACCCGGTCGCTAACGCCATAGGAGTTGGTTAGACGATCACCGGGATTATTGACATCCACTTCCACGTCAAAAAAACTACCGCTATCGTGAGTCAGGTCCCCAGTTATCGTGGTTATTCCGATGGAGTTTCCAGGAGAAAGAACGCCATTAGGACCAATAAAGACGTCCCCGATAATCCGCCCATGACCGCCTAGTTTACCGGTATTGGCCACGTGGATATCGTTAATAGCTGTCAAGACAGTCGGGCTACCCGCGCTTCCCCCGACAATGAGGCTCCCACCGTTAACCTCGACCGCCTGGTTCGCTTGGACGCTAGAACTCTCCAAAACCAGTTTTCCGCTTAAGACTGAGACGCCATCGGAAAATACAGCTAAGTTATTGATCACCACCGGGGTATCGTCAGCGGCCTTCATGACCAGCGTTTGACCGGTTATGGCCCCGCCGGAGAACTGGTAGCCACCAGCGGCGATGGTCATGGTTCCCGGGTTGACCCCGAGTGAGTCAACGTCTACGGTTCTGACGCCATTCCCGTCAAAAGTTACCTTATCGGTGGCCAGAGACCAGATATCAGAACCATAATTCAACCAATTGTTAATATGCGTTGAAGCGTTCTCAGTCCAGACCCCCAGATTTACGCTGTCATTTCCCGCCCAAATAATCTCGCTACCAGCGGGAGCGACTTCAAGATCTTTGGTCACAACGGTGGCCAGACTGGACCCAAAACCGTTGTCATGGATTTCGGTATTTCTCATGGTAATCTGGTAGACGCCACGCTCATTGAAGACAAGGTCGCCTGAAGAGTTCAAAGAATACTCCGCACCGTTAGTGGCCGCGTTACTATCCAAAGTTAGGGTGAAAACGGTGTCAACGCCATTAAAGGTTTTTTCTGAGTTTAGACTGTAGACTTGATTAGGCAAAAGAACGCGGTCAACCAAACCCGGAGGGATAACCCCATTTTGGGCGCCTAAATTAAGGTTAGTGATACCCATCATCGGATAAAGTTGACTCAATAGCAATTTGTTATGGCTAACTATCAGGTACGTCAGGGCGGTGTTGTGGGTGACATCCAAGGTGGTTAGAGCGTTATAACCAACACTCAGGTCCGTCAGGGCGGTGTTGTGGGTGACATCCAAAGTGGTTAGAGCGTTATAACCAACACTCAGGTGCGTCAGGGCGGTGTTGTGGGTGACATCCAAGGCGGTTAGAGCGTTATCCCATACACTTAGTTCCGTCAGGGCGGTGTTGTGAGTGACGTCCAAGGCGGTTAGAGCGTTACCCCTTACATTCAGTTCCGTCAGGGCGGTGTTGTTACTGACATCCAAGGCGGTTAGAGCGTTACCCCCCACACTCAGAATCGTCAGGGCGGTGTTGTGGGTGACATCCAAGACGGTTAGAGAGTTTTCATCAACATCCAGGCGCGTCAGGGCGGTGTTGTGGGTGACATCCAAGGCGGTTAGATCGTTAGTATATGCATACAGGTACGTCAGGGCGGTGTTGTGGGTGACATCCAAGGCGGTTAGAGCGTTATCCCCTACTATCAGGTGCGTCAGGGCGGTGTTGTGGGTGACATCCAAGGCGGTTAGAGCGTTACTACTACCATCCAGGAATGTCAGGGCGGCGTTGTGGGTGACATCCAAGGTTAGAGCGTTATTGAACACATTCAGTCGCGTCAGCGATGTTAGTGAATTGAGGTCAAGGTTGCCTGACAGTATCTGGGAACTAATATCAATTTCTTTTACCCGGAGATCTCCGCTCCCCACATCGACCCAAATGACGCCAGTCCAAGAAGCGCTATAAGTAGGAGAGGTATCCCAGTTAAGATGGTTAGATGGATCGTTTGAGGTGGTATCAAAGGCGCTGAGTAAACTTGTGTCATCAGCGTTGTAAGCGGGAGCGGCTAAGACCTGGGATGGGGCCAAAGAGGACCAAAGGAGCGAAAGGGCTAGGACTAGACCCCACAGTCTGAACGATACACGGTAGACCTGTTTTTCTAAACTCGCGTCGATATCCCCGGCTTTAGGAACGCTTGACTGACGACTGGATTTCATTGGACAGAACCTCATGAAAAATATTTGTTATAACCAACTTTTAGACTGGACCTCCCAAGGCGGGGCGTCCATAGCGAAGAGCGGCTAGCCTTTTCGCTGTCATTTCCATTAGGCTAGATTGGCTCCTCACGAATGTTTGGATCTAACTTTAGCTAGCCAAGTCACGATGACGCCCTCCTGTTCTGAAAACATTTTTCAGAAAATAAGGCTTCTTGAGACCCACCTAGCGCGGTAAAACGCCTTCCCGCTAAGCCGAGACCGCCTACCCTAAAAACCTAACCAATCATTAACTGGCCATTTAAACTCCTATGGTTTTTTAACTCGCTCCCACTAAACCAACCGCGCTTAAGACCCACCGACCGCGGCGATCTTCATAAGCGACTTAGTTACCCCCCAGCCAGATAGGCGATAAGACCGTGGCGAGAACAATTCCGTGTCTTCCAAGGGTGATAGTGATCGAGTCGTGAGGGTTCTAAGGCATGACCGGAGATAAACCAGTTAAAAGAAGGCGCAAAAAAGCCAGGCCCCCTTAAAGCCCAGGGCCTGGCTAATATTAATAGTGCAGTTATATATAAGTTTAGATTTTTATCTAAAAGAAGTAATGAAAGAAGGAATAAGAGAGAGAGAGAGAGAGAGAGAGAGAGAGAGAGAGAGAGAGAGAGAGA
>JAISRZ010000070.1 GCA_031273455.1 Deltaproteobacteria bacterium | reverse complement strand
CTTGGGTGAAGATTAAGTTATTAGAGGCGAAAAACCCTTGGACCTTGTCCCGGGGTAACCCTTTAGCCACTAAATCCCCGGCCAAAACCGCCCAAGGGGCCGGAACCGTGGTCAAAGGTTTCGCTGGCTCCCTCACCGTGACTTTGGGCGTCTTAAGAGGCTTTATCGCCTGGGTCTTACCCCCGCAACCCCCGGTCAAAACCCCGAAGGCCATGATCGCCATTAACCCGGCTATTAAACGCGCTTTGGCCACGCCCATCCCTTTGGTCTTTTCTCGCTCATTATTGACGCGGCCTAAAAAGGCTCTAGCGATTATGGAAAAATCAAAAGCTTTCGCTGGGTAGCGATTCTAATTTTGGAATCGAAAATTTTCGCCGGTTGCCAGCGTTTTTCATACCAGCGTTTTTTATACGCCATCTGGTACTACCACATTCGATTAACTCACATATATTTGATTTAGTTTAAGTTATATTAGTTATATATAAAAATATTAATTATTTAACTAAATTTTTCCATTTTTTATTTTTAGAGTGAATTGAAGCTTTCGCTTTTAATTTTTTAGTTGCTCTTTAGCGTATATTAGCGTCTCTTTAACCTCAATATAATTTAACATAATTGAATTTTTCTGGTTAATTAATATGATATCATTCATAAAACGAAATATACGATGATATTTTATTCCTTTAATTCTGATAGTATTTTCTACTGTTTCTTACGAGTTGGGTAGGGGGTTTAAAACGGCCAGTCTTCGTAATACACCCGGCGTAAGCATAACCCTTGGGCCGGGGCCATCCGTCCGGCCTTCCGGCGATCCCGGCTTTCCAAGATGGCGGTTAGATCGCTGGGGGTTTGGCGGCCTTTGGCGATCTCAATTAGCGTTCCAGCCAGGGTTCGGACCATGTGCCGTAAAAAGCCGGTTCCCGTGACGCTTAAGCGAACGATTTCCGGCTGAGGCGCGGTTAATTCTAGTTTAGTTAGAGTTCTCACCGTGGATTTAACGTCCGCCCCGTGGCTTTGGAAGGCGGCGAAGTCATGTTCCCCCAGTAAATACGGAAAAGATTCTCTCATAAGATCCCAGTTAAGACCCGGCCCCACGGGCCAGACGAAGCGGTGGGTTAAAGGGTCGCGGGTTAAGCCAGTCTGAAAGTCATAGCTATAGAGTTTGCCTTGAGCGGAAAAGCGGGCGTGAAAGTCTAAACTGACCTCAGTTACGCTAAGAATCGCGATATCCAAAGGCAGAAGGGAGTTAGCGCCCCGGAGGATTTCTTGGGGGGTTCGGTTGCCTTTAGCTAAAAAACTAGCCACTTGCCCGGCGGCGTGGACCCCAGCGTCCGTCCGACCGCTCCCATGAAGAACCACTGGTTGGGCTAAGACCCGGCTTAAAGCCGTTTCCACCGCCTCCTGGACGGTCGGGCTTTCCTTTTGTCTTTGCCAGCCTAAAAAATGGGTTCCATCGTAGGCTATGGCCAGCTTAAAGTTTTTGAGGGTCAAAGCTATTCAGTGGGTGGGCGGTAATAGGGGCCATGGGGCGCGGAAGGCTTTTCGGTCCGTTTGTCCTCCGGCGGGGCGGCCCGGTCGTGGGGTTTAATGAAGTACTCCCCATTCCAGTACAAGGGCAAAAGCTTATACTGCGGCAGATAGCCTAAGCAAGAGTGGCCGTTAATGGTCGTGACCGTTAGGATGTCCAAAGACGAAGGGTCCAGAACGCTCGCGTGGCAGGTTAAACAGCGATCAAACCCCTGGTTAATCATGGCCAGATCTCTAACCGCCCCGCGGTCGGTTAAAGTGTCCCCGGTCACAAAGTCCAGGACTGAGATGGGCGGGATATAGGTGTCTAAGGAGGCGGAGTTTAGCTCATCGTTATGGTCCACTAGAAGGAGGTTTAGATCGTAAGACGGGGCCGGGGAGGCTGGATCGCCTTCCGTGGGCCCGGAGGTCTGGCGGCTTTGGCAGATGACCAGGAGCTTCCAACGCTCTTTGGAGGGAAAGGTCTTAAACACTAAGGGGGTGCGATGGTGGCCAAACAAGGTTAAAGCTTGGGGCCCATGGATTTCCACCCAAAAGCCAGCCGGGCTCGGGGCCACGTAATCGGGTTTTCTCCGGGCCGAGGAGTCAAGTAAAGCCCGTCTATCCACGGCGGAAAGGTTATAGACGAAACTTTCCGGAACCTTAATGAAATAGTCCCGGATGTCCGCGGCTTTAAGGGGCTTAGGGCCGAGAGCCAGGACTGTAATTAGGGCCAAAAGAAAGGACAAAACCTTTAATATAGGCTTAATATAGGACTTTAACTGACTTTGACGGGACATGTCATCCAGCCCTCCAGACTGGCTTTTTCCAAGATCTTCTCGGCCAGCCAAAAATCAAAGGGCTCGTCAATATCCACGTTCTCTTCCCGGCTGGTGATAAGCGTTCCGGCCTTCTGGCCAAAAAGACTCTGGTTTTTAATGGTCGCGGCCTTAGAGACGATGACTGAGCCATCGTTGACAAAGACGGTTTGTAAATCTTGCCGCCGATGCTCCACCCCATGGGGTGGGTAAAGGAGCCAAGAAAAGCCGGTGGCTAGGGAGTCCCAGTCGCCCTTTAAATAACTTTCAATGACTCGGTCAATGAGCCCGGGCCTTCGAATGGGGTTGGTGGCTTGGAGTAAGACCACCGCGTCAGCCCCTAAGGTATCGATGGCGTGCTCTAAAACCTTACGGCTAATAACCTCGTCTTGGGCCAGCTCGGGCGGCCGATTTAAGACCTCGGCCCCGTAGGCCCGGGCTATAGCGGCGATCTCTGGGTCCTCGGTGGACACCACGAACCGGTCCATAAGCTTCGATTTTAAAGCCGCGGCGATGGTCCAGGCCACTAACGGGGCTCCGGCGATGGGTTTAATGTTTTTCCGGGGGACCCCTTTGGAGCCGCCGCGGGCGGGGATAACGCCTAAGATCATGAGGGGTCTCGCTTAGCGGGTCGAGCCAGAACCAAGAGCCGACTGCCCCAGAGGTTTTCATGGATAAAATCCGGGGTTAAAGTGGGGGAAAAGGGCGGGGCTTCCCCTAAGTACGGATCGGCGAAGCTTAAATAGTTGTTAATGGCCCCCAGCTCGGTGATGACCGTTTCCATCTCCAAGATCTCAAAACCCATAAGGTTAAGGAGTTTGGTTAAAGAGGCTTGGTTAAAGTGGTTTAAGTGGGAATGGCCCCCAAAGGTGTCGCTTCTTTCGTGCAAAAGACGGGTGACCAAAGAGCCAACGTTGGGGACGAGGATCAAAAGGATTCCGTTCTCCGGCAAGATCCGATGGACCTCATACAGGATGGTTTTGGGCTCGGTTAAATGCTCCAAGACCTCCCACATGGTGATTAAAGAAAAAGAGCCCGGGGCGATGTCGGAGAGCTCTAAGGATTTAACGATAACCTTAATCCCCGCGCTCTCCAAACTGGCCGCGGACTCTAAGTTAAGCTCCATGGCCACGGCCCGCCAGTCCCTTTCTTGGGCCAATAAGACAAAATCCCCGTTGCCGGCCCCGATGTCCAGTAGATCCCGCTCCTCGCCTAAGTAAGCCGCGGCTAGATCCAAACCGTAACCAAACTTTAAGATATCCATCTCCAGTTGGGGCTCGGACTTTAAGACGCTCTTCCAGACCATTTCCTCGCGCCAGTACTGGGTTAAGATGTCTTCCCTTAAGATGAGGCTCACGTAGATAAGATCGCAAGACTCGCAGTGGACGTGGCGAAAACCGTCTTTAACGAAAAGGGCGCGTCCGGGCGGGGCCCCGCAGACCGGGCAAACCCTGGAGCGGGTCATGTCCAACTGGATTAAGTTAGTCGCGGGATCGATAAACTTGGCGAAGGGCTGACGAACCATCCGGTCCCGGCCAGTGTCGCGGTTAAAACGGGCGGTTCCCACCACCAGGGAAGCGTCAAAGGCGTTTTTGCGATCTAGGCGCAACTGGGCGTCTTTTAGCCACTCCGTTCGCGTTTCCTTCATAGATGCGAAATACCTCTAAGAACCTTTAGCCCCCAAAGGATTAGGGGCTAAGGTTATTACCCGTGTTATGGGGACCGGGGATCTTTTTTAGGTCTGGTCTGTCCTTATTAACGAGCTAATATCGTTGGCTAAAACTGATAAAATATGGTCAGTTAAACTAAATAATTGGCGAAAGATAAATAAAATATTGTCAATTAAACTAAATAACTAGTGAAAGACAAATAAAACAATTAAGACTAAAGAAGCGTTAAGGTTGAATCATGAAAATTAATAACTAAAAACTGGGTTTTATATAACCAACAAACGGACGTCAGGTTGGTTAAACAATCTTGAATAAGCGAACTTGGTTAAACAATCTTGGTTAAATCATGTTGGTTAAACAATATTGGTTAAATGATGTTAGTTAAACAATCTTGGTTAAATGAAGTTGGTTAAACAATCTTGGTTAAATGATGTTGGTTAAACAACCTTGGTTAAATGATGTTGGATAAACAACCTTGGTTAAATGATGTTGGTTAAACAACCTTGGTTAAATGATGTGGGTTAAACAACCTTGGTTAAATGATGTGGGTTAAACAACCAAAAAGACTAGTCCGTGTAACCGAACGGCTACAGCGGAACGTCCCCCAGGTTCGGCCCCAGGTTAGGCTCCCAGGTTTGGCCTCCAAGTCAGGCTCCCACGTTGGCCTCCAGGTTATGCCCCTACGTTAGGTTCCCATGTCAGACCACCAGGTCAGGCACCCACGTTAGGCCCCCATATTAGGCTCCCAGGTCAGTCCCCCGCGTTAGGCCCCTGTATTAGGCTCCTAGGTCAGTCCCCCGCGTTAGACCCCCAGGTTCGGCCCCTAGGTTAGGCCCCATATTAGGCTTCCAGGTCAGGCCCCCATGTTAGCCCCAGGTTAGGTTTCCACGTTAGGTCTCTATGTCACCCCCGCGTTAGACACCGCGCGATGGTTTAATAGTTATCGCCAAAAGGCGAAAACCAGTCCGTCTTTTTGGCTCTTCGAGATAAAGACCTTACAGAATGTCTAAATGTCTTGGCCCTAGGTTCGCTCCGGGGGAATGTTCTTAATTTGCCCAGAAATTATACCAGAACTCGGGCTAAAAGGGATATCTTTTCCAGCCCGGAAAAACTAAATCCCAAGCGGGTTTAAAACGCCCAAAATTGGACCTTAAAGCCTATAAATTGGTCATACCTTTCGTTGAGCCTCAAGGCTCTTAACTGGCCTTAACGGCCTTTTTTAGGCCGTTTTTAAGGGAGTTGGTTAAAGGGTTAAGTCAGGTTTTTCGCCATAAGGTCCGGCTTGACGCTTGGGGCGGCTTATATGGCTACCGCTGACAGTCTAGCTTGGACTCGACTGGGCCGGGGTTGACCGGGGTCGCTTGGGGCTAGCTCGGGTCGCTTAGGTCTAGCTTAGGTCGTTGACGGAGCTAGCTCGGTTCGCTGGGGTCTAGCTTAGGTCGCTGGAGCCAGCTTTCGGAGCTATCTTTCTGGTCTAGCTGACGGAGCTAGCTTTCGGAGCTAGCTTTCGGGTTGGCTAGGGGAACGCTAAAGCCCCAGGCGGTCATCCGCTCAATCAGATCCTCATAGGCCGTTAAGAGCGTCTGGGGCGACTTATAGCACTCGATGACCACGAGGGGTTTATTTTGTGGGATGGCCTTCAGAAGGCTCTCTAAAAGAAGAAACTCATCTATAGCCGGCGGGTCGTGGGTGTCCACGGCCAGGTTTTTCATGACCTCGGGGACATAGGGTCGGGAAAGGTGGATTTCTTTGACCCGCTCTATGGGCAACTGTCTTAAATACTCTTTGAGAGACCCTTGAAGATTATGGGCGCTCACCTGGGCGTGGGCTAGGTCCAAGACCAAACTTAAATCAAACTTGTTAAGTAAGCGGCTAAGGTAATAGGGCTCGCAAATCCGCTCGTAAAGACGGGTGGGGTAGTAGTTGTAGTTCTCCACCCCAATGGGCCCAGAGTAGATCTTCCGGACGAGATCTAAAGAGCTCCCCATGGCCGTCTCTAGCTCTTTTTCGCTTAAGATTTTGGAAGTGGGCAAGATCCCTTGCCGATAGCGGGCGGCTGGCCCTAGATCGCAACTAAACATCTGACAGTTTTTGAGATCGGTCTCTAAGGCGGGTAAGAGCTTTTTAAACTCCGCCTCCACTAACCCATACCCCCAGTGAAACACCCGTGGTTTATCCAGAGGTAACCAAGAAGGCTCCGGAAAGGCTTTAATCTCCAAGACCTCGCCTAACTGGACCAGTTTTCTTAACTCGGCGGTTGGCTCGTTAAAAAGTTGGCCAATGGGTAGGCCTAACTTAATTTCTAGCCCTAGAGGTTTTCTTTTAGCCTCTTCTGACCCCGGAGGGTAAAAGGTAGCCAAAACTAGACTCGGCGGTTTTCCTATAGCCACTTCTAGATCCTTTCTTATCGCCTAATAAGATCTAAGTCTAGCCAAGCCACGGGGGTTCCTTTAGCCAGATCTTTAGTGACTCTAACTAAAGGAAAAGGCTCTTCCGGCCCCAGAAGGGGAGTGGGGGGTAGAGCGGTCCTTTGGAAGACAACGTCATTAGGTCTTAGCTCTTGGCCTTTAGTTAGATCCCGGGCGGCGATGGCCCAGCGTCTAATTAAGGCTGGGTTTTCCCCGGGTAAAGGTTTTTTATGAGGATCCCCCCAGTAAGGCGGGTTAGTTTCTTTTAGAGCCGCTAGACAATTAGCCCTATCGTTAGGGGCGGGGGCTTTAACGGCCTTGGCCGCTAAAACCCTTAAATCCTCAGGCTCGGCGCTCATAAAGTTATCGCCCCCAGGCCAAGCCCGGTCAAGGGTAAAGTGTTTTTCCACCATGACCGCGCCTATGGTTAGGGCCGCAAAGCTTGGGTCGATAGTTAAACCATGATCGGAAAAACCGGCGTTTAACCCTCGCTCTAACCACTGGCCTAGGACCGCGAGGTTTAAGGCGTCTAAAGGAGCCGGGTAAAGAGCCGAGCATTGCAGGACTATAGGGCTTAGGGTGGTTAGAGGGTTAAGGGTGGTTAAAGGGTTATTAGGGTTACTAGGGTTAAGAGGGTTACTAGGGTTAAGGGTGTTAACAGGGTTACAAGGGTTAAGAGGGTTACTAGGGTTATTAGGGTTAAGAGGGTTATTAGGATTATTAGGGTTAAGAAGGTTATTAGGGTTATTAGGGTTATTAGGGTTAAGAGGGTTACTAGGGTTACTAGGGTTAAGATGGTTATTAGGGTTACGAGGGTTACGAGGGTTACTAGGGTTAAGATGGTTATTAGGGTTAAGAGGGTTACTAGGGTTACTAGGGTTAAGGTGGTTAGAAGGGATTAGGGCTAGGGTCCGGGCGACTTCCGCCGCGAAGCTGGCCCCGGTGGAGATAACCAAGGGGAAAGGAGCTCCTGCGGCTAAGCGGATAAGACCATGGTGGTTTAAATCGCCTGAGGAGATTTTTAGGTAATCCACTTGGGCGGAAATGGCCAGATCGAAACCCTCCGGGCCAAAGACGGTTAGCCCAGCCATTAAACCTAGGTCCTGGGCTAGGTGGATCAGATCGTTTAGTTGGTTAAAGGAAAGCTCTTCCGCGGCTAGCTCCGCGTAGTAAGGGGTACTAGGATGAAGAAAGAGGTTAGTTTGATACCCTTGGAACTTAACCGCGTCAGCCCCAGCCTTTTTGGCCGCTTGACATAAAAGTTTGGCCTTGGATAGATCGCCCCCATGATTGCCGCCGATTTCCGCGACAATTAAGGGTTTGGACCCTAATGACTTCGAAGCTAACTTATCCCAGCTCACTCTATGGTAATGGCCCTCTTCTTGGCCCAGATACGGCCAAACTGCTGAAAGGTGCCCCCATTGTCGTTGGACTGGCTAATGGCCACCTGAAAAGATTCCCTTTGGACATTCTCAAAGACCCAGACCATGATGGGGCCGTTTTCCAAGCGATAGGACTCCATAAGCTGGTTTTGCCCCCGGTTGGCCTCAAAGTAATACATTTGCCCACTCTGGATATGGAACCCTTCCCAGAGACCTTTGGTTGGGTTAAAGTGCCTAACCGAAGTCATGATAATGGAGACCTGATCCTTTTCCGGTTTAAGCCACCGGAAGGGGATGGCCAAAACGTCCTCTAAGGCGTCCCCGCCATTAATCCAAGCGAAGATCCACTCACCCGCGGTGATCTTCTCCTGGCCTTGACTGTCCGTTTGGATAAAGGCCACGTCCCACTCCCCCGCTAAACCCACGTACCAGTTGTTTTCCGCCTTTAAAGCTTTAGACGGCCCATCGGACATTAAAGACCCAGCGAAAAAGCTGCGGGAGTCTTGGTACTGGAGTTTTTGCTCTGGGGTTCTAGAGGCCATGGCCGCGGACTCGGGGCCATAGGGGTCCTCACCGACTCGCCGGGAGGGTTTAAGAGACTGCCACGAGGAGTAACCGGCCTTAACGTTTTTCTCAAAATCCTCTTGGGTGAATTCATCCCAGCGGTTCCGGGGCTCGGCGCAACTACCCAAGCCAAAGCCGCCTTTAAGAAGATCGCTAAGGTCACCGTAGCCAATAGCGTAGATAATTGGGGGACCAACTATAACAACGATGATAATGAGCAACCGGCCCCAGCGGCGATGCCAGAAGCTGGTCTTTTCCAAGTCTGAGGGCCGTAAGCCAGTGCGTAGGTTGGCCTGACAGATGGGGCAGACATCGGCTGGCAACTTAACCATAATGCCACAGGCTGGGCAACGGACAGAGGCTAGCGGCCCCGCGTCGGAGGAAGCTTTCAAGATGGCGTACCTGACTTTCACCAGAGTCGTTGATCTAAAGGTTATTAAGGGAGCCTTTAAACCTCCCCAGGCTAGACCAAGACCTGTTTGAAATAGCCGTGAATGTTGTCTTCCAGATATTTTTATTGTTCAGCGGAAACGATAATTATTGTATCCAATTATCAGAAAACCTTTTTTTATTATACATTTTAGGCCACATAAAACAACTTAATTTTCCCACGAAAAGTGAGACCGTTTTTCTGGTATAAATACCTTAATATCTTAGATAGCTGGATTATTGTGGGTTATTAAGGCGTTAAAAATCTAATTTATTCAGTTTTGACTGGAATTTGTTGGCTAACTCCATCCCAGGGCGGAACTTTAAACCCGGAGGGGATTTTAGGTGGGCTTGTTTTGGGATTAAGGAACTAACCCGGGTGAGGCTGGGGGCTTGATTTGGGGTGAAGGCGGTAACCTGGGTGAGAGTGGGTACTTGTCTTTGGACTAAGGAGTTAACGCCAGATTGGACCGGCGGGCGGTTTATCTTGGACTAGGAGCTAACCCGGACGAGACAGGGCTGGTCTTAAGTTAAGCCATACCATGACTAGGCTGACAGTCTTAGGATAAGCGCAGGTTGCCTTGACCAGGCTAGCAGCGACTTGCCTTGGATTAAAGCGCTAACATGGACGAGACAGGTGACTTGTCTTGGGATAAGACGCCAACTAAGACCAGAACGGCGACTTGTTTTGGGATAAGACGCCAACTAAGACGAGAACTGCGACTTGTTTTGGGATAAGACGCAACCTTGACCAGACTGGCTACTTACCTTGTCTCATAGCCGCCTACCTTGTAAGCCACCCTCTTATTAATGGATAAGGCTGAAGTCTGGGGCCGCCCGTTGTAAACCTCGGAGCTTTATGCCTAGAACCTTATAAATATTATTCACTGTGTAACGACCATAGGGGTGGGCATAAGACCCAACCTTTAGCTTTCAACCTACCGCTGGCTCTGACACCGACACTGGCTCTACCTCTGACACTGGCTTTGGCTCTACTTCTGACATCGGCTCTGGCTCTACCTCTGACATCGGCTCTGGCTCTACCCCTGGCTCAGACTCTAGTCTTCTAGCTATTCAGCGACTTTCCTCACTTCTCTTCAGCCAGCTTTAGCCACATTGAACGTTAGACGGCTCTAGACCTATCCGTTTAACTTCTGGCTCGTCTTAGTTTTCGGCGAATCCGGAGCCTTGATCCATTAAATATAGGTTGATAGCGATCTCGCTGGGGAAGCCGTTACTTAAGTCTAGATGGATCCTTGGGTAAGGCTCGCCTTTTAAACCTAGTGGAAGGTCCTCCACTCAAGTTGCGTCTTTAAGCCTCAGGCGCGACTATGGTGGAGGTTCGCCTTTTAAATTAGGAGAGGGTTAGGTAAGAGGGTCACCGCATAAATCTAGACGCGGCCCTGAAGAAAGACCATCGTTTAAGCCTGGGGAGCGGTTACGAATCTGACAGTCACTTAACGCCAGAAGGGGCTTCCGGCGGGGTGAAGGGATGTATTTTCAGGCTTAGAGAGCCCAAAGGTTAGGACACAAGAGGGTTTCCAGGTTATTATCACTAATTACTTTAGGTTTACCTACTTAGGATTTATATCAGAATATAAATTCGATAAAAAGCTTTTTCTTAGGCTATCCTTAAGGCCCATCTAATATGTTACATAAATAATAAATAACCTATAAAATTAATTATTTTATGGGGAACTAGATTTTAGTAAAAGTTCAGGTTTAACCATAGGTCAAGTTAAATTTAATTATGAAAAATACTTAAGGAAAAAGATTTTGAGCCGATAAGATATCCAAACGGGAACCCTCAAAATGGGCCACGCGTTTATTTTCCGCATAATAAAGTATAAAACAGGCCAATTTGATTTAGTTTAACGAAAGAAAAGAGGCCTTAAAAAAAACCGGCGGAAATGTTTTCCGGCCGGATGGCAAGGACGCCGATAAACACTCAAGGAGGAATCTAATGGCTCTTATTATCAACCACAACATGGCCGCGCAAACCGCCGCCAGAAATCTGGGGACAATCTACGGTAGATTGTCCACCAGCGTCCAAAGGCTGTCCTCAGGCCTAAGGATTAACAGCGCCGCCGATGACGCCGCTGGTCTGGCCATTCGGGAAATGATGCGGGCGGACATCGCCACCATGAACCAGGGCATCCGGAACACGGCTGACGCCATCAGCATGATCCAGACGGCTGATGGGGCTCTGGGCGTCATTGACGAGAAACTGATCCGGATGAAGGAACTGGCCGAGCAAGCGTCTACCGGCACTTACACCACGGCCCAGCGGGAGATCATCAATTCCGAGTATCAGGCCATGGCCGCGGAAATTGACCGTATCGCCAACGCCACAAACTTCAACGGGATTAAGCTCCTGGATGGTTCGGTCACCAATCAGCACGGTGGGCAGGGCCTTAAGATTCACTTTGGGGTCAGCAACAATCCGGCTGAGGATTACTACTTTGTTAACATCGGGGACTCTCGGGCCACTAGCTCCACTGGTCTACGGGTCGGCGGCGACGCCAAAAACGACATTTGGGGCCAAGGCGCGGCTGGCTCAGGGCCTTTAGCCGGACCTGGTTGCTGCACCGCCGGTTACAGCTCTTTAGACGGAGACGCTGGTTTCACCAGCGGCCAGACTTTTAGTTATGGCTACAACTGGGATTGGACGCAAAATAGCGATTCCGCCCTTTTGACTGGTCGGTATTTGGCTGGCCGGTACACGGTCACTTCCAGCGATAGCCTCCAAGCTCTCGTCAACAAGGTTAACGCCGGTAGCCAGAGCCGCGTGGGCATTCAGTTTGACGCCACTAGTTTGTATAAGCAAGTTTTGAGCGGCGGCACTGTGGCCGTCTGCATCGGCGATGAGGCTTACGTCTTTGGTAGCGCTAGGGTGGCTGGCGGGGAATTTTCGGCCGAAGTCCCGGCGGTCCCTGACACTTTTACCGTTACGGGGAAAGGATCGTATACTAACAACTCGGTTCTCCAGAACATCGCTTTAGGTTATACGTTAAATGATGCCCAAATCAAAGCGCTTAGCGCCGCTGGGATTGACAGGAACGCTCTAAGAAATATGGGATTCACCGCGGCTACGGTCTCCGGCGTTGGGTCGGCCACTAACGCGAATTCCGCTCTGGCCCTCAGTCAGGCTAGGGATAGTTTGGTTGGCGCGTTAAACAGAGCCTGGAATTCTTTGGGTTTGGGCACTTCAGGACTGACTGTTGACGCTGGGGTGACAACTGGTTTTCAGGTTGGCTCCACCACGGTCACTAAAAGCGGGAACGGCGATCAGGCCATTAACCAGGAAACCAGAACCATTAACGGTAAGGAAACCCTGATAGTCAATACTGGCGTTTACGCCAACACTAGCGGCAATTGGACCACCGACTCCGAACTGGCCTCACTTTTTGGCTTACACGAAGTCGTCTATTACATTGAAAACACAAATTCCGCGAAATACGTGGCGACCTGCACTTTCAACTTTACCGATAGTTTTGTGACGAGGAACGCGTATTTAGCTTTTAATGGTGACGTTAACTCAGCCATAAATAACGCCGGATTAAAGTTTAGGTCCACATTTACAGCGATAAATCCCGTGTTTACTATGAGCGCGACTGGAGAGACTTCGGAAATCGCTAAGAACCTTCTTATTACCTCTGCTCAAGCCAAGCTTAACGATGACTACTACAAGCATTCAGCCTTAAATCTGACGTATACTTATGACGCTGGAGGCTCTAGAACACTGATCACCTCAAGTATGGTAGGCACCACTATTGGTAGTAGTGGAAATGTCCGAGGTAAAGTATCATTATCCGCTGGTATTTACGTTGATTCCGCAGGTAACTGGACGGAAAGCGCGACAATCGCTTCAGCGTTTAGTGTGAAACAATTAGCAATTATTATTTCTGGTGGAACCGGCACAAGCAGCATTATATTTAAGGCTTCCGGTACCGGAAGCGCGCATCTAAACACGGTATTGACCACTGCGTTAAATGACCCCGGAAACGCTCTTTATAATATCTTAAATGCTGGACACAGTAGCACCGATATTCTTAACCTAGTCAATGCGGGCGTTGGTGACCTTATAGCTAAGCTGCAAAGTGACGCCCTATTGAAGGGTCAACAGTCGGTCAAACTTGACGGGGGAGGACTCGCGGATCCACCGTACCTCGGCTTGGACAATCTGAACGCCAAACTCAAAGTTGATACAGTTGGCACAGATGATTTGAGCGCAACGGCCTATATTGGCTCCAGCGCCTTTATCGCTGGTCCCAGCGCCACTGGTTTTGACGTAGCTGCAGGCAATGGCTTTTCAGCGCTTGCGGCTGATTCCACGGTTTCCTACATCGCGCAAGCTCTGGCCGAGTCTATCACTAACCTTTTAGCTGATAAACAAGGCACTGGAAAGGGTAGGATAAGGGAAACGGCGACTAGCCTTCCGCCAGTGGCCATTTCAACTGGTGACATTAAAGGATTCAGTTCTATTAAGGTTAAAAATGAAGGGTCGTCCGCCTATACCACAACGATCGTCGTTGATGGGGCGGTCGACATTAGCAAGACCAAAATTATGGTCGCCAGCGCTGGCACCTCGCAGTTTTTAAAAGGTGGAGAAAATAGCGGCCAGTCTAATTTTGGGGCTTTCGCTCTAGCCTCGGCCATTAACCATAACGCTAACAGCGAGTTTTGGGCTATGGTCCAGTCGGTTGACTCCAATGGCAATAAAGCCGATATGGTTTACGTTTTCGCCAAAGAGGGCGGGAACAAAAACGATCTATTGGCCTGCGATGTAGGTGGCAGCGACAGCGCTTCAAGGGCGGCTCTAGACTACGTTGATTTCGAGAACGTGGCCGCCGCGGAAATGCATGAGGACGGCACTTCCTTTACTTTGGGCGGGGAACACTGGGGCACAATGACGCCTACCCAATCCCGCTCTTACCTCGGCACTGAGGTCTGGAACGTGACCTTGAATGGTCGGGACGTGGGCAAAGAAAGAGATCTTTGGATCGCTAACGCTGGGGAGATCAACACCCCGGCTCTATCGGCCAAGATCATTAACGGTATGGATCGTAACAGCTTTGTGGAAATCCAAAACGCCGCCGACAGCCCCTGGGCTGGTGGCGAGGTCCGGACCCAGTCCACGGCTCAGGAAGCTTTGGACGCCATTACCGAAGCCATTAACACTAAAGACAAGATCCGGGCTGACCTTGGCGCCCTCCAGAATCGTTTGGAGAACACCATGACCAACCTGACTGTTCAGGCGGAAAACCTCCAAGCCTCGGAGAGCCGGATCTCTGACGTGGACGTGGCCACCGAGATGACGGAGTTCACCCGGAACAACGTCCTCGCCCAGGCGGCCACCTCCATGCTGGCCCAGGCTAACAGCCTCTCCCAGTTAGCTCTAAGCTTGATCGGGTAATTTCCCAAGCTCTTTAACCTTAAAACCCCCGGGGCGACCCGGGGGTTTTTCATTGTAGGCCTTTAAACCTGGTTATTGGCGGCTAGTTTTTGGGGCTTAAGCTACGTAAAGCCGCCTTATGACCAAACTTTTTAATCCAGTAAGCTACAGAATCCTTGGTTCTTTAGTTAAAGGGGGTATCCAAGTGGCTGGGGTAGAGGCCGAGGGTTAAGCCGTAGACTACGGTTACCGTTAAGGATCTTTAAGCGCGATGATTAAGCCTTAGTCCGTTAAGGTCGATAGCAAGCTTGGCCTTGAAGCTATCCCTTGGCATATTGGTTAGCCTTCCCCAACCTTGGGGGCGGGGTTAGTGGTTTTAGTCAGATAGTCCAGCTTAACGATAACCCCTTCCAAGCTGATATGCCCGGTGGTGGAAAACTCGGCTTTATTTAGAGAAAAGAGGTAAGCCCGCTCTAGAAGGAAGGGCTCTAAGAACTTAAGGACGTGGCGCTTAAAGTTATCTTGGCTAATAAGGTTTAAGACCGAGGGTTTGGGCCCGGGTGGATCGACTCCGGGGCTTAAAGCTGGGTAACGGAAAAACTGCTCGGGCGTCTTTTCCAATAAGGGGGCGATATCCAAGCGGTCAGTGGGGACGCAGCCTAAGAGCCGAATAAAGTTAGCCCGGCTATAACGCCTTCGACCCACGGCTTTAACCGATAAAATCCCTTCTAGACTTATTTCCATCTGCTTGTAGTTGGCCCCTAAGACCCAAGAGGCTTGACGGATGTTGTTGTTAATGGCCACGTCCAAAAGCCCGAGCCTTAAACCGGTGTCCGTTAGCTTGACTAGAGAGGGCTTATCTTGGGTCTCGCCAGGTCGTTTAGCGTCTTGGGCCAGATAGCTTAAGAAATTGTCGGCTAAAACGCTTTCCCTTTCCAGTTGGAGGTTAAGTTGGTTCTTTAAGAGGAAGGCGTGTTTAAAGGCGGCGGCGGGTTGGCGGGTTAGGTAGGCTTTCCTTAAGCTCCGAAAAGAGGCCGGATCCCGGTCCAGGTTGATGGCCTCAAAGGCTAAGTTAAGCTCCACCGCCTTTTGATCGCCCTGGCGTTTAGAACTCCGGTTGGCGTCTGGGTGAAAGGTCTTTAGTAAAGCCCGATAAAGGGATTTAATGACCCCAAAGAGCTCTTTTTCCGTCAAATCACCGGCCATTTCCGGGGTTATCCCGAAGACCTCAAAGGGATTTCTGGCCACTTTTTAGTCTTTAGAAGTGGCCAGAAGGCGGCTTAGGGTGGGCGTATGGGCCCTAACCGAGATTAAAGGGCTAAGGGTTATCCGGCCAGACCTGGCTAAGGCTAAATCCGTGTCTGGCTCCGCGTCCAAGAACCAGAGAGGATCGCCTCTTAAGCGGGTGTATAAGCCTAAACCATCAGGTCCAAGCTCTTGGTGATAGGTGTCCGGGGCCGCCCGTCCATCGGGCTTGGTCCAGACAAGCTCCAGATCGGTTGGTTGGCTAGGGATGTTAAGATTTAAGGCCACTCCTTTAGGAATAGCCCAAGCGCTAAGGTTGTTAATGACTTTAATCAGAATGGATCCAGCGAGGTTCCAGTCATAAGCGTCGGACCTTTCTAGAGACGCGGCGATGGCCTTATACCCCGCCCCGGCGGCTTCTAAAGCCGCGGCCACAGTCCCGGAGTAGTTGACGTCAAAACCTAGGTTAAAGTCGTTATTAACCCCGCTAACCACTAGATCCACTGGCTTAGGGGCCAAGGTGGTGAAGCCTAAACGGGCGCAATCAGCCGGGGTGCCAGAAATAGCGAAACCCAGATCCCCATCCGGTAAAGGTCTTTCCCTAACCTCAATAGGCACTCTTAGGGTCACTGATTGGGACTGAGCGCTTCTTTCGCGGTCCGGGGCGCAGACAGTCACCTTATGCCCTGCGGCTTTTAAGGCCTTATAGGCTGAGATTAACCCCTCAGCCGCGAAACCATCGTCATTAGTCAGTAAAACTCTCACAATCAGCCTAAAATCATTCGGGTTTTTTTTCGTCCACCTTAGCCCGCATAATCAGTCGGGACAAGGGAGCGTCAGGGTCGTTGGAGCTAACCGTGACCGCTTTATTAACCGCCCGGCCAGCCCAGGCGTCATAAAGATCCACGGTCACGATGATAGTCCCGCTTTGGCCAGGGATGATGGTTTTGTCAAAATTGGTCACCACGCAACCGCAACCTGGGACAACTTCTAAAATCAAGTCGTCATCACCCTCGTTTTTAACCTGGAACTCATGGGTGATGGAGGTCCCCGGCGGGTTAAGCCCGGCGTTGTATTCCTTCTCCGGGAGAACCATCTTGGGTCTAGGGCCTGGGGTAGCGGTGGCGGGAGGGGCTTTAGTTTGACCTTGGGCCTGGGTCTGAGGCCGCTCTTGCGCTGGAGCTGGCTCTGGAGCTTTGTTTTGGTCTTGAGCTTGGGCCGGATTAGGAGCTACGGCTAGACCTATGGCGATAATAAAAATAAAAACCACAATAAGGCGTTTCATGGCTGTAACCTAAGGAAGTATGGCTAGGAAAACTTATAGGGCTAAGGGGATTAAACCCCAAAGACCTTGGTTCTTCCTAAAAGATCCGGCCAAAAGTGGCGGGATGAGATAGAGATATTATAGTACTTTCCGGCTGAATTGAAAAACCAAAATCATAAAGGGCTTAGTTTATAAGGGTTTAATGGCGTGGGTTCTCGGGAAAGCCTTTATTGGCCATGTTTGGCGCGAGGCTTTGGTTGAAAAAGAATAAAGATAGAAATACGGCCAGATCTAGCGAGGTTGGTAGGCTTCTGGTAAAACGCGAGTTTTGACGTAACATAAGACTCATAAGGGTAAAAAGGACATTTGGTTGGTGACAGGAAGCAAAAATTGATTTTCATAATCATGGTAAAATAGATCTTTTTTATCTATTTGACCATTAAATTAAAAAATAATTATATTAACTTTTATAAAGTTATAAAAGCGCATTGTCATCTTTATTGTGTTTTAAATTTAGTAATGTCATATTTTTTAATAGGAAAAAATCCCTAAATTCGTCTATTTGGTCTAGAGAAACTTTTGGCAATCCTTCTGGCCAGCAAATATACCGAAAATAAAGACCTTTATAAAGGTCGCTTAAGAGTTCCAAAAAAGATGATTCTGTAAGTGAAGCTTCATTGTTGCCAACAATCACAAAATTTTTTGTTTCTCTACTTTGATTGTAATGCGCGTATTCCAACAACTGACCAATAGATTGCCGAATTGATTCACGAGCGCAATCTTTGCATTTAATTTCAATTAAAGTGATATCATCATTGATTTTTAATTTGATATCAACTCTGTTATCTTCAGGTTTAACTTCAACGCCATAAGCAGAATCTGAAAATAGTGCGTTAAGTTGATCGCAAAGGGATTTTTGGATTATTGGTTGGATACGGTGATACTCGTATTCCTTTGAAGTGACTATCTTTTTATTATTTTCTTCATACTCTTTAAGTTTTTGGTTATACGCGTCTCTATCCGCAGTATCTTCAACTAGATTTGGGATCCAATTGAACAGTTTATCATAGGCAGGTGTTTCTGTGCCCTTAAAAAGGAATTTTCTGTTTTCAACGAATAGATCAAGATTAATGGGTCTAAATTTAATGTTAAACATCTTAATTGGAGAATTATCAGGGGGGAAGTCTTCTTCCGTATATCTTTTTGACTCTATATCTAAGCCGTTTTTAGTCGATTGAGTTATAACCTCATTTATTTCATTGGCCATAACCTTCAACCAGCCGCTTTCCCTAAACCGTTCCACGGCGTATCGCGCTTCATTGACATCTAACAACGATATTTCTGAAATTACGCCTACAATATAGAATTTATTGTCAGACGCTTTTGAAAATAGATGAACGCGACCCCTTTTGCCTTGATGTTTCTCATTATCAACATGATTGGCAAGCGCGGGTAGATACGCGTATCGCCAAATGGAGCCATCATCATTGGTTAAATCCCATTCGCTTCGATTTAACCATTCATCAAAGTCAAATCCTTTCGTCAGGTGGTCGGAAGTCTTCTGTTCATCATCTTTAAATTTTACGGTAGGTTTAGTCCACTGAGAGTCACTAGGGAAAATACGGCAAGAACGTTCAAAAAAATCATTTTTTTCAGACATGATAAGATGCCGCCTTTGGACAGAAAAACGGTATATTAGCTGACGTTACTTTAGATTAAATCCTTAAGAACATCAAAAACACGCGTTAAAAGTTAAGATCTCATTTATTTTGGTCATGAGAGCTTTAAAGTTTAATATATGGTCAAGAAAACCAAGCCCTAAGCTGGACGCGACTTTTTACTGTGGATGTTTAATAAGATATCATAATGGGCGAGAATGTCAAATAATAGTTTGGTCGCCTCAAGGTCTAAAGGTTTTAGGCGGTTTTGGTCCGTCTTTTTGACCAGTGGAAAATTAGAAGGTTTTACCTATGTCTATCAACCTATATCTAGCTAATTAACTCTTTTTTTAGCCATTCCAAGATGGCCGCGCTTTCTTCCACCTTAGCTTCCACCTGGGCCCCTAGTAACCCAATGGTTTGTTTCTGAAAGCTTAAAAAGCGGGCCAGAAAGACTGGAGTCATGGCTTCAAGGAGCTTAGGCCGATCCGATTCCGCGAGGGTCGCGTAGAGGTTTCCGCAATAAAAGAGAAAGAGCCCCCACTCCCGAGCGGAGACGTTAATATCCTCTAAGGACGCGGTTAAAAGCCTGGGGCGTAGACTCTCCGGGCGGTCGGCTAAAAACCGCCGCCACTCTGGCTCGGTGGCGGCTAAAAGGGCCTGGATCTCGTTATACAGCTCTTTTAAGTTAACGTCATAGCGGATGGGAAAAATACCGGGTTTCAAGTCCGTCCCAATGACCGAGGTGGGTTTAGAGCGTTTAACGGCTCGCCAAGCCTCCTTAAACCTAATCATGGTCTCAAAGACGCCTAAGGTTAGCTCCTGAAACATCTTTATGATATGCGGGGTGTCCATGCGCTTATTGGATAAACCATAGCGCCCCTCAGTCATGATGGATTGACAGATCCGAAAGCCGCTTGTCACGGCGATGGTTTTGACCATCAGCTCCGGGACCAAAAGCCCAGAGTGGTCCGGCCAGTCCTTATAGGCTAGTAAAGCGGCCAAGACCTGGTCGTTAAAGGCCCAGTCCGTTAAGATGGGTTGCCGAAGTCGGCGGCCAAAAAGAGCCCGAAACATGGGGTAAACCATGAGGTTAGTGACTGGGGCGTCAATGGCGTTCCGCGAGTACAAAGGGTTAGTGAAGTCCGCTAGATCATCGGCGATGGGGTTAATGAGGCGCCTTAACCAGGTCCTTTTGATGGTTAAAGTGTCCGCGGTCTGGACAAGGACGATCTTGGCTTTAAGCCTAGAGGCGACCATAAGGAGGTTAAAGAGCGTCTGAGTGGCCTGGTCTTTCTCCGGCGGGGCCACCACGGCTAGTTTCGGGGGGCCAGTGTGGGTCTGGAAAAAGTTAGCTAAGGTCTGGTCTTGGGAATGACAATCGCTTAAGACCAGGGCGGTGGACAGACCGGGATAGTCCATCCGCCAACCTTCCGAGACTTTAGTGGCCATCCGGCTAATGGTTGGGGCGTCGTTACGGGATAAAAAACCCACCACCAAATCGGCTTGGGTCACCTGGTCCGGATTTTCCTCCTTAATAACGTGGTACTGGGGAGCTAGGCTGGCCATGGAATCGAAAACCTCGAAGAAACAAAAAAATGCCGTAAATAGACCTTAAACCGGATTAAGGACTTAAAAACTTAAAACCGCTATTTCCCATAGACTTGATCTTGAATCAGATCCCGAGCCACGCGGAATATCGCGTCCAAGGCGGCGAAAACGAGACTTTAACATTTCGGTTATTTTAACACAGGTTAAGAAGATAGCCAAAAAAATGAGCGGGCCTTGAACTGGCCATAGCGATATTACTAACCTAAGGGTCAGCTAATCTTTCTTAAAACAAACTAAAAATAATTAATTAAGTTATTTTACTATAATACAATATCGTTAAACGCGGAAGCTTAAACCAATAGAGCGTTAATTATCCGAGGGCTTAGGGGACTTAGGCGCGGAATAAAAGAAGCGGTCAAAGGGGCGCGTCGCCGGTGGGAATACCTCCTGGGGCCTTTCTTAAAGGGATGACGTATTGATGAAGCAGGGTACCCCATCGGGACGTCCAGCCACTGTAATGGTCCGTGTCCTGCGGTAGACGGGTGATGTTAGTGAACTGGGCGGCTTTGGCGAACCGCTCGGATAACATGGGATCAATCACTTGGTCTTTAGTCCCGTAAATATGGAGCTGAGGGATAAAGGCCACGGCCCAGGCGTTTTTAATGGGGTTTAAAGACCCGTTTAAGGGCCGCCAGCCCCGGTTGCGGGTCCAAAAGTCCGTGTCCAGTAACCCGGCCACGGTCACTAAGCTGGCCACGTCCAACCGTCTTTCCGCCACTAAAGCGGCGATACCGCCCCCGCCCGAGTAGCCGATTAAGTGGAGTTTGGTGGCCTTAACCATGAGCTTAACTTGCTCAATGGCCGCGTTGGCCGCGACCACCGCTTCCTCGGAGAGCCGTTTGTCCGTCCAGTAGATGGAGTTTTCCTTCACGGCGTCGAGGGGCTGAAACTGGCCAATCCTGGCTAAGTACAAAACCGTGGGGGCCGGGTCCAGTAAGGCCAAGTCCAAGCTTTGCGAATCCCTGGGGGTCGGATCCGAGGCCGGTTGACCGTGGATAATGGCCCGGCCATCGCCTTCGATGTAGACGACTAACTCCTCGCTTTGGGAACCCTTTAAAAGAGCGGCTAAATGGAAGGGCGGGGTGGATAAGGTTAAAGGCCGAAAACCTCGGCCCCAACCCCTTTGGACTTCCGCTTCCCAGCGCTTGGCCCCCACCGGGGCGCAGGCCGTTAGGGCCGCCAAAGCGGCCCAGACGGCGGTTAAATAAAAAACTCTTTTAAACAAAGTCCCGCCAACCTAAGCCCAGCTCCGGGTGAGGCTTATCCTCGATGAGCTGACAGTTGAGGTTTAAAGATCTAGAGATGGCGCAGTTTAAGCGGATGGCGCAAAGGTCCGAGCAGACGGTGTCTTTAAGGTCAAAATGGCCATAGCAATCCAGACGGTCGTCTAGCCGCTGGTCTTGGGCCGACAAGGTCAGGGTTATGGAAGAAGGTTTCATGATAGGCCTTGCTTTTCCGTTAAGTCAGTTTCCTGGCTTTGATGGTGGCGGCTTTTAAAGCTTCTTGGAAAAGGGCGTTCAAGCCGCCCTTTTCCAAAACGTACAGGGCTTCAGCGGTGGTCCCGCCGGGGGAGGTCACTTGGTCGCGCAGATCAGCTAAAGAAAGATCCGGCCTTTGGATGGCCGTTTCCACCGCCCCTTGGGCGGTCTTTAAGACGAGCTCCCGGGCCGTGTCCCAGGTTAACCCCAAGCGGACCGCCCCGCGGATTAAGGCTTCCATGACCAAGAAAAAATAAGCTGGCCCGGAGCCGCTCACCGCCGTGCCCTCGTCAAAACGGGACTCATCTAACTCACAGGTCACGCCCACAGCCTGGAAAATTTCCCGGGCTTTGGCCAGACTGACCGCTGAGGTGACTTTGGGGGCGCAGATTAAGGTCACCCCCCGCCCGACTAGGGCCGGTAGGTTCGGGGTGACCCGGATAATCTCGGCCGAGGACGGGAGCCACGTGGTTAGATCGGCTAAAGTGACCCCAGCGGCCACCGAGATAAACAACTGATTGGCGACCGCGGCCCTAACCTTAGTCAGGGCCGCTTGAACCTGGTGGGGTTTAACGGCCACGATAATGACCTGGCTTTTAGCCACCAGATCCGCGTTATCCGTGGCCACCGTAAAGCCCCGTTCCTCAGCCAACTCCAAAAGGAGGTCTTTGGCCACGTCACTGGCCGCTTGACGGGTGTAAGGAATGATCTCGGACTGGTTTAAGCCTAAGGAAATAGCTTGGGCCATGCGACCATAGCCCAAAAACCCCACCTCAATGGGCATTTAGAAGGCTCCTATTGAGCTTGGACCGCGGTGATGGCCACGGTGTTAATGATGTCCGGCACGGTGCAACCCCGGGAGAGATCGTTGACCGGAGCGTTTAACCCTTGGATGATGGGTCCCACGGCCACGGCCCCGGAAGTTCTTTGGACCGCTTTATAGCCGATGTTGCCAGCGTTTAAAGTGGGGAAAATCAGAACCGTGGCTTGACCGGCCACCTTGGAGTTGGGCATCTTGCCTTTAGCGGTTTTGGGATCCAAGGCCGCGTCAAATTGCATGGGCCCATCCAGCGGCAGATCCGGGAACAGCTTCGGGACTGACTCTAAAGCCAGCTTGGTGGCTTCAGTGACCGCGTCCACGTCGGGGCCAGTTCCGGAAGTCCCAGTGGAGTAACTCAGCATGGCCACCTTAGGCGACACCCCAAAGGCTTTGGCCGTTTGAGCCGAGACAATGGCGATCTCAGCTAGCTGCTGGGGGTTGGGGTTAGGGTTAATGGCGCAGTCGCCAAAGACCAGAACCCGATCGCTCATGCACATCAGGAAAACGCTGGAGGCGATGGTGGCCCCGGGCTTAGTCTTAATGATGGACAGAGCTGGCCGAATGGTGTCAGCGGTGGTCCCAGCGGCCCCAGAGACCATGCCGTCGGCTTGACCGGCTTTGACCATCATGGTGCCGAACCAGTTGCGATCCAAAAGCTGAGCCTCGGCTTTTTCCGGGGTGACGCCTTTGGATTTCCGTAACTCGTAGAACTGGTCCACTAGCTCCTTTCTAAAGGGAGCGGTCTTAATATCCACTAAAGAGGCTTTCGTAAGGTTCTTTAGGCCTAAGCTAGCCCCCTTGGCCTTAATGGCCGCGGGATCGCCTAAGATGACGAGGTTAGCGAACTCCCGGCGCAAAATGTCGTCCGCGGCGGTGAGGATGCGGTCATCATCGCCTTCCGGTAAGACGATGGTTTTTTTGTTAGCCTTAGCCCTTTCAATCAGATCGGCCTCAAAACGCTTAGGCGTGACCACCGTGGGGTTAAAGGCGATAATCTGGGGAGCGAAGGCCGGGGGGATGTCGTTCAGGGAACCACTGGGGATGGCTTTAACGGTCAGATCCTTTAAGATTTCCACGGACTCGGCTTCTTTGGTCTTATCCGGGCCCACTAAGATGAGCCCTAAAACCTCGGCCTTATGATCTTTAAAAACCCGCACCCCGGAAGCCGCTAAAGCCAAGTCGCCGCCGGAAAGGATGATGACCGGAGCCGCTAAGTTGGCCGCTAAAGTGGCCCCTAGGCCTTGGAGCTCAAAAGCCGCCTGGGGCACGGGATCGCCGCCTTCCACGATGACAAAGTCAAACTTACTGGCTAAGCGACCGTAACCGGCCAGAACCTCCTCAATCAAAGCGTCTTTTTTACCCGAGTTCAAAAGATTGACGGCGGCCTCAATGGTCAAGCCATACAGGTCCCGCGGTTGGACCGCGAGTTTGGCGGCCAGGTCCTGAAACTTGGTATTGTCCGGGGTGGCGGTTAAGGTCTGGAAGAAACCAATCTTGCCGCCTTGGCTCTGACAGAAGGCGATAAAGGCTTGGACTAGGGCGCCCTTATCCGCCGCTTGATCGGTTGAGGCTATAAAAACGTTCTTGGCCATGAAACATCCTCCGGGACAGGAGCCACCAATTAATGGCTATATTTTACAAAGAAATTAGCGAAAAGAATAAACTATTTATTATAAAAATTGGATTTATATAGAATAGAGTAAAATAGCCTAACCACTGGCTCCCTTTTAAGGCCTAGACCTAAATTTAGCCCGCCAAAAATATGACTACCTTAGGGTCTTTTAGCCTTGGGGAATATATACCTCAAGACCTCTAGAAAGTCCAGTTTTAAAGGGGTTTTTCAGCTAAGAATTTGGGTCAAGGCTTGGACTAGGGCCGCGTTCTCCGCCGGGGTCCCCACGCTGATCCGAACATGGTTAGGTAAACCAAAGGAATTGAGCGAGCGGATGATAAACCCCTTTTTTAAGAGGGCTTTATCTAAGGCCTCGGCGCCCATGGCCACGGGTCCGGCCAGGATGAAGTTAGCTTGAGTGGGGTGGGTGGGTAGTCCTAAAGGAGGTAATTTAGCGTTAAAGTAATCAATTCCTTCCCAAACGGCTTTTTGGGAGTTAATTAGGTGCTCTTCGTCCTCTAAAGCGGCGGTGGCCCCGACTTGGGCTAAGAGGTTGAGGTTAAAGGGCTGGCGAAATTTATTTAAAGCTTGGATCAGATCCGGGTTGGCTAAAAGGTAAGCCGCCCTGATCCCCGCTAGGCCGTAGTTCTTGGAAAAGGTCCGGGCGATGGCCACTCGACCGGTGGCTAAAAGGGCCGAGTAATCGGGTCGGGGTAAACGGCTATAATCGGTGTAAGCCTCATCTAAAAACAGTAAAGCGTTATCGGGCAGTTTTTGGCTAAAAGCGGTCAAGTCTTCGGCGGTCACCCAAGCCCCGGTGGGGTTAAGGGGGTTATCCAGAAAGACCAGCCTCGTTCTCTGGTCGACTTTGGCGAGCATGGCCTCTAGATCGTGCCCATAGCCTTTCGTGACCGGAACCTCAATGGCCTCGGCCCCGGTGGCTTTGGCGTTCGAGGCGTAAAGGGTGAAACTAGGCCGAGACATGACCGCGTTCAGACCCGGGCTCAGTAAAGCCTGGCTAAGTAGGAGGATAAACTCGGAAGAGCCGTTCCCCGCCAGGATCTGATTGACCGGCGCTTTTAGCTTATCGGCCAAAGCCTGGCGGAAACGGCGTGAGTCAGCGTCCCCGTAACGCCCTAGACCCGTTAAAGCCGCGGTCATGGCTTTAATGGCCAACGGGGAAGGGCCTAAGCAATTTTCATTGGAGGCCAGTTTAATGACCGCCCCTAACCCCATTTCCTCAGCCACGTCCTCCGCGAGTTTACCCGGGACGTAGTCGTTTAAGTTAGAGATTCGGGGCGGTATCAGATCGGTTACTTTCAAGGCGAATCCTAGTTCTGGAGTAGTTGGCCGGTTAAATAGGCCACCGTGTTTTTTAGTTCCAGGTCTTGGGGTAAACGGGCGGCCACTTGGTTAATGGCGTGAATAGCCGCGCTTTCGGTCCGGTTAAAGGCTTCGCCTATTTCCGCTACGGTCTGGCCCGTTAGGCGATGGGCCAAGTACATACCCAAACTCCGAGCTTTATGACAGGACTTCCGCCGCGAAATTGAGATAAGCTCGCTTTTTTCCACTTGGAAGCACTGGCGTAAAAGTTCAATGATCCGGTCCATGAGGCCTTTATCCTTGGCCACGCCCGCGAAAAACAATCCGGGACGGGCCTTTTAACGATCCAGATAGGTGGTTTAGGGGCGATAGCCTAATTCTGGATCAGTTGCCCAGTTATAAAGTCGATCTTATCCTTCAGCTTCTGGTCGCGCGTCAGACGCTCGGTCACTTGATTGATGGACCGCATAGTCGAGGAGTGAGACCGGTTAAAGGCCGCGCCTATTTCCGTGAAGGTCTTGTCCGTTAGGCAACGGGCCAAGTACATACCTAAACTCCGGGCCTCATTTTCGGATTTGCGCCGGGAACTGGAGGTGAGCTTCGCTTCCTCCAGGTGGAAGTTCTGGCAGACCAGTTTAATGATCCGGTCTAAGGTCAGCTCGTTATTGGTGGACTCTTGAACCTGGCCCAGACATTGACGAGCTAGCTCGATATTAACCGGACGCCGTAGATACCGACTCGTGGCGGAGATGGTTATGAGACAACCCTCAAGCAGACGGACATCGTTTAAAAGCTTTTCGGCCAAGAGCTCCACCACTGGCCGCTCCAACCGTAAGCCGCTTTTTTGGGCCTTATGGGCGAGGATGGCCACCCTAGTCTCGAAATCCGGGGGGTTAATGGGCGTCCGTAAAGCCGCCAGCAACTTGCTTTTGAGTGGCGGGCAAAGGTGGTTCATATCGCGAAGATCCTTGGAGGAAGTCAGGATAATCTTCTTACCATGGTTTAACAGGAGATCGAGGGTGTAATTAAACTCCTCTTGGAACTTGGCTTTGCCGCAGAGAAAGCAAATCTCCTCAACCAAGAAAAAGTCACAAGAATTGCGGTACTTGTTTTTGAAATCCTCAATATTATGGCGCTTTAATGAACTGACCAGCTCGGAGGTGTACTGCTCGGCGCTCAAATAAAAAATGACCTTACCCGGGTTAAGCGCCCTGAACTTCTGGGCCGCGGCCTGAATCAAGTGGGTTTTGCCCAAGCCATGGTCAGCGGAAAGGAGTAAGATGTCCGCGCCGAGATTATCCCCGCGAGCGAAGCCTTGGGAAGCCTCGAAAGGTAAACGGTTGGGGTCGCCCGGGATAAATTCCTCGAAGGAAAAATTCGGGTTTAAACGTAGGGGCGTTAGGGAACGCCGTGATTCGCGTTGAGCCGCCGGCTTAGGCTGGGGTTTCGGGGCCGGGGCCGAGGGGGCTTTGGGATCTAAGATCAGTTCCACCGAGATATCCGAGCGGATTGGTCTGACTAACTCGGTGATCGTGGCCAAATAATTATCCTGGACCCAGTCCAGGGAAAATTTGTTCGGGGAAACCAAAACCAGGGACTGGCCTTTAGACTGGGCCTTAATGGGTTGAATCCAACCCTTAAAGTCCATGGCGTTCACAGTTTTGGACAATTCCTCCTTGACCGCTTCCCAAATATCGGTCAATGGGGGGGCTTCTTCGGAGACGAGCGGGGGATTGGGGTCGACCGAGCGGTCCTCGAGGACGTCAGACCGCTGGTCATCGGCTTCGGAGGCCGGACCGCCAATCCCGCGAAAATCCATCTCCGGCACATTTTCGTTTGTAACCATGCGCTACCACCAAATAGAATTTGAATTGTTACCGTATTTCAGCCGTTAGGGAAAAAAAAGAATATGATTTTTTCATCAGAAAAAACCCCGAAAAGGCGGTTTTCTGATCCCGGCTTGGGTTCGGTTAGTGAGATGACTTTACTCGATCCCTTTTTGAATGGCAAGGCCAGTTTGGAACCCTTGTCCAAAACCGTTCCTTCCGCCCCCCCTTTTCTCAATAAATAACCTATTGATTTTACTAATGATTTTTTTGAAGATGACTTGAACTCAAGCTTTTAGAGGCTTCCCCCAAATAGGCTCAAGAGGGCTTTTTAAGCGGGGTTTCACAGAATGAGCATAAAGGCCAGTGGTTATTGAGAGTGGTATACACTGTCTAATTCTCACTTTATCGCTCGATAGCTCACTTTATTTTCAGGAATTGTTGTGGAGAAAATTTATTAACGTATTGATTTTATTATGAAAAAAATTTTTAATTATTTTTTGGGGAGGGTGAAATTAGAGGCGTTTGGAAGTTTATTAGATATGTGGATCGCGGACGGTCCTTTAACAAACCTTAATCTTTTTTTTGACAAAAAAAATAGCCTAACCCTGGTCCGCCTCGGGCCAAGTTTAACCCGGCCAAAGCTAAGAATTGGCCTTGGTTTAAGGACTTTTAGAGCGCTTTTGGGTCGTGGTGGGTCAGGTGGCTATGTCCGGGGTGAATGAATACTCCGCTGGACGATAACTAACTGATTTTAATAATATTTTAGAAGCTATCGACCGACTCTAACGGCCCTAGCCCTCAAGGTCGGTCGCCAGAGCGAGAACCAGCTAGTTTTAGTCGGCTGGTTTGGCCGGAAAATCTGGGGCCCCAAAAGATTTTGTTAGCCTTAACCTCTTGATTTTAGAGGGTTTTAGGAGATACTGACCAACTCCAACGACTTTAGTTTAAAGGGCCGGTCAGTTGGCGGCGGACGGTAAGGCGTCCTAGCTAGGTTGTGGTTAAGGATGATCTGGTAACTAGATTTAGGGTAAATGAATCCTCTGACTGGCCCTAATTACCTGATTTTAATAATCATTTTTGAAGATATCCCCGGAATCTAGAAGCCTAAAAAAAGGGCCAGTCGCTTCGCGGCCAGGAGAAAGGCGCTCTAGCTAGCTGGATCGGGCTAGTTGGATCGGATTAGGAGAGAGCGCTGTCTTGAAAAATCCTGTTTTTACAAAGCCTTAACATCTTGATTTTATGGTGATTTTTAAAGATATGGAGCGACCTGGCGCTCGTCTTGACAGTTAGGCGGGCGAGTCGAGGATAAGAAAACTTTAACCTGACTGTTTTGAGCGGAAAGGGAAGTGGAGGCGAGTCCGGGGCCAACAAAGTTTTTTAATGGGCTTAACCTATTGATTTTACGCTGATTTTTAGTAGCTATAGACTGACTCTGGCGCTCGTCTTGACAGTTAGGCGGGCGAGTCGAGGTTAAGAAAACTTTTACCTGACTGTTTTGAGCGGAAAGGGAAGTGGAGGAGAGTCCGGGGCCAACAAAGTTTTTTAATGGGCTTAACCTATTGATTTTACGCTGATTTTTAATAACTATAGACTGACTCTAACGACCGCGTTGACAGTTGGGCGGTATAGCTGAGGTTAAGAAAACTTTAACCTGACTGTTTTGAGCGGAAAGGGAAATGGTAGATAGGTCCGGGGCCAACAAAGTTTTTTAATGGGCTTAACCTATTGATTTTACGCTAGTTTTTAAAACTGATTGTCAATTTTTGGACGAGCGGGGTAAAAGTTGGGCGGTTATCTTGGGATAGATGGTCGATAGCGGTGGTTAAATAAAGTCCTGATAGACGTAACTATTTGATTTTATGGCGGATATTATCTGACCCAAGGCGAACGCTTGCGACTACAATATTAGTTAATGAAGAGCTTTAAGCGGCGAAGATGGGCCTTATCGCCCAGGTTAGACGATTTATGGCGGCGGGTCTGGACTAGGACTGTTAGGCTATGGTGTTGGTCTTGGGCTGTTGGTCTAGGGCGATTAAAAAAATTGGTTGACCTTAAGCGCCTGATTTTATAGTGTTTTTTAGATAATATCGATTGATATTATTGACCAAAATCAAAAGAAGGTTAGCTTACGCGAGGATCTCGCTATTTTCGCTAGTTAAGGGCGGTAACCACTTGATTTTATGGCTGTTATTGGCGGATAAAGAGAGACGTAACTTTCTTTAAGCGAATGGTGACCGTCAACTTGGGGCCTAACAGCGTCACTCTCGTTAGTTTTTTAGGCCAGGGGCGCGATATTCTGGCCGTAAAGGGTGGTTCGTCTGGGGTTGGTAGGGGTTTAGGTTTTGGGTCGCTCAAGGCCAAGAAGGGCCAGAAATAGGCGATTTTAAGGCCCCTACGTTAGGCGGGCCCTGGACGCTAGCCGCCAAGCTAAGCTCTGGGCTATCGCGCTAGGTTTAGGGGGAGAAAAATTGGGCGAAAAACCGCGAAAAACCTTAGTGGATGAGCCTTTCGTGATTCTTTTTCGTTCGCGAAAGGAACTCCAGGTAAGCTTTTTCCGTCGCGACCCTCGATTTAAGCGAGGCCACGCGCTTTTCTAGGTCAGCTATGAGGTCTTTGGAGCGTCGTTCGGCTTCTTTTAAAGCTATTTCCACTTTATCGCGCCTCTGATCGTCTTGGGCGTCGTTATCCCGCCAGTCGTCTTTATCCATGGTCCATCTCCTTGGCTCAAAAGGGCTTCTAAGCGTCCTGGGTTTGGGTCACTTGGGCGGTTATCTGGCCTTGGGCTAAACGGGCGTTAACTATAGATCCTGGGGCCACTTGCGAGCCTGACCGGAGGATCGTCCCGTCCTCGGTGGTGATTAAAGCGTAACCGCGACTTAATATCCCTAAAGGCGAGACTAGCCGCAACCGACTGGACAAGGCCGTTAGATCCCGGCGCGAGTCGTTTAAGCGGCGGGCTAGAGCTAAGGGGAGGGCTTGGTGGACCTTCTTTAAGTCAGCTAAATCGCGCTTAACCCGCGCCGCCGGGGAGATTTGGCTTAACCTGGCCGTTAAAGCCGCTAGTTCCCGGCGGGAGCTTAAAAGACGCCGGGACATGGCTATGGGCAAGGCTTTGGTCACGTTTTTCAGCTCATTAAAGTCGCGTTTTAAGCTCTGGGCCGGGGAGCGGTAGGCTAGCTCTTTAGTTAAGGAGATAAGTTTTAAGCGAATAGCCTGGAAAAACCGACGCCCGTTGGCGGCTAAGCTTTCCCCGAGGTTGTCGAGCCGTTGCCGCTCTAAGCGGAGGTAAGTCTCAAACCGATTAAGGCGGTTTTTTAATGACCCTAAAAACTCCCAGCGGCGGTTAATTAACGCCCTAAAACCTACGGCTAAAGCCCTTTCCCGCTCTTTAACTTGAGTGGCTAAAAGCCTTAAATCAGGAAAGACGGCTTCCGCCGCCGCCGTGGGGGTGATAGCCCGAGCGTCGGCGGCTAGCTCCACTAAGGACTCGTCCGTGGAATGGCCGATGGCCGCTAGAACCGGGACCCGCGAGGCGGCCACCGCTCGGACTAAAATCTCTTCGTTAAAGGCCCAAAGATCCTCTAAACTGCCGCCGCCCCGGGTAATGACCACTAGGTCAAAGCCGCCCCACTGGTTAAGGTCGTTTAAGGCCGCCGCGATCTCTTCCGCCGCCCCAGCCCCTTGGACGCGGACTGGGTAAAGGGCGATGGAGGCGGAGGGGCATCTTTTAACGGCCGTGGAAAGAAAATCTAGCCGACCAGCCCCGCCAGCGGCGCTTAAAACCGCCGTTCTTTTAGGCCAAAAAGGCCGAGGCCGCCGTCTTTCGGGCTTAAAAAGACCTTCGTTGGTTAAACGGACCTTCAGTTTTTCGTAGGCTAGCCGCAAAGCCCCCTCGCCTTGGGGTTTGATGCGCTCCACGATTAGCTGGAACTCCCCCCGGGGGGAATAGACGGATAAAGACCCCCGGGCCAAGACTTTTAAGCCGTTTTCCACCGGCCCGCCTAGTTGGGGGACCCGGCTTTTCCAGACCACGGCTTTAACTAGGGAACGAGCGTCTTTTAGGCTAAAGTAGAGGTGACCGGAAGGGGGTTTGGTCGTAGCGGAGATTTCCCCGGCGACCCAGATTGGCCCAAAGGTTTGGTCCAAGCTACCCTGTAGCCGATCGCATAAAGTGGTGGGGGTAAAGGTTTCTTGGGAGGTAAAAAGGTCGGGCCCACTGGATTTGGCCATGGTTCCACCGCAAAAATAGAGATAAGGTTTCGCTTTGTTGGCCAAGTCTGTTAAATTAGAGACACCGCCTTCTAGAGCCCATTAAGCGCGGCCTTAAACGAATGATCCAATTATGTCATTATACATTTTTTTTTAAAAAGGTGAAATCGTGCCGATTAGAATCAGTTTCCGCCAGATATTCTTATCTTGGGTCGGGTTAAGTCTCTTTCTCGCTTTAGGCCTTTTAGGGCCCTCTTCGGCCTTGGGCCAACCCACCCCCGGGGACGTTCTGGTGGACGCCTCCATTGGCGACGCCAACACTTTCTTACCCGGTTTAGCCAGCGACACGGCCTCCACGGCGGTCATCGGCCAGATCTATCGGGGCCTAGTCCGCTACGATCGGGAGCTGAAGATCGTCCCCGAGCTCGCCGAGTCCTTTACGATCTCCGAGGACCAACTGACCATAACCTTTAAGTTACGGCCCAATCTCACCTGGGAGGATGGCCAGCCTTTAACCTCTAAAGACTGCCTTTTCACCTGGAAGTTTATGAGCGACCCGAAAACCCCCACCCCGTACGGCGAGCCCTTCACCCAGATCGAAAAGGCCGAGACCCCGGACCCTTTAACCTTTATCGTCACTTATAAACGGCCTTTGTCCCGGGCTTTATCCCTGTGGGCCTTTGATATCTTGCCCAGCCACTTACTAGAGGGCCAAGACGTCAGCGAAAGCCCTTTAGCCCGTCAGCCAGTGGGTTCTGGGCCCTTTCGTTTGGTCAGTTGGGAAGTGGGCCAAAGGGTCATCTTAGCGGCCAGCGAGAACTACTTTAAAGGCCGCCCTTTATTGGATGGGCTAGTCACGCGGAGCATTCCGAACATGGCCACCCAGATGATGGAGCTTAAAACCGGGACCTTAGACCAGATGACCTTAACCCCGGACCAGTGGGAGGAAGCCCAAGAGGATCTGACCTTAAAAGAAAACTTTAACTTTTATCGGTACCCAGAGTTCGCCTACACCTACCTAGGTTTTAACCTCAAGGACCCCAGATTGGCCGATAAACGGGTCCGTCAGGCCATCGCTTACGCCTTGGATAAAGAAGAGATCATCCAAGGCGTGGTTTTAGGTCTGGGTCAACCGGCCAATGGGCCGTTTAAGCCCGGCTCTTGGGCCCATAACCCTAAAGTCAAGCCTTACCCCTTTGACCCAGCCAAAGCCCGCGAGCTTTTGGCCGAGGCCGGTTGGGTGGACACGGATAAGGATGGTTTCGTGGATAAGAACGGCCAAAGGTTCGTTCTGACCATCATGACCAACCAGGGCAACCCGGTCCGGGAAAAAACCGGTCTTTTGGTCCAGGCGCGCTTAAAGGACGTGGGCGTGGAGGTTAAGCTGAGGATCATTGAATGGGCCGCTTTCTTAAAGGAGTACATCGATAAGAGGGCTTTTGAGGCCATTATCATGGGCTGGACCATCCCCTTGGACCCGGATCTCTTTGACGTCTGGAACTCCACCAAGACTAGGCCCGGGGATCTCAACTTCGTCTCTTTCGCTAACCCGGAAGTGGATCAATTGATCGATGAGGGCCGCTTCACCTTGGACCAAGCCAAACGCAAGGTGGCTTATGACCGGATCCAGGAGATATTGCGCGAGGAAGTCCCTTACGTTTTCCTTTATGTGCCTGACTCGTTAGTGACCATTAACAAACGGTTCATTGGCCCAGAGGTCAGCGCTTTGGGGATCGGGGACAATCTGATCGAGTGGTACGTGCCCAAAGATAAGCAAGTTTACCAGATCAAATCTTTAATGACTCGCTGATAAAGCTATAGTCGCGGTTAGGGGTCGGGTTAAAGGATAAGAGCCTTAAACCTGACCCTTTTTTATTGATGGTTCCGGGATAAAGGCGGACGGATCGAGTCGTTAAGAAAGGGAAACCAAGGACTTGTCAGGAGAGAAGATAAGGGTAGGTTAAAAGGCGTTCTTTGGCCTTTAGTCCGGCCCTAATTATCCTTAGGGCCCGGTCCATTTGGGCGTTAGGAGGTTATCTGACTCTGGAATCAGGATTCCGAGCGGAGACGGGCCCTCTGCTCTTCCAGCATATAGTAGTTAATGGCCTTTTGAAGGGATCTAGTGGCGTTTAAATCCAGCTCATGGAACTTTAAGCCCAGTTTAGCCATCTTATCGCCCGGGGCGTAGGTTATCCGCACCACTTCGGCCTCGCCGTTAATGGTGGTCTGACCGCCAGCGGATTGGAAGTTCGGGAAGAACAGGGTGAACCACAAGTGCATGCCTAAAGTGGCTTGAGGCGGGGCCGGAACGCCGATTAAGACGCCGCCCGCCGAGAAATCGAAGAGGACCACCCGGCCAAAGGAAGGGTGAGTCTGGATGCTAATGTGATCGTTCGAGACTATGGTTAGCCGGTAGTCCATCCGGGCGTTGGTTTCGTTAATCTCCCCAGGCTTGGGGGCCGAAAGGTAAATGGCCTGAACCGTTTCGGTGGGGCTAAATTTATAATCAGAGATACCGGTTATCTTGCCGCTCCAACCCCAGCGCATGACCTCGCCGCTGACCGGCTCCCGGCCCACGAACGTGACTTCCACTTCCCGACCGACCATGGACCTGGTCATGAGAGGATCAGTCTGGGAGAGGATCAAGTGCTTGTCAGTGATCTCATAAACAGACCCGTTGCGGACGTCTATACGGTCATTGATCAAATCCACGTCCAGGATCAGATCCACGCGGGTGTTGGGTTTGAGAAGACGATCAATAGACCATTGGGTCTTTTTAGCTTCAGCCATGGAGGCCGCCCCTTGGTAGCGAAAAGTGGGTTGGACTTAACTTAATATATGAGGCTAACAATTGTCTGGTCAGCCATCATAGTTAGAACACCCTCAGGTTTTTAGTGGTTTTTTCCTGACTAAAGTCCTTCAAGCCACTTTAGAGACTCAAAAACCAAAGTTAAATTATTATAACCAAAGAAAAACTCTGAATCAAGCTTTAAACCCAGAAAACGGGCGCCCGAGAAAGGGAGTTTCCAATTCTGATTGTACCTTGACTTTGATTAAGTATTTATATAGAGTATACAAATTATGGAAAAAGTTACCGCCAAAACTGACGGGCTTTGATTCCAGAAAATAACTAATCCCCCTGGTCGTCTGGGGCTCCTCTTCGCTTAAGGGGAAAGGCCCAGGACAATCTTTAGGCCGAACCGATAAGGCGAATTCGTTTGTTTTTCCCAGTCACTTTAACAGAATTTCTCTTAATTAGCAAAAATCCGGGGATTTTTTTGAAGAGCCTTAACGGGGGTTTGGTCTTAAAGCCCCTAAGGAATAATAGTTTTTTGGGTTCCCAGCGTTTAAATGGCCTAAGCTATTAGCATTAGGTAATTTTAATACAGAGTAATAATAATGACACGTTTTTTTACACTCTTTACGGTATTTACGGTGCTATTTATGGTGACACAGTTAGCGGCCCCGACCTCTTCCGCGGGCGGGGCCGATGAAAGTTATGTCCTGCCCAACGGCTTAAAAGTTATTTTAGCCCCCCAACTAGGGAACCCCGTGGTCTCGGCCCGGGTGGTCATCAAAGCCGGGTCCGCGGACGAGTTGTCCCCCAAGGAGTACGGCTTGGCCCACCTAATGGAGCACATGGCCTTTAAGGGCACGGCCAAGCGGAAGGTCGGCGAGATCTCCTCCTTGGTTGAGACCAATGGCGGGAGTATCAACGCTTACACCTCCTTTGACGAGACCTGCTACCATTTAAGCCTGCCCGCCGAGAAAACCGGCTTGGCTTTGGATATCCTAGCTGACCTGGTCTTCGCCCCCACCTACGATCCTGAGGAGTATCGCCGGGAAAAAGAGGTGGTGGTTGAGGAGATTAACCGAGCCTTAGATAGCCCGGACCGCGTTTTGGCTGAGGAGTTCATGGCGCGGTCGTTTAAAAACCACCCTTATGGCCACATGATTCTAGGTTCCCCGGAGTCCGTGCGGGCGGCCACCCGGAACACGGCTTTGGCCTTCCATAAGGCCCGTTACCGCCCGGACAACGCCTTTTTAGTGGTCTCCGGGGGGTTCGCCCCGAAAGAGGCTATTAAGCTGGTGGACGAGTTTTTTGGCCCTTTAAAAAACCCCAAAACCGCCCGGCCTCAGCTTCCGGCCATTAAATCCCGCCCCAATAACGGCCCGGAGTACGCGGTTCTCTTTAGCGAGAAAGCCATGGTCCCGAAAATCATCTTGGGCTTTAAATCCCTGGACGGGGCCGATGAAAGGGCCAGCCAACTCGATCTAGTGGCCGCGATCTTGTCTTTGGGCCGAGCCAGCCGCTTATGGTCGGAGATTAAGACGGAAAAGGGCTTAGTGACCGACATTGACGCCTCAGCTATGGATATGCGGCTAGGCGGGACTTTCTATATTGGTTTTGAGACGGAGCCCGCCAAGATCGAGCCGGCCATGGCCGCGGTCTTAAAGGTCTTAGAGGGCCTCGCCACTAACCCGCCCACTGAGGAGGAATTGGCTCGGGCCCGGGCTTTAACCAGTAAATCCTTTCTTTTGGGTCAAGAGAGCGCTGAGGGACAAAATGGCCTAATCGCTTCTTTTGAGCTTCAAAAAGGCGATTATCGTTTAAAAGACGCCTTTTTAGCTAGATGGTCGCGCTTATTGCCCGCGGATTTAATTTCGGTGGCCCGGGATGTTTTCCGCCCGGAAAACTTGATTGTCACCATTATGTTGCCAGAAGGCTCGGAGCCGCCGAACCCGGAGAAGATGGACCGGATCTTTAAGGGCTTTAACCTGGCCGATGGGGCGGCCAGCTTGGCCCCGGAAGCCAAGTACGAGTCCCATCGCTTAGCCAATGGGCTGGAGGTCTTGTTGTTAAAGGACTCGTCTTTGCCAAGGGTAACGGCTAAAGCCTTGGTTAAAGGCGGGTTATTGGCCGAAAAAGACGGGGAGGATGGGTTAGCCAATATCTTCGCTGAGGTCTGGCCCAAAGCCAGCCAAAACCTGGGGGTCCAGGAAATGGCCAAGGCCGTGGAGAACTTGGGGGCCAACTTGGATGGCTACTCGGCCCGGAACTCTTTGGGGTTATCGGGCTCCTTTTTAGCCGCCACCTGGGAGCGGGGTTTGGGGCTTTTAACCGACTTAATCGTGGCCCCGGCTTTAAACCCGGAAAGCTTAACCGAGGTCCGGGAGGAGGTCTTAACGGCCATTAAAGCCCAAGACGAAAGCTTAGGCGAAAGGGCCGCCCGCCTTTTACGGCAAGGGCTTTACCCTAACCACCCCTACCATCGGGACACTTTAGGCTTAAGCGCCACGGTTTCCGCCTTTACGGTGGACGATCTGAAAGGTTTTTACCAGGGCGTCATCCGCCCGGAAACGCTACTAGTGGTTGTGGCTGGGGACATTGACCCGCCGACGGTTTTGGCCTTTTTGACCGAAAAACTGGGTTCTTGGAGCCAACCGGGCCCGGGTCGCGCGGTTACTGACCCCGCGCCGCCCCAAGCTCTAACTACAACAGGTTTTGCCTTAGATGAAGTCGATCGGGCTCAAAATCACCTAATTTTAGGCTTTTTAGGCGCGGGTTTGGGCGAAAGCGACCAGGCCCCCTTGGAGGTCTTAAACGCCTACTTATCGGGCATGGGTGGGGTCCTCTTTCGGGTCTTAAGGGACCAACAGAGTTTAGCTTACGTGGTCACCTCGGTCTACAACCCGGGGGTTAAGATCGGGACCTTCTTCTTCTATATTGGCACTGAGCCCAGTAAATCGGCCCAAGCGGTTAGCGGGATGCTAGACATCATCCAAGGCGTTATTAAAGAACCCATCCCCTTGGCGGAGTTAGAAGGGGCCAAGAGCTACTTACTGGGGGTTAAGAAAATTGGGAGCCAGACTCTATCCCGCCGGGTGGAGGAGGCCACTCTAAATAAGATCTTGGGGTTAGGCTTAGATTACGACGCTAAGTGGGAAAAGGCCATTAAAGAGGTCACGGTCGCGGACGTTCAAAGGGTGGCCGCGAAATACTTAGACCTTAATAAGGCCTTCTTCGCCGCCGCGGGGGTCAAAGCCCCGGTGGACGAGGCCTTAGCCGTTATTAAAGCTAAAGAGGGCCATCCAGCCAAGTAGAATCAACCTTATTTCTGGCCGGTTAGCTCCAAAATATCGTTAGGGCTAACCGGCTTTTTTGTCCCCAGGTTTTGGCTTAAAAAGGCGATAATCTTCAAAAACTGGCTACAAAAGTTCAATTGTGATATAATATGCCCTAAAGTTCCCCTTGGCCTCACCAAGGCCTGGGCGGTTCAATCACTTATTCTAGGGGAAGACAGTTCGAGACAGCGCCAGATAAGCTATTTTTCGGCTCGAACTAAAGGTTAAGCGGCTCTGGAACCAGAAAGTTAAAATTGGGTTTAAATTTGGCATACAAATTGCAACAGATTTCCATGGGACTGTTTTGAGCTTCAAAGGCCAGAAATCGGGCCCAAATAGTTTTTTTTAAGGTGAACCCCCATGGATGTCGCCACCATAGTCGGGATATTGTCATCAATCGGTCTTTTGGTCATTTCCATTAACATGGGAGTGGGCATTAGGGCGTTTGTGGATTTACCCTCCTTTATGATTGTGGTCGGGGGCACGGCCTGCGCCACTTTAATTAACTATCCATTAAGGGATTGCCTCAACACCGTGGCCATCCTCAAAAACGTCTTTGTGACCCGGGCGGTCACCATGAACGATATCATCACTGGGTTTATCACCTTTTCGGCTAAAGCCCGTAAAGAAGGGCTCTTGTCCTTAGAAAACGATATCGCTGACGTGGGTGACGAGTTTTTGCGCAAAGGGTTGCAATTAACCGTGGATGGTTTAGAGCCCCAAGCCATTGTGGATATCTTGGAGACTGAGATCGCTTTTCAAGAGACTCGGCACCGCTTGGGCGCGGATATTTTTCAAGCCATGGGGGCCTTCGCTCCGGCCTTTGGGATGCTCGGGACCTTAATCGGCTTAATCTCCATGCTGCAACAGATGGACGACCCTTCAGCCATTGGCCCGGCCATGAGCGTGGCTTTGGTGACCACTTTTTATGGGGCTCTTTTGGCCAACGTGGTCTTTGTGCCCATCTCCGGGAAATTAAGGGCCCGCTCAGCGGCGGAGACTTTGGTTAAAGAGTTAATTGTGCAAGGCATATTAGCTTTGTGTCGGGGCGATAACCCCCGGATAATTGAGCAAAAGCTCCACGCCTTTATTCCCCCGGCGGCCCGGGTCTCGGCCTTTAGGTGACGCGTGGCTATTAAAAGACCCCCAGAGACGCCTAAGGTGGACTCGACAATGATCTTGTTCACCTCAATATCCCTTATTTTACTGACTTTCTTCATCATGATGGTCACTAAGGCTAACTTTGATGAAACTCGGTACGGTAAAGTCATCCGTTCGGTTAACGAGACCTTTGGCATCTTAACTGGCGGAATGACCCCCCAAGGGGACGCGACGGGGTTAGCCATTAACCAAGCCTCGTTGGGCGAAAAAGCCCAGATTTTAGATACGGAAATGGCCCGGGTGCGAGCTTTATTGGCCCCAAGTTTACTGGACGAAGGGGCGAGGATTGTCCATAATAAAGGGCAGAGGATCATTATTTTATCGGCTGGACTTCTTTTTTTAGGCGACTCCACGGAGCTTTCCCCGGAGGCCAAGGAGACCTTAAGCTCCTTCGCTAAGATCATGAGCGACGCCCAAACGCCCATTAGCGTGGAGGGCCACACCGATAACCTGCCGCCCCAGACCGAGGGGGTGGGGGACAACTGGGCGATTTCCATCAATCGGGCTTTGGCCACGCTCCAGTTTTTAGCCGAAGAGGGGATTTCTTTAACCCTTTTGTCGGCTTATGGCTATGGCGGGGAAAAGCCTATGGTGGCCAATAACTCGCCGGCTAATAGAGCTAAAAACAACCGGGTGGAATTGGTTTTAGACCTCACCGCGGCCAAAGAAGGGGCTTTACGCAAGTTAGAGGGTCAGGACACTTTGTTTGAGTTCGGCGGGTTTGAGTTTGTTTTGCCCAGGGTGCCCGAAGCCACGGAGGAGGGTTTTTAATGAGCCGCTTTCGGCAAAAAACGCCGCCGGATACGCCCAATTCCCAAGGCTGGCTTTTAACCTTTTCCGACATGGTCACCTTGCTTTTGACCTTTTTTGTCTTAATCATCTCTATTACCACCACGGACCCCAAAAGCTTGGCCGTCCAAGGCGATGAGGTCCTGGTTAGCGCAGAGACCCCCCGGGATAACCAAGGGCCCGCCTCTTTGGGGTTCACCAACCCTTCTTTAGTGGCCCCGGTCATTGAGCTCTTCGAGAATATCGATAAGCTCCCGCCGGACGTCATGTTTGACCAACGGGAGATCAAGGACGCTTTGTTCCAGTTGGATCCCGAGGCCGTCCCGGATTATCAGGAGCTGGAGCGAGTTATTAATGACTCGGTCTCGGTTTTTCGGGATGAGCGAGGGCTAGTCATTCGTTGGGATAAGGCCGTTTTATTTCCCGAGGGCTCGGCCATTTTGCGGGAAGACACCTTGCCTCTCTTGCGTCAGATGGCCGTTTTGTTAAGTCGTTTGACTTTAGCGGTCAGTTTGGATTGCCACACTAACCCCTTCTCGGAGTTGGAAGGGGGAACCTCCACCGCGGCCTACGCGCTTTCCGCCCACCGGTCGCGGGTGGTTATGGATTATTTCACCACCCTAGGATCGCCCCCCGGTCGGTTCCGTTTAGGGGCCTTTGGCGGGGGGCGACCGGTGACTATGGACCCCTTGGAGGGGGCTCGCAATAGCCGCCTGGAGATTGTTCTCTACCGGCCCCCCCGTAGTTCTTGGAAAGGATAAAAGTCATGTCGGAAAAGAAAGCCCAAGAGCCGAAGAAAAAAGAAGCCGAGGAGGCCGCCGTGGATAGTTCCGCTTCGAGCGGGTCCGGCAAAAAAGGCCTCATGAAGATTGTCATTATCGCCGTGTTGGCCATGGTCGTGGGCGGGGCCGGGGCTTTTGTCCTTTTAAAAACGGTCTTGGCCCCCAAAGCCGAACCGGTCGAGGCTCACCAAACTACGGAAGGCGAGCCGCCAAAACCCGCGGAAGAGGAAGAGCCCATTGTGGCCCCGACTAAAGGCGGTTCGGAAGTTGGGCCAGCGGCCCCAGCGGCGGGCGGTCACGGGGCCCCGGCGGAAGGGGCGGCGGCCCCGGTGGACACTGGGCCTATTACCGTAGAAATGAAGCCTTTCACCACCAACTTAAATGAGCCCTCGGGCCGGCGGTTTTTAAAGGTGACCATTGGCTTAGAGGTGGAAAACCAAGAAGCCGCGGATGAGCTAAATAAAAAGATGTCCGACATCCAGGACAGCGTTTTGATCCTTCTATCCAGCCAAGCTATTGAGGATATTTCCACGGTGGATGGTAAAGAAAGGTTACGGAGTCAGATTTTAAACCGGACTAATGGCTATATGACTAAATTTAAGGTCAAAAAGGTCAAGTATTCGGACTTTGTCATCCAGTAAACCAAAAAAACTTGATAAGGCTTACTTATGGCCAAAATACTGACCCAAGAAGAGGTTGACGCCCTCTTAAAAGGCATGGGCGGCGGCGAGGTGGAAACCGAAACCGATAACGCCGCCGATCAATCGGGGATCACGCGTTACGATCTCACTAACCAAGACCGGATCATCCGGGGGCGGATGCCCACCTTGGAGATCATTAACGACCGCTTCGCCCGGTTCTTTCGGCAGACCATGTCCACGGCCTTAAGAAAAGTCATTGACATTTCGGCCTTTTCCATCAACATGGTTAAGTTCGGGGAGTTTATGCGCGGTTTGCCCGTGCCCACGAGCCTCCATATTTTTAAAGCCGAGCCTTTACGGGGCCACGCTATTATGGTCATAGAGACCAAGCTTGTCTTTAACTTGGTGGATAGCTTTTTTGGCGGTAGCGGTCGCGGTTACATTAAAGTTGAGGGCCGGGATTTTACCCCCATCGAGTCTCGTTTAGTGACTAAAGTCATTAAAATGGCTCTAGATGATCTCGAAAAAGCTTGGAACCCGGTTCATCCTTTAACTTTAAGCTACGTTCGTGGGGAAACTAACCCTCAGTTCGCCTCAGTGGTGGCCCCAACGGAAGTGGTTTTAGTGGTTAAGTTTGAGGTGGAATTGGAGCAGACGGTGGGCACTTTAATCATCTGCTTACCTTACGCCACCATTGAGCCCATTCGCTCCAAACTGTACGCGGGCTTCCAAAGCGACCAGTTGGAAGTGGACACGGCTTGGATCTCCCGCTTTATTGAGCGCGTTCGGGAAGCTGAGGTTAATATGGTGGTGGAGCTGGGCCGGACCACCATCACCGCTGAAGAGCTCATGAATTTATCCATTGGGGACGTGATTATGCTGAAGCACGATGTCCATGAGCCTTTAGAGGTTAACGTGGAGGGCGTTCCCAAGTTTAAAGTTTTCATTGGCTCCCAACGGGGCCAGAAAGCGGTGAAGATTCAAACCGACATTCCTCCGCGCATCTGGGAGGACTAGGGCCCATCTTGTTTTTAAGGGGAGACCCATGGCTGACGACAAACCCAATCTTACGCAAAGCGATCTGGACCGCTTAATGTCCGATGACCCCGGTCTATCCCAGGACTGGGGCGATCCGGGCCCCACCTCCATGCCGGCCGGGGAGTCCGGTTTAGGGGATAGCCCCTTTGGGCCGCCCCCGCCCGCGGCGGACGGGGCGGCTAGACCTTTGGATTTTATTCTGGACATTCCTTTGGAGATTTCCGTGGAGCTGGGCCGGACGCGCATGATCATTAACGATCTTTTGCAACTGGGCCAAGGCTCGGTCATTGAGTTGAGTAAACTCGCTGGCGAGCCTTTGGAGATCTTTGTTAACGGTAAGCTAGTGGCTCGGGGCGAAGTGGTCGTGGTCAACGATAAGTTCGGGGTCCGGGTGACGGATATCGTTAGCCCCATGGAAAGAGTTAAAAGCCTCAATTAGCCCGTTTTGGGGAGAAGTTATGCGCGCTGTCTTTCTAGTCGGGCTTTTGGCCCTGGCCACTTTAGTCTTTTCGCTAAAGGCTAACGCTCAGAACGCCACGTTTGAGCCGTCCGCGCCTTTAGTGTCTGAGGATTTGGCCCCGCCCTCTTTACCGCCAGTTCCCGTGTCCCCGGGGATTAGGCCCGCTCCTGACCCGGCCGCGGAGGAACCGGCTAACGCGACTTTAAGCCCCGCCGAGCCTTCTGTGAGCCCGGAGACAGTGGAGACAGTGGAGCCAGTCGAACCGGTTAGCCCACCTCAAGCGGCGGAGCCACCGGCCCCCCCGGTTACGGCCAGCCCGCCCTTAGGGCCGCCACCCGTGGCCACGAGCCCGCCGCCACCGTCAGTCAGACGAGCCCCGCCGCCGCCACCGGCTAAAGTCCCGTCCGGGGAAGACACTTTTTCCTTTGGCGGGTTTAGCGATTTTCCGGTTAGTTACCTCGGGGCTCTGGGGGCCTTTCTTTTAGTTTTGGCCCTTTTGTTGCTTTTTTTGCGTTTAATCGGTCGTCTGGGTCGCGGTCGGTCGGTTAAAGGGGCTCAGACCTTTATCTTACGGGGCACTATGGCCTTGGACGCCCGGCGGTACTTGGCCGCCGTGGAAGTGGATGGACGCTTATTGGTGGTTGGGGTGACCCCGGATCGGTTAACCTCTTTGGGCGAATGGATTTTGGCTCAGGAAGATGAGCCTTTTGAGTACCTGCCGCCAGCCCCCCAAAAACCGCCGGTAGAGGCTAAGAAAGACGCGGGAAAGGTCGCGGAAACTAAGAAGCCTGAACCTCCGAAAGACCCGGGCGCCAAAGATTTTATTTCCAGCGCCGATGGTTTAGAGCCTATCTTGACCGCTACGCCGCCTTTAAAAAAGCCGCCAACGCCGACCGTGGCCCCAACGAAAAGGGACCCCACCAAAGTCGCGGAACTGGTGACCCCGGAGCTGATCGCGACCCCACCCTCGATCCCGGCCCCGGAAATCACTGTCCCCAAAAGCGAGGCGAACGCGTTTAGCCCCGACACCATTGAGTTAGAGCCTTTATTAAGTTTTGAGTCCCGGGAGTTAGAGGATAATGAGCTTAACCAAGAGGAGCCTTCGCCCTTGGATTTCACCTTGGCCATTGACGATGACCCCTTCACTGGGGATGACACTAATGACGAATTTTTAGGTTTGGACGATATTGAGGACCCTTTAGATAGACGGCGCTAGATTTTACCCACAATCTACCTTTTAAAAAATGAAAAGAGCGTTTTTGAAAACTAATAATAGCGTAATTTTAATCCGCTTATTGGTCTTAGTAGGGTTAAGTTTAATTGTTTTAGGCTTAACAACTCCTATCTTCGCCCAAACTGGGGGAACTGGGACCATGGTGCCCATTCCCACCATTAACTTATCCTTTGACCAAGCGGATGACCCGGACCGTTTGGCCACAGTGATTAACGTTCTTTTCTTATTAACGGTTCTGGCCTTAGCCCCCTCTATTTTAGTCATGATGACCTCTTTTGTGCGGATCGTCGTGGTCTTTGGTTTTTTGCGCCAAGCCATGGGCACCCAGCAAACCCCGCCCAACCAGATCATCATTAGCTTAGCTCTGTTTTTAACCTTTTACTTAATGTTGCCAGTGTGGCGGGACATTGAGAATAGGGCTTTTAAGCCCTTTATGAGTTCGGAGATAACCCAAGCCGAGGCCATTAATCGGGCTTTAGAGCCCATTAGGGAGTTTATGTTTCAGCAGACCCGGGAAAAGGATCTAGCCCTTTTCATGCGGATCGCTGGCGACCCCAAACCGGTCAATAAGGCCATGGTGCCAACTTTGAGCCTGATTCCGGCCTTTATCATCTCCGAGCTAAAAACCGCCTTTACCATTGGCTTTCTTTTGTATATGCCTTTTTTGATAATCGACATGGTCGTGGCCTCGGTCCTTTTGTCCATGGGCATGATGATGCTCCCGCCAGTCATGATCTCTTTACCCTTTAAGCTCATGCTCTTTGTTTTAGTCGATGGTTGGAACCTTTTAGTGGGCTCCATTGTCCGCAGTTTTGGGGTCATCGCCGGGGCCCCGGGGTAATAATTGGGGCGGTTTTTGAGGATTTAATAGTTAACTGTAAACCAATAGGAGGCGGCGGTGACCACCGAGTTTGTCATAGATTTTGGTCGAGGGGTGTTAGAGCTAATCATGCTCCTTTCTTTACCCATGCTTTTAGTGGGCTTAGTTATTGGTTTAATGGTTAGCGTCTTTCAAGCCACCACCCAGATTCAGGAAATGACTTTGCAATTTATTCCTAAAATCATTTGCATTTCTTTAGTTTTAGTGGTGGCTGGGCCTTGGTTATTAGATAAATTAATCGAGTACACCCAAAACATTTTAATCCACTTTCCCGATTGGGTGAGAACCGCGGAAGGCTTAGCCACGCCGGGTTTGTCGCCAGCGGAACTATAGGGGATCGATCGTTTGGGCGCTCCGGTCATTAACGCCAGCGAGTTTGTGGCCTTTTTATTGGTCTTAATTCGCCTTTCCACCTTTGTGGCCGTGGCCCCGATCTTAGGTAGCCCCAATGTTTTAACTGAGGCCAAAGCCGCCTTGGCTTTAACTTTAACCGTGGTCTTAGTCCCAGTGGTCCCTTACCGGGCCGAGGATCTGCCCCTAAACCTCTGGGCCATGATCTCTTTAGGCGTTGGGGAAATGGTCATTGGCTTAATATTGGCCACCATGGTTCGCTTGGTCTTGGAAACCGCCAACTTAGCCGGTGAGTATCTAAGCTTTCAGATGAGCATGACCATGGTTAACCTTATGGATCCCCAGAGCGGGACCCAGGTGCCCATTGTTTCTCGGTTAGTCTACATTATCTTTGTTTTAATCTTTTTGATTGTTAATGGTCATTATTTAGCTTTAAAAGCCATAGCCGATAGCTTTAAAGTGGCTCCAGTTGGGTATTTAGTTTTAGATCGACCCATTATGTTTACCGAGATTATGCAGGCCACAGGCCGCATGTATATTTTGGCCATTAAGATCGCCGCTCCGGTGGTGGGTTTATTGTTTTGCGTTAAAGTCTCCTTTGGGGTGGTGGCCAAAGCCGTGCCCCAGATGCAGGTTCTGTTCGTGGGCATGCCTTTATTTATCTTAGCGGGGTTGGCGGTGACCGGCTTTACCATGAGCTTTTGGCCGCGTTTAATCGCCCAAGGTCTGTATGAGGCTCAAGAGGCCATGGCGCGGATCTTGGAGATCTTAGCCCCGGCTCGCCCCTTGGGAGTTTCGCCATGAGTGAGGATTCCGGCGAAAAATCGGAAGAGGCTTCTGGCCATAAGCTTAATCAAGCTCGGGAAAAAGGTCAGGTGCCGAAAAGCATGGAGGTCTCCGCCGCGGTCACTTTGCTAGCGGCGGGGTTCTTCTTGGTCGTTATGGCCCCCATTGGTTGGGACCGGATTGTGGGGATCTACCGACACATCCATACTTTAGCCGCCACCGCTGGGGGGCTCGATTTTTTAGCTCTAAGCCGGACCATGTTTAAGGAGATCTTGATTCTCATCGTCCCTTTGGCTTTAGCGGTTTTAGTGGCTAGCGTGGCCATTAATATCTATCAGCTCGGCGGCTTTATGGTGGTGACCTCTTCTTTAGTCCCGAAGCTGGATAAGCTTAATTTTATTAATGGTTTTGGCCGACTCTTTAAGTTAAGGACCTTAGTTGACTGCGTTAAAAGCGTATTTAAGCTCTTTGTTATATTTTTAATGGGCTATTTGGTCTTAAGAGACCATATGGATGACTTTGTTCTCATGGTGGACATGAGCGCCCCGGCCATTGGCCAACTGGTCATGTCCATCGCCATGGAGCTTTTTTTTAAGACTTGTTTATTACTTTTAATATTAGCCATCTTAGACTACGGTTACCAACGTTGGCAGTTCATGCAAGACATGAAGATGACCAAGCAAGAGGTTAAAGACGAGTATAAGCAGATGGAAGGGGATCCGCTCATTAAAAACCGGATCCGCCAAGCTCAAAGGGAGGCCAGTAAAAAAAGGCAGCTTAACCAGGTCCCGAGCGCGGACGTGGTTATAACCAACCCCACCCATTTCGCCGTGGCCTTATCCTACGATAAGACCCAAGCCCCGGCCCCGGTGGTGGTGGCTAAGGGCCAAGATTTTTTGGCCTTACGCATTAAGGATATCGCTAAAGAGGCCGGAGTGCCCATTGTGGAAAATAAGCCCCTAGCCCAGGCCCTGTACCGGGCCGTGGAGGTGGGGCAGATAATCCCGGCCGAGTTCTATAAGGCCGTGGCCGACGTGTTAAGTTACATTTACCGAGTGAAGGGCAGGAAGAGACGTGGCTGAAGGCTTTTTGAGCCAAATAGGGCAAAAGTTGTCCAACAAAGCCACCGGCGACATTATTATGGGCCTGGGGGTGGTGGGGATTATTTTAGTCTTCCTCTTCCCTTTGCCCACTGGGGCCATGGATCTCCTTTTGACCTTTAACGTGACCCTTTCGGTTATAGTCCTTTTAACCGCCCTTTATACCCTAAAGCCTTTGGATTTTTCCGTTTTTCCCTCGCTTCTTTTGATCATGACCTTGTTTCGCTTGGCCTTAAACATCGCCTCCACTCGCCTTATCCTTTTAAATGGCGCCGAAGGCCCAGACGCCGCGGGCGAGGTTATTCAGGCCTTTGGCAACTTTGTGGTGGGCGGTAATTATGTGGTGGGCATAATTATCTTCATCATCTTGGTCATTATTAACTTCATGGTCATCACCAAAGGCTCGGGCCGGATCGCCGAAGTGGCCGCCCGCTTCACCTTGGACGCCATGCCGGGTAAGCAGATGGCCATTGACGCGGATTTGGCCGCGGGCTTAATCCAAGAGGCTGAGGCCAAAACCCGAAGGGAGGTAATCGCTCGGGAGGCGGATTTTTACGGGGCTATGGACGGCGCCTCCAAGTTTGTCCGCGGGGACGCCATCGCTGGTATCCTCATCACCCTTATTAACATTGTTGGCGGCTTTATCATTGGCGTTCTCCAGTTGGACATGGAGCCAGCCCAAGCGGCCACCACCTACACCATTATGACCGTGGGCGATGGTTTGGTCAGCCAACTGCCTTCTTTAATGATTTCCACCGCCGCGGGTATCATCGTGAGCCGGGCGGGCTCGGAATCCACCATGAGCCGGGAGTTCGCCACCCAGTTCACCTTAAAGCCCGAGGCTTTGGCCTTATCCGGGGGAGTGGTCTTTTTCTTGGGCCTTTTACCGGGTCTACCGACCGTGGCCTTTGGTTTAACTGGCCTAACCATCCTCTCTTTAGCCTACGCCCTTTATCGCCGGAAACGGCTAGCTGAGGTCTTAGGTCAAACCGGTCGCTCGGGAGGCTCGGGCTCTGGGCCTTCCCCCAGCGGCCCCAGCCCCGCTCCTGGAGCTGGGCCCACGCCTTTAGCCCCTACGCCTTTAGGCTCCCCGCCAGTGGCTCACGCCGCCCCGCCGCCGCCAGAAAAGGTGGAGGCCTTGTTGCCTTTGGACGTCTTGGAATTAGGGGTGGGTTATGGGCTTATCCCTTTAGTGGACGAGGATCAAGGCGGCGAGCTTTTGGAGAGGATTAGATCCATCCGCCGTCAGTTCGCTTTGGAAGCGGGCTTTATTGTGCCCCCCATGCACGTGCGGGATAACCTCCAATTACGGCCGGGGGAGTACGTTATTGCCATTAAGGGCAATGAAGTGGCTCGAGCGGAGATGTTAATCGGCCACCAGCTAGCCATGAACCCAGGCGACGCCCGTAAGTCCATGGCTGGGATCAGCACCTTTGAGCCGGCCTTTGGTTTGCCAGCTTTGTGGATCCCGGATGAGCGGAAAGACGAGGCCCAGCATTCTGGGTGGACGGTGGTTGATTTAGCCTCGGTTATGGCCACCCATTTAACGGAAGTTATTAGAAGACACGCCGATGAGCTTTTAAGCCGTCAGGACGTTCAGAAGTTATTGGATGGAGTCTCCCAGACCAACGACAAGGTGGTCGAGGAGCTAACTCCGGCTTTACTGACCTTAGGGCAAATCCAAAAGGTCTTGCAAAACTTATTAAAAGAAAGAGTGTCCATTAGGGATATGCCCTCCATTTTAGAGGACTTGGCCGATCACGCGGCCTTAACCCGGGACACCGATCTTTTAACCGAGTTTGTCCGGCAGCGCTTAGCTCGGAGCATTATCCGCAATTACGTGACCGCGGCTGGGGATTTACCCATCATGACCATTGGCCAGGATATTGAGGAAGCCTTATCCAGGTCCATTAACGAAACTGAAAGGGGCGCCTATCTTTCCATAGATCCTGACACTGGGCAAAGGATTGTCACCGCCATAAGTAACGCCTTACCAAATTTAACTAATGATAATTTACAGCCATTAGTTCTGTGTTCACCGATGGTTCGGCGTTTTTTACGTAAACTAACCGAAAGGTTTATTGATAACTTGGTTATAATTAGCCACTCAGAACTAACTAGCGGGGCCCGTTTAAGGATTGTCGGTGAGGTGAACTTTAGCTATGCGGATTAAACGGTTTACCGCGGCTAAGCTGCCGGAGGTTATTGAGCGGATTAAAGAGGAGTTTGGCCTGGCCGCGGTCATCCTTTCCCAACGGGAAGATCCCGACACCGGCCGAGTGGAGGTCACCGCTGGGGTCCGGGAAGAGGATCTGCCGCCGGGAACTGGAACAATCGCCCCGAAGACCCCCCAGCCTTTAGGCTCTAGCGCGCCAATGGCTAATCCGCTAGAATCAGGTCTTCCGCCCTCTGGCCCTCAGGTGGCTAGCCCCCCGGCGCCAACCGCCAAACCGCCGGTTAAGGCGGGTAGCTCTAGTGGTTTGGGTCTTAAAGCCTATCAAAAGGCCTTAACCGAGGGTCAAAAATCCGTTAGCCCAGGTAAAACTAAAGTTAAAGACGAAGATTTGGCCCGAGAATTGAAAGAGACTATCATGGGGGGCGTCAATGAGATCAAAGAGCTTATCTTAGACCTCGCCCACCGCCAAAGTTTGGCGGAAAAATGGCGGGATCGCGGGGATTTACTCAGTCTTTACCGCCATTTACTAGCTACTGATCTGGAGCCGGAACTGGCCCGGGATCTGGTGGAAAAGGCCGCGGAAAGCCAAGCCGCTTGGGGCGGCGATCTTTTAGAGCAGTTAAGGCGGACGGTTCAGCCTTTAATTAAGTGCCGGGAAATGACCCTCCCAAGGATCCTGGCCATCTTGGGCCCCAGTGGCTCGGGGAAAACCACGATCTTACTGAAGCTCGCCGCCTTAGCCCAGAAAAGGGGCTTAAAGACGGCGGCGATCACCTTAGACACCCTAAAGCTGGGGGCCGCTGGGCAGTTAGCTCAGTACGCCCGGATCATGGGCCTAGGGCTACGGGCCTGTCAAAGCCGAGCGGAATTTAACGAGGCCCGGGAGATTTTTGAGGAGACGGACCTTATCCTAGTGGACACTTCGACTCGGGACTTAAAGGGGGCCAAAAAACTGGATTTATTAGAGGGCTCAGGGGCCATGACTTTATTGGCTCTGCCAGCTAATCTAAAAACCGGGGATCTATTGGAGGCCTCGCAAAAGGCCGCTGGGCCGGACCTTTGGGGCGTGGCCTTAAGTAAGCTAGATGAGACTAAGACTTTAGGCGGTTTAGTGAGCCTTATTATCCGAGCTGGCCCGAGTTTAGCGTTTTTTTCCACTGGCCCTGGGGTGGCCGAGGATTTTGGGCCAGCTAAGGCCGACAAGTTTCTGGATTTATGGTTGGGACCGACAATAGAGGAAGGATTGGGCAAATGAGCGAAGACAAAGCGTCAAAGACGGAACGGACGGCCAGGCCGGTCCGGGTTCTGTCCGTTTCCAGCGGCAAAGGCGGGGTGGGCAAGAGCAACATTACCCTGGCTTTGGCCCTGGCTTTGGCGGAAATGGGCAAAAAAGTTCTAATATGGGACGCCGATCTGGGGTTAGCGAATACGGACGTTCTTTTAGGGGTCCGAACGAAGCACACTATCCATGACTGGCTTAAGGGCGAAAAAACTTTAAAAGAAATCGTTTTTCAAGGCCCTTTAGGCGTTTTGATTCTCCCAGCCGCGAGCGGGATCTTGGAGCTGACCGAGATTAGCGAGACGGATAAGGCCCGGTTAATCTCCGAGTTTGAGGATTGGCGCGAGGATCTGGACTTTATGCTCATTGACACGGCGGCCGGGGTTGGGCCCAATGTCATCTTTTTTAACCTCATCTCCCAAGAGCGACTGGTCGTGGTCACTAACGAGCCCACTTCCATCACCGACGCTTATTCTCTCATGAAGGCCTTAAGCGTCCAGTACGATCAGAACGATTTTTACATTGTCCCGAACATGGTTCCCGGGCCCAAAGACGCTCGGGCGGTTTTTCAGTTGTTGAGCGATGTGGCGGGTCTCCATCTGGCTAAAGTCTCCTTGGACTTGGCCGGTTGGATCCCTTATGACCCGGCTGTCCCCGCGGCGGTGCGGGGGCAAAAGCCTTTTTACCTTAGCGATCCTGATTGCAAAGCCTCGAAGGGCGTCGCTGAGCTGGCCCGATATTTGACCTTTAAAACCCCGCCGGGCTTTGGCGGTGGGGGGTTGGTTCTCTTCTTGAACCGCTTGGTCTCCGGGCGGAGGGCCCTAGACTAATGGCCAGTTCCCCGACATATGGACCCAGTGGGCAGTTAGAAAAAGGTCAGTGGGTTGGATTAACCCCCGCGGAAAAAGCCGAGCGCGTGGAAAAGTACGCTCCCTTAATCAACTACATCGCGGATCGTTTATCCTCCCGCTTGCCTGCGCACATTAGTAAAGACGATCTCATCTCGTCTGGGGTCTTAGGCTTGATCGACGCTATCGATAAATTTGATCCAGATAGAGGTATTTTGTTTAAAACCTACGCTGAGTTTCGGATCAAAGGGGCGATGATAGATGATCTTAGAAACTTAGATTGGGTGCCGCGCACCGTTCGCCGAAAATCCACTGAGCTGGAAAAACTGTGGCGTAGACTGGAAGTGGAATTGGGTCACCCGCCCACGGATGAGGAATCGGCTGAGGCCATGGGCCTTAATATTGGCGATTATCTCCATCTTTTGGATGAGGTCTACATGGTCAACATGCTGGACCTGGAGGCCTTTAAGCTCGACACCCCGGGTCAGTCGCGCGAGAGCGCCGATATTTACAACATCTTGGCCGATGACTCCACCTTGGACGCCTTAACCGTCTTAGGTCAAGAGGAAGTGCGCCAGGTCTTGGTGAAAGGGGTGGACTCCTTACCGGAAAAAGAAAAACTAGTGGTGACTCTCTATTACCATGAGGAGCTGACCATGAAGGAAATTGGCCAGGTCATGGGTTTCACCGAGTCGCGGATTAGCCAATTGCACACTAAAAGCGTTATCCGTCTACGTGGGTTTATTAATGAGTATTTTGAGTCCCACGATAAGATGTGACCTTTACAACTTTGGCTCTCTTTAGGATAAGGAACGACTTTTGGCCAATACTCCCCCCAACCCTCCGAACATTGACGACTGGGACAACTTACCGTTGGATCCTGGGGCTGATGATTGGGACGAAGAGCCCACGCCTCCAGCCGTATCGTCTAAAGAGGCGGTGAAGAGGGAAGAGGAGCCCTTAAAGGCTAAATCGGCTGAGGACACGTTTGACGCCATAACCGAGGAGCTTCCCAGTTGGTCGGATGAGCCCGAAAACTCTAAACCAGCCGAAGATCAAGATGAGCTTGACGAGACGGATGAGTTTTTAGATCTCTCGCCCATTGAAGCCTTAGAAGAGGCGAGTGGGCCAAAGCCTTCCTTAGCCCCAGAAGACTCTTGGGACTCTCCAGCCACGCCGGAACCGCTTAAAGAAGCTAAAAACCCCCAACCAGAAGACTCTTGGGACGCCCAGAAAGCGCCTGTGCCGCCTAAAGACCAAAAAAGTCTTGGCGCGGAAGACTCCTGGGACGCTCAAGCCACGCAAGAGCCGCCTAAAGACGCGAAAAGTCTCGGAGCGGAAGACTCCTGGGACGCCCAAGCCTCGCCAGAGCCGCCTAAAGACGTGAAAGGCCTCGGAGCGGAAGACTCTTGGGACGCTCAGACCGCTCTTGAAAAGAAAGAAGAGACCGCGGCTGATGACAAAGATGGCTCGTTTGACTTTGAGGAGGTCTTAAAAGCTCAAAGTAGCTCAAGTCTGGATTTAGATGAGAAAACCCCGGGGGCTCGGATGGGCGATGAGGATTTTCCGGATAAGCCCAATCCAGATGATGACTCGGACGCGAAAGTCAGTGATCCCAGTGATCCCAGCGATCCTAATAGGGAGGGTTTTTTACAGAGTTTAGGTGATTTGGATGAAGTTGAGGAAGAAAACGTTCCTAAAAAAGTGGAACTGGACTTGGACGGTATTTTTAATGAGGCCAAGAAAGAGGCGGAAAGCTTAAGCCCTGAGGCCACTCATTTTCCCGAGGAAGCCCCCACGGATAAACCCTTGGAGGCGACTGAAAAGCCTATCCCCATCACCCCAGAAACCACTGGACCATCGCATCCGGTCAAGTTCGCTCGGTACAAGCTATTCATTTTTATTGGCCTCATAGTGGTGGCGGTCGCGGGTTTAGGCTTTGGGGTTTACCGGATCTTTTTACGTAGCCCGGTTGAGGAACCCCCGCCCAAAGAAGAGTTTGTCATTGAAGACGATCTCGCCGTTGTCCGGGTTAAGACCCCCGGAGTCTTTACCTTGGACCGGTTCTATGTCAGCCTTGGTGAGGAACCGGACAAGACAGTGGTGGAAATGGAGATTATCCTTCATTACCAGGATGAGCCAGTGGTCGAGGTCATTAAAACGGAAATGGTGATGATAAGGGATCTGATCTACCGTCTAACTAAATCTATGAGCCCCTCAATGTTGACGGAGATGGATGAGCGGCGGCAACTACAGGCTAATTTATTAACAACCTTAAACAGTCTACCTTCTTTTATGAGCGATCCAGCGGACCCAGCGTTGACTTATGTTCAGATAAGTCTTTTGAAAAAGAGGTAAATACTTATTTCAGATAGTAAGGTTCTTTTTAGCTTTTTATAGCGCTTAAAAAGTGTCGCGCTAACAACTCTATGCCTCTATCGATCGAATATCGAGGACTCCACCCTAACTCTTCCCTAAGTCGTCGCGTATCAGCTTTAATTTCCAGGGGATTCTCTTTAGTCACTGGAACTTCCCCGACGCTAAGCCAATCCCGGCGGTCAATTAATTCGGCTAGTTTTCTAGACATATAGCCAAGCTCAACGCTTTCCCCGGAAGCTATATTCAAAACGCCTTCGATCTTCGAGCGAATGGCCATAGAGAGAGCCTCAGCCACGTCCTCAATAAAAATGTAATCCCTTTTCAGATTGCCAGCCCGGCAGACGGCTGGTTGGTTGTCAATCAGTAAAGTGTACAAGCCCGTCAGTAATCTATCGGGAGCCTCACCAGGCCCAAAGGGCCAGAAAAGGCGGCACCAAAGAAAAGATAAACCAGTTAAAGCGGAGTACCCTTCAGCTACCCGGCGGAGAGCGTCTTTGGTCTGGCCATAAAAGGTCAGAGGGCCAGTTTGGTCCGACTCGGAAAAACAGCCTCCATAGGAAAAGTCGTACTCAAAGCCGGTCCCTAGTATGATCAAACGCTGGCCACCGTTTTCTTTAAATAGCTTAATCAAATCTAAGCTAGAATATAGCCAGTCCAGGTTTAAAGGCGATCGGGTGTAGACGATCGGTTCAGCGTACCAGGCCAAATGGACTAAAGTGTCCGCCTTTGAAAGCTTAATAGCCTCTCTACGGCCAGATTCCGTGAGTAAATTGGCGTTAATAAGTTTAACTTGAGAATTAATTTCTTCGTTTAATTGTTTGCGATTAGTAATTACTTCTAGGTCTATATGTTGGGAAACTAGGGTTCGGACCAGGGCGGAGCCGACAAAACCAGAACCGCCTGTTATACAAATTGTCATAGGTATTTCCTAAATAAATTATACATAATTAAAAATATGTATTGATATGCCCTATAGGCGTAAATAATAACAAAAATAATATCTGCGTTCCAATTAACTATTGTAATATATTTTAGCGAGTTAATCTAGAGTTGTCAAGAGGAAACAACATAAAAATTTGTATTTTACGCTCTTTTTGGAGTCCCTCTTTTTTCTATACTCAGCGTCAAAAAGATTTTCCACTTATGTTTGCCTACAAAAACCCTTGGGTCGTATAAAATGGTGACGACAAAAATGTGTTGCGACCAAAAATGGTGACGACCGTATCGGAAGGTAATGATTAATTATAAAATGTTATTGAAATAAATTCTCAACAAATTAAAATTCAAGTCATAGCGATATGACCATTTCAATTTATTTTTTTTCTTAAACTATTTAGATGAATATTATATTTACGCTAAAAAACTATTAGTCAAATTGCGTTAGCAGTTTTTAATCACTTTTTGATATATGTTGTATTGTCAATTGATTCAAAATCATCAAATAGCTGCAAATTGCCAGTAATAAGACTGTCGAGAACTATTTTATCATCTTTGTCTGCATTATTAATGATGCTATCTATAGTTTCACTAAATAATGAAAATTTATCAAAGTATTTTATACTCAGTTGGCTCTTAACATGTTTCCAAAATCTCTCAATTAAGTTTAGATTTGGACTATAAGGTGGTATAAATATCAGATTAATACCAAGTTGTGTAGCGGTTTCAATAACAGTTTTGCATTTTTGATATTTTGCGTTGTCAAGTATTATATGTACAGGCTTATCTACATACAGCGCGGCAATTTTCTTGAGTAGCTCACAAACCTGGGTTGCCGTAATATAGGTATCATTTGACACTGTCGTAATTTGTTTTGTTGTAAAATCTAACGCCCCAAGAACATTATACCGCATGCGTCCCGAGAATGTCGTTATAAATCGCCGACTCTTGCTATAGACGTACCCGATATAATCATTGCCCATGACAAAATGGGAAGCGTCCATAAACAACAGCTTAACGGAGCCAGAGGTAGCTCTTTTAATCAAAGGGAGCAAAACATGTTCGCAAAACTCGCGTTGTTTTTTTACATCCGCTTTTGCTGGAAAGGAGCCGCATTTCAAACGTTTAATATTATTTGATTTTAAAAATCTACTTACGGTACTTTCTGAGACTTTGATACTAAATTTATTTTCAATCATATTTACTATTTGTTTTAAATTATGATAATTTTTTGCTTCTATTTCATTGATAATATCTTGTTTAATATGCTCTAATTTTCTTTTTCTTCCATTTTTCTTTCCATTTTTCTTAATGGAAAAGATATTGCCTATATCACCGGAAGCGATTTTATTTTTAATATTGCGGACTGTCCGAGTGCTAACATTGACAATTTGAGAAATTGTATTGTTATTTACATTTAATGCAATAAATATAGTAATTATTAACTGTTTAGCAACTGTTACTGAAGCATAACATGCTAAAAAATTAATAATAACCATAATAATATCCTTTATATAGCTATTATCAACTGTTAATTTTTTATTTACCTCTTTATGGGGATAATGAAAATCCGATTTTTTCATTATGTTGCCTTATCCTTGATATATTAAGGTTCAAGGTGCCGTACTTTTGAACCTTGTCAAGGATAAGCTGTTTTTAAGAGAATGTCAAGTTAAAAAATTTCCTAGTAAGCTTTTCGGTTCTTAAACAGGGTGGCAGGGAAGTCAATTCCTCCTTAAAATGATCCAAAACTGTTTTTTATTCAGGCGGCAGCCATAAAAAGGACGGCAAGTCACATCACCGGATGAAATCAGAGACATCTGATTTCTGGGTGGAAGTGGAAAATCATTTTGACGCTGAGTATAGCTTAGCTGCGGACTTAAAGAGCGTTCTGTTTTCGCTCGGTTCAAGACGTCTGGTCAACCAGACCGAGACCAAAACCATAACCTCAATCATTATTAACTTTAAATATTAAGTTAGATTAAATACTTGAATAGTTTTTCTATTAAACAAGTTTTTAACTAAAATTTTTTAAATTTTAAATCCATAATTCGCTCCATTACGGTGAGCGCCAATCCAGACAGTTATAATTTTTCTTTATAATTTTCCAAAAGCCCCACGATTTTTCATTAGGTTTTATTCATTTTTATGTGGTATAATGCCGGAAGCGAGGTTGTCCCTTGAAGGCTATTTTACTTTTTTCGTCAACTAACCCTAGCCCATACTTGATCCATTTTTGTTACCCAGGCAAGGATGGCGTGGGTTCTCTTTGTTGATTTTGGACCTCGTTCCTTTAAGGAACAAGCCTCCGCGATACAAACCCTCTAAGCCAGAACACAATTGAAAATTTATCAATAATCCCACTGTATTAGTTTTTGTTATACAAATTTTTTTCAATTTGTTTAGGTTTTTCTTTCTATTTTAAATTTTAATTAGTAGTATATTTACAATACCAGGTTAAATGTGACTAAATTCCTATCTTCCTCAATTTTGTTGAGATTTTTCCTCTTCTTACGGAGCCATAAAAAGCTGACCGGCTTTGTTATCATTTTGGCGGGTCTAACGGTCTTTCGCTTAGTCAATGGCGAGGCTCATTTTGGCCCCCAACCGCCTGGCGGTCAGGCCGAGACTGTTTATGTGCAGTTGGGCCAAGCTTATTTCGGTAACATGCGCGAGTTAGGGCTCTATTACGGCACTTTAACCGCTCCCAACCGTTTTAGCGTTTCTCCCAAGGTGGGCGGCGAGATCAAGAGAATCTACGTTGATATTGGCGATCGTCTAACTAATGGCCAATTAGTGGCCACTTTAGAGGATGAGGAATACGTTTTAGCTCGAGATAGGGCTAAGTTAAACGTTAGTTTGGCCGAAGCTCAGGTTAACGAGGCCGAGGCCAATTTACGCTTCGCCCAGAGCGATATGGCTAGACAGGCCGCTTTAACCAAAAAAAATATTGTCACCCGCTCGGAGTTTGAGACCGCGGAGAACCGCTTACGGCAGTCTGAAGCCCGCCTAGCCGTGGCCGTCAGTCAGTTGGACGCGGCTAACAACCAACTAGCGGACGCGGCTTTAAGGCTTTCTTACACCCGTCTAAGCGCCGTTTGGCCGCAAGAGGAGTCGGCTAAAGACGATGAGTACCGTTACGTGGGCTCCCGGCAAGTGGACGAGGGTCAGTTAATAACGGCTAACACCGCGATTATGGAGTTGGTGGCTTTGGATCCCCTTTTAGTGGTGGTGGACGTCATTGAAAAGGATTACCCCAAGATAGTCCCGGGTTTAGAGGCCACCATTAGAACGGAAGCCTATCCTGGTCAAGACTTTTCCGGTCGGGTGGTCAGAGTGGCCCCGGTCCTGTCGGCGGACACCCGGCAAGCTCGAGTGGAGCTGGAAGTGGCTAACTCTGAGCTACAGCTAAAGCCTGGCATGTTCGCGGAGGTCGTTTTTGTTTTTAACGAGCGCGTGGATGTCTGGTCGGTGGACCATGACGTGCCTTTTCGGCGGACCGAAGGTTACGTCATCTTCGTGGCCGATCCTAAAACCAACAAGGTTAAGCAGATCCCGGTGGAGCTTGGCTTAGTGGAAAACGGGCGGGTGGAGTTACTGGGGGTTCCGGCAATCGGTGGCCCAGTTGTGACTTTAGGCCAGCACCTTTTAAAAGACGGGCAGTCCTATAAAACCCCCGGCGAAAGGGACGCCCCCGCTGGGAGTTCCATATGAGTCTGCCAGCGGCGGCGGTTAAACGCCCAGTTTTCACCACCATGGTCGTCTTGATCCTGGTTGTTTTGGGCGTTTTTTCCTTAAGCATGATCCCTTTAGATCTCATGCCGGAACTGACCATGCCAGTCATCGTGGTCCGAACCACTTACGAAAACGCCGCCCCAGGCGAGGTTGAGGAGCAGATCACTAAACCTTTGGAAAGGGCTTTAGTGGCCGTGCCCGGAGTGGAGGAAATGAGTTCCTCCTCCATGGAAGGCTCGAGTAATATCGCCATTAAGTTTGAATGGGGCGTCAATCTCGACGAAGCCACTAACGATATCCGCGACCGGATTGACCGGGTCATCAACCGTTTGCCCGAGGATATCGATCGACCGGTCCTGCAGAAGTTTGACACCGCCGCTCGGCCCATCATGATCTTGGGCGTGGCTTCCAATTTCCACCCAGTGGACCTTAAACGCTACATCGACGATGAGATAAGCTACCGTTTAGAGCGGAGTCAAGGCGTGGCTTCGGCCCAAGGGTTTGGCGGGCTGAGCCGTGAAATCCGCGTGGAAGTCGATGACGCCAAGGTTAAGGCTTTAGGCTTGGACCTTTATGGCTTGGTTAAGCTGATTAACGATGAGAACTTAACTGAGGCTGGCGGGGAGATCGACCGCGGTCGCTTGTCAGTGGCCGTTAGAACCAAAGGCGAGTTCACCTCAGTGGATGAGGTCGGCTCGATCGTGGTCGCTCGACCCAGAGGCGGCACCCCGGTCCGTTTATCGGACATAGCGGACGTGAAAGACGGTTGGGCTAGGGTAACGAGGATCACCCGGATTAATGGCCAGGAAGGCCAGTTTATGGGCGTTTTTAAGCAGTCTGGCTCCAACACCGTGGCTGTCGCGGAAAGCGCCACCCGGGCCATGGAGGAGATTAACCGAGCCTTCGCCAATGTCCAGGTTTTTTCTTTAAGGGACACCTCTGTCTTCATTATGCGGGCTATAGCCACGGTCACCGAGTCCATTGTTATGGGCGGGATCTTGGCCATTTTGGTTATTTTAGTCTTTTTGCAAAATATCCGCAGCACCTTTGTCCTAGCTTTAGCCATTCCCATCTCCATTATTCCCACTTTCATGGTCATGTACTTCTTTGGCCTGACCTTAAACGTCGTGACCATGGGGGCCTTGGCTTTGGGCGTGGGCATGCTGGTGGATAACGCCATTGTCGTTTTAGACAACATCTTCCGTCTTCGGAGCGCTGGCCTTAACCCCACTGAGGCGGCCATTAAAGGGACCGAGGAGGTTAATGGGGCCATTATCGCTAGCACCCTCACGACTTTATCGGTCTTTTTGCCGATGATTTTTTTGCAAGATCTAGCTGGGGTTATTTTCCGGCCTTTCACCTGGACCATCGTCTTTACCCTAACTTTGTCGCTCTTGGTGGCTCAGACCTTAGTGCCCATGCTCTCCAGTAAGCTACTGAAAGACAACGTGGGGGCGGATGGGACTAAAAAAGCCTTTGGCCGTCCGCGCTTTGGGGCTAGATACTTTAAGATAGTTGAGGTGACTTACCTGAAGTGGCTGGAAAGGGCTTTAGCCAGGCCCTGGTTAGTGGTTTTAATCGCCCTAATCCTTTTGACCTTAACGCTCGTCCCTTGGCGGCGCATGGGCACGGAGTTTTTGCCCCGGACCGATGAAAGCTCCTTTGAGGTGGTCGTGACCATGGAGCCTGGCACCCGCGTTGAGGCGACCTCGGACACGGTTCGGCTGATTGAGGCGGTTATCCGCGAAGAAGTGCCAGAAACGCTTTCTATGGCCGCGGACATGGGGGGCGTGGGCGGTCGGAACAATCGGACCAGCGCCTACGCCGAGATTGACGTGCGGTTAAGACCCGTGGCGGAAAGGCGAAGGTCGGTCTTTGAGATCCTGGATGTCTTAAGGACTCGTTTCGCTAACTTACCCGGGGCCACTATCCGTTTAAGAGCGGATCAGTCTTTTTTGGCCTTTGGCTCTGGCAATGACCGAATCCAAGTGGAGCTAAGGGGCAATAATTTAGAGGAATCGACCCGGTTGGCTAAGGCCATGAAAGAGATAATCGCCGCCGTGCCTGGGGTGTCCGATGTTTACCTTTCCAATGAGGACGCCTCATTAGAGGAGATGATCACCATTGACCGGGGTCGGGCGGCGGACGCGGGCTTATCCGTGGCGGCTATCTCAGCTTTAATTAAGACGGCGGTTGGCGGAACCACGGCGGGGTATTATCGGGAGGATGGCAAAGAATACGACATCACGGTCCAGTTAAAGGACTCGGCTAATCTGACCATTGACTCCATTATGAAGTTGCCGGTGACCAACAATCGGGGGCAGAGCGTCATTTTAGCCAACGTGGCCACCGCCACCACTGGGGCGAGCCCTTTAGTCATTACCCGGAAAAACCAGACTCGGGTGGTCAACCTTAACGCTGACTTAACTGACCGCTCTTTGGGCGATGTTATTAATGACATTGACGCTGAGCTAAAAAAGCTGCCCATGGGTAGCGACTTTAGCTATAGGTTTGTGGGGGAATCCGAGGAACAGGCTAAGACCTTTAAGGGCTTAATAATGGTCCTATCTTTAGCTATCTTCCTGGTGTACATGGTTATGGCCTGTCAGTTTGAGCAGCTAAAGGGACCCTTAGTTGTCATGTTCGCTCTGCCTTTTGGGGCTATCGGGGTGGTCTGGGGTCACTTCTTAACCAACACGGCCTTTAACATCAACTCATTTATCGGGGTTATCATGTTGGCCGGTATTGTGGTCAATAACGCCATTATCTTAACGGATCACGCTAACCTTTTAAGGCGGCGGGATGGGATGCCGGTTGGTCCAGCTTTGATGGAAACCGGTCGGCGGCGGCTACGACCCATCATGATGACCACTTTAACCACCATCCTGGGCCTTATTCCCTTGGCTTTAGGCTTTGGCGAAGGCGGGGAATCCCAAGCTCCCTTGGGTCGAGCGGTTATTGGCGGTTTGACCTCGTCCACCTTTATCACTCTGTTCTTGGTTCCCGCGATGTATAAGCTTTTCTTTATTAAGGACGATTTACGAAAAGAAGTCGCCGCCAGCAAAACCGTGGATGTCACTACCGGGGAAACCGAGCTAACTCCAGGCCAAACCAGTTAGGCTAACTTACGGCTGGAGATAAGGGGTTTTAGCGGGAGTCTAAATTATTTCGATTTCAAATAAAAAAATTCGCTCTGAAAATTGACAGTGATAACGTTTTGATGTATTATAGGGCAATTAAGCGTTTACGATTAAACCTGAGTGGCAATTCTTGGTAACGCGGGTAAATTAGGAGCGCGTTAAGTCTTAGTCCTTAAAGATGACTCAAGATAGCGCGGACTGATGTGGAATCCCCTAACCTTATAAGGCGGGGGAGAAAGTTAAAGCCAAAGTTTTTGTTTCTATCCCAAAGTGGTATTAAATGAAAATAGTTATACTCGCTGGCGGTTTTGGAACTCGGATTTCCGAGGATGTTCATCGCATCCCCAAACCGATGATAGAAATAGGTGGCCACCCAATTCTCTGGCATATAATGAAATATTATAGCCATTTTGGTTTTAATGACTTTATAATTTGCTGTGGTTATTTAGCTAACACAATTAAAGATTATTTCGCTAACTATTATCTTCATGGTTCTGACGTTACCTTTGATTTTAAGAATAATGGCCGGATAGACATACTTAATAACTTATCTGAGCCCTGGCGAGTCACTTTGGTCGATACTGGCCTTAACACCATGACCGGTGGACGGGTGGCCAGGATCCAGCGTTATGTTGGCAATGAATCGTTTTTCCTAACTTATGGCGATGGGGTCAGTAACGTTGATTTGTATAAACTACGCGACTACCACCAGAGCGCTAAGGGAGTTTTGACCTTAACCGCCATCCAACTAGGCGGTCGTTTTGGAGTCTTAAATCTAGACCCTCAAAATAATGAGGTTTTGGGGTTTCTGGAAAAATCACCCGAAGCGGGAGGTTGGATAAACGCTGGATTTATGGTGGCTAACCCTTCTCTATTTGGCTATATTAAAGGCGATGAATGTTCATTAGAGGCTGATGTCTTGCCAGTATTGGCTACGGAAAAGCGATTAGGGGCTTTTAAGCACTATGATTATTGGCAATGTATGGACACCCCGCGCGATAAGTTGTTCTTGGAAGAACAATGGCGAACCGGAGCCGCGCCTTGGAAAGTTTGGTAGGTTTGGTAGGTTTCTATTCTTAAATAACTTAACAATTATGGTAAAATATAATTGAAAATGGAATAATGACAACAGCGTTATTACAAAATAAATGCCCTTTATGCGGTGAAGAAGTCAAAAATAATTCTATTTTTGAGATCAATAATATTCCTACCACACAAAATATATTTTATAATACTTCAGAAGAGGCTAAAAACTGTTTAAAAGGTGATATAAATCTCGTTTTATGCGATAATTGCTCTCTTGTTTTTAACTCAAGATTTGAACCTGATACTACTAATTATTCAGAAAGTTATAGTGTTGATTTCACTTATTCACCGTATTATGTTTCTTATATAAATAATCAAATAGAACATTTGATTAAAAGCAATGTTTATAATGATAATTCTACTATAATTGATGTTGGTTGTGGTAAAGGGTTTTATATAAACACATTAGCTGAAAAGCTTAAAGGGTGTTCGTTATATGGCTTTGATACTTCTTATGAAGGTGTGTTAAATATACCTGATAAAAATATTCGATTTGTCAAGTCTTATTATCCAAGTAATGATATTGAAATAAAGCCAGATACAATTATTAATAGGCAAGTTTTCGAACATATTACGGATCCAATATCATTTCTTAAATCTTTTCGGAATAGTCTTGATTTAAACAGTTATCTTTATATTGAAGTTCCAGATTTTGATTGGATAGTTAATAATAATTCTATTTTCGATATATATTATGAGCATTGCGCTTATTGGAGCAAGTTTTCCCTTACTAACGCATTACGCTTAACAGGTTTTAATGTAGAATCAATTATTTCAAGTTTTGATTCAGGATCTGTAATTCCTAACTTTGCAGGTATTAATTTATGTGTTGTGGCCAAAGCCATTGAAAACTATGGTAATCTTATAAAGCCTGGTAAAGACTTAAAAGTTGATTTAAAAAATCATTTTTCTTCTTTATTTAGTAAATACGCTAATTCACTAAAAAAGATCGCTAGCATTAATAAAAACATGGCTATCTGGGGAGCTGGGCCAAAAGGTTATACATTTGTTAATTTTTTTGATGTAGATAGAACATATTTTTCTACATTAATTGATATTAACCCAGTTAAAACTAATTTATATATAGGTAAAACTGCGCATAAAATAATTTCGCCTTCAGATATTAAATCTTCAAAGATTGATTTTATTGTTATTTTAAATCCTTTTTACGCTAATGAAATAAAAAGCTACCTTTTTGATAATAATTTATCTAGAATTGATGTTATTATTTTTAATGATTTGCTTTAAAAATATTAATTTATCGGTTTAAATTAAGGAAGAAAATTGAAAAAACCTTTGTTAACAATAGGCATGCCGGTTTATAAAGGTGGGCGCAAGGAAGGGACTCTCTTAACGCGTTGTTTGGAATCTCTTATGAGCCAAACCTTTAGAGATTTTAAAGTAATAATAGCTAATAATGACTCGCCTGACAACACTGAAGGGATAATTTATAATACGGTTAGGCATGATAAAAGATTTGAATACCATCGTAATACTATAAATTATGGGTATTTTCCTAATGCTTTGGGATTAGTTGCTAATTGCGACACAAAATATTATGCTATGTTGCATTTTGATTCTTATTACGCACCTACATACGCTGAAAAATGCGTTAAAGCTTTGGAAAATGATTCACAAGCGGTTTTAGCCTATTCTTATTGTCAATTCGTTGATGAAGACAATAAATTTTTTGATATATATAAAGATCTAATTTCTTTTGATCAGGCGGATCCTGCGGAAAGGTATCTAAATATTCTTAAAAAAATGGGCTGGTGTACCGCATATCATGGTGTCATAAGGCAAGATGTATTAGTAAAGCATTTATTCAGAACCGCCAGTACTGATAACGCGGCTTTTGATAATGAACTATTAGCTTTATTGGCTCTTGAGGGAAAGTTCTTACAAATCAATGCGCCTTTGTTCTATCGGTTGAAAGATACTTACCAAGATAAGGGTGAAACGGCGGAAGCGCACCATAGGAGGCTTTTCGCTAAAGGCACTTACCGCCCTCATCCGGTTAAACTGCCTTACTGCAATTTCATAAGCGATCATTGTTTTGATATTTTGTATTCCAGCTTACCCGCTGAGAAAAAAGATTATCTCATCCAAAATACTATTTTAGCTTTATTACAAAGATATGATACACTTATTAATGGTGAGTTAAGTAGGCTTATTGACGCTATTGTTTCTGGTAATTTTAGATATGATGAATTAGACCCAGAAGAGGTCTCTTCTGGAAATTTTAAATTATTAGATTATTATATACTTTCTAAGCTGTTAAAAGAATTATCTTTCGCTTTTGTGTTAAAGCCAACCTTTCCAAAACTCAATTTGGCTTTAGCTTTTATATATATGTACCTTGGGAGGCATAAGGAAGCTTTGTTCTATGTTGAGCAAGAACTACTATTAACTCCCCAAGACGCTTTGTGCTTAACCCTAAAAGAAAAATTATCTCAAAAAGTATAGCTATTTGTTTTGTTATATTTAAATATATATAAAATAAACTCCGAATTAAAGATAAAAGTTGGCCAGCAAAATAATTTGTTTGGCCTATTTTTTTTCCTTAACCTTGGCGTGGTCAGCTAAAAAGGCCTCTAACCCCTTTTGAGTTAATGGATGGGCGGCTAGCTGGCTGATAACGGAAAAGGGAATGGTGCTGATGTCAGCCCCGATGAGGGCCGCCCTTAAGACGTGCTGGGGACTTCTGACGCTAGCCACGATGATTTCCGGGTCAAAGGCGTAATTGTTATAGATAGTCTGGATATCCTCAACTAAACCCATTCCATCCGAGCCAATATCGTCTAAGCGGCCCACAAAGGGGCTAACGAAGGCGGCTCCCGCTTTGGCCGCTAGAAGGGCCTGGATGGCCGAAAAAATGAGGGTCACGTTGACGCGGATACCTTCTTTGGAGAGGATCCTTGTGACCTTAAGCCCGTCCATAGTTAAAGGTAACTTAACGACTACGTTGGCGGCGAGCGAGGCTAAGTGTTTGGCCTCGGCGAGCATGGCCTCTGGTTCGGTGGCCACCACCTCCGCGCTGACCGGCCCATGAGTGATGTCACAGATAGCCTTAATCCTCGCGTCCTGGTCGCTTAAGCCTTCCTTGGCTATTAAGGTGGGGTTGGTGGTCACCCCATCTAAAAAGCCATAATCCGCGGCTTTTTTTATTTCGTCTAGATTAGCGGTATCTATAAAGAATTTCATGTTAACATCCTTAATGGAGCTGGTAAGAAGGAAAAATATAAAATTGACCTGATAACTTGTTGTAAAAGTTATGGTAATAAAAAATAGTGTTGTAGAATTACACTAGTTTTTGGGGCCGTGGACTTTTTCCCTGGTTGTTTTCTCATATACTAGGGATGATGTCAAGCGCGGCTGGCTAACAGGTTTAGTCTTTTAATTTTAAGTATATTGATTATTATTATTCAGTTTTAGATACTAATTTATTGTTCATTTTTAATCACATATATATTTAGTGTTATAAATTGTAATGATATGCGTAGTGAGCTTTTTAGAAGTATATGTTGGTTTTATAATATTATATAATTAATATTTAGTGTCTTTTTAAGTAATTGAAATTTAAATATATGGTAATTTGTATTAATAAATTTCTTTTGACGATTTTAAACTCTTATCAGTGGCGGTCTTTGGCTGTGGTTGCAACATTTGGCTGTAGTGGCCTTTGGCGGTCAGCGCTAAAGGCCCATTAGCCCATCGAATAACCAGGTGAATCTTTCTTTAAGCGTGGCTATTGTTTGAGCGTTTTTTTAGCCATATTTATCCTTCATAAACAGCCAAATATTCCTCTAAATCCTTCTGACAGGCTTTCTGGGCCTGAAAGTCCTTTTCGGTGGACGCTAGGTACCAAGCCGCGGTTTTGCTTAACGCCGTCTCAATGGTCCAGCGTGGCGCCCAGCCTAAAATATGCCGAGCTTTATCAATGGATAACTCTAAGCGGCCAGCTTCCGGGGGGGCGTTAGGTTCGGAGATATCCTCCCATCTGGCTTTGGGGCCCCAGAGTTTAGTAAAGAAATTAGCTAGCCGAGCCACTGGCCAAGCGTCTTTAGGCTCTGGCCCGAAGTTCCAAGCTGAGCACCATTTGGGCTCTAAGGGTTCACAAATAAGTTTTTCGGCTATGGTCAGGTAGCCAGAGAGAGGCTCTAAAACGTGTTGCCAGGGGCGGATGGCTTTAGGGTTGCGGATAAGGGCTGGGGCGCCGCTTTTTAAGGCGCGAACTAGATCTGGAACTAGACGGTCTTTGGCCCAGTCCCCGCCGCCAATGACATTACCCGCCCGAACCGTGGCTAAACGGACTTGATGCTGGTCTAAGCGAAGGGGAGAGAAAAAACTGTCCCGATAGCATTGGGCCACTATCTCCGCCGCGCCTTTGGAGGCGCTGTAAGGATCGCTTCCGCCCATGGGATCTATTTCCCGGTAACCCCAAATCTGCTCTTGATTGTGATAACACTTGTCGCTAGTGATTAGGACCACGGCCAACGGGGCCTTTAATAGCCGGACAGCCTCTAAAACCGAGGCGGTCCCTAGGGTGTTGACCCGGATAGTCTCAAAGGGGATGGCGTAGCTATCCCTAACTAGAGCTTGGGCCGCTAAATGAAAGATGACCTCTATCCGTAAGTCCTTTAGTAACCCGAAGATTTTTTCCGTTTGCCCGATGTCGCCAAGGGTGTGGCTGGCCAGGATACTTTTTAAACCCGCCGCCGCGAAGAGAGGCTGTTGACCATCGGGGCCTGGGGCTGGAGCGAGGGCGTAGCCATGGACTTCCGCCCCTAAACTGACGAGCCACTGGATGAGCCAGGATCCTTTGAAACCGGTGTGCCCGGTCACCAGAACGCGGCGACCAGACCAGGGATTGTTAGACAACTTTTCGCCTCTCATATTAAGCTGGGCCAGATAAGGATCTTTAAGGTAAATTACGTCCTTCTGGCTGGAAGGGAAGGTCTAGATATTGACCGGAAACTTAAAAGGCATTATGCCTCTAAAATAACAACCAGTCAAGTTTTTTCCAAACCAGACTAAATAATGAGTCCTAAAATAAGCTAAATTTAATAACCTAACATCTATACATTCTGATAAATAGCTATTAAATATCCAGCGACAATTTATAAAGGCTTAAGGCGTTTAACGCGAAAAATTGAAACTGTCTAGCCTGGTTAAGACCATCTATATAAAATATTATTCACTAATCTTTAGGAGTTCTGTTCTCGCGGGTTATTGTCCATGACTATCTACTTTTTTTGGTTATATAGTTTCCGGCCTTAGTCTTTCTTATGGCTGAGATCGCTAATCGTCCAGCTGGATGAGCCGGGGGATACGCAATAAGGTGTCTTGGGTGGGCAAGTTCACATAAAAGAGCCTGGACCGGATGACTTGGCCTTGGTAAACGCAATGAGCCTCCCCTTCGGTCTGCTCCATTAGATCCCGTAAAACGCTCACCGGGGTCATTTTGACGATGGCGGCTTGGTTATCGCGCCAGCCTAAGACTTGGCCACTGGGCGGGAGGTTATAGCCCGAGGTTCTTAGGACCGGCTCCTCGCCGGAAAGGCTCTGAAGCAAACGCCAGGTCTTTTCTGGATCGGCCAGCTTCATGAAGAACTTTAAATTGGTATTGGCCACTATCTGTTGAGCCCCTTTTCTATCGGCCTCGGCCAAGCCAGCGTAGTCTTGGCTGGCGATAATGGCCGCGATGCCCAAGCCCCGGCCTTGGGTTAAGATCATCTCAAAGCCAGGGGTGACGATGGCCGCGTACTCATCGACTATGGTGAGGAAAGGGCCCACCCCGGCGTAGTTGATGGGTAAAGACCCTAAGACCTTATCGTCTGGGCCCTCTATCTCCAAACCCAAGCCCACGGCGGCGGCGGATTTAAGGCTGGATAGGGCTATTTTCCCTAAAGACGATAGCTCTAAAGGGCTTTTCTCCAATGACGGTAAAAGAACCACGAGAACGCGCCTATTTAAGACCACGTCCTCAAAATCCACTTCCCCCATCTCTACCCCATAGATATGCTCATAGGTGTCAGTTAAGTTGGATAAAGCCCGGCCAAAGTAGCTCTGAGCGTAGCCAAATTGCTCATAAAAGGCCTGTAAACGCTCTTTGGGCTGCGAGGGCGACCAGTTACAACTCTGGAGGGCCGCCACCATGGCCGTTCTAGCGGTTTCGGACAGATGAGGGTTATCCAATAGACCTAAACAAGCCTCCACCGAGAGGTATTCCCTGATCTTGGCGGCGGAAAGTTTAATAACGCCTTTGTTCCTTAAGTCCACCAAGGCGATGGTTAAAGAGGCGATAAGGTTCATGGCTTTATCGGCGAAGACGCTATTGTGGGAGTCAGAGGAGGGCGGCATTAAAGAGGCTAAGATCTGGGTTAAAGCGTCCGCCGTCCCTTTAGCGAAGGGGTTATTGGTGTTGGAGAGGCGATCGCCGGGGCCCAGTTTTCCCCGGGGCGTCCCAAAGTTTAAGACCCGAAAGTCGTCATCCCGACCCAGTAACCTAGCCAGCCGCCAGATCTGGATAGCCAACAAGGGGGCGGCTTTAGGGTCGATGTAGAAAAGGCCTGACCCCGTGGCCATGGCGTTAAAGGCTAAAGAGACCAAGGACTCGGTTTTGCCGCTACCCGTGGTTCCGAGCATGAGGATGTGGGTTAAAAGGTCCTTTTCCGAGATCCAGAGTTCTTGGCCGCTTTCAATGTCATGGCCTAAAAACACCGTTCCCGCGGACTTTTTCCAGGACTGGCGCCCGGGGGCGGGGTCATGAGGGTCAAATCTGTTCGCGCCTTTGGGGAATTTTAAGGGTAAGGCTCTAGCGCACTCGCGCTCGCGGGCTATAAGGAAAAACAACATGACGGCTAGCCATAAGATAAGCCCTTGGGGCCAGATGACCTCCATAATAATCAGGAGAGTCAAACAGACGGCGATGGGGGCGGTCTGACCGGCTTTGGCTAGATACCTTACGACCGGAGAGGTGATGTCTCTTTTAAGTTTCTTCGGGTCCGCGGAGTCCCCGGACCTTAGTCCCCGGATCGGGGGAGTTGGCACGATTATCCTCCATAAAAAGGTTAGGCGAAGCTCAGAAGGTTAGCGCGTTTAAAGAAAAACCTTTAAGCGCGCTTAATGGCCTTTTATTCTCGTCTGGCTAAGACTATTTGCTGGATTTCCACCCCTTTGTTCTTTTGGGTCATCGCGGCCCTTTGGACGGTGACCATGGCGATGAGGTTTTGACTGGCCACCACCCCGGTGGAGGATTGATAGGAGATAATGACCGGTAGCTCCACTTTCCAGGTGTACCGGTCACCTAAGACTTTAGTGTCGGTGATAACAGGGGTTCCGGCTAAGGCGCAGGTGAGGTTGAGCCTTTCCGCCACAATCTTTCTAATGTGCCCGCCTTCCTCTAAAGAGCGAGCGAAGCTACTAAAGCCGTACTCGGAAAAGTTTTCCCGGGCGTCCATGAGCTGTTGACGCCAATGTAAAAAGTTTAGCGATAGAGCCCCGCTAACCGCCTGGGAGGTCCAGGTGAGGAGATTGTCCGGGCTTAAGAGGGGCTCTTTAGAGGGCGCGACTTTCACGACGTTAAGATCCGAGGACACCCCAAAATAGTTGGGTTTATTCTCTAATAACGTCTCCACGCCCAAGATTGAGCCTAGAATAAGACAAGCTATGGCTAAGGCGAAGACGATCTGACTGGTCCAGTGGTTATCGCGGGTGTAGTTTTTATCGCCGTTGGCGGTTGTAAGATCGTTTAAGGCGTCTTCTATAACGAAGGGTTCTAAAACCTCTGTTTCCAGAGGATCGTTAGGGAACTGGGCCTTAAAGGTGGTAAGGCCCTTGGAAGGAGCTGGCGTTAAAGGGAAGGCCTTAAGACTGGTGTGTTCCCTAGAATTAACGGTGAGAGGCGTTTGCCCCGGGCTCTTAGCTAGGGATCTTAAAGGCGGCTTTAGATCGCGGCCTTTACCTGGGGGCGGTAAATCTTCCTTTAAGATGGCTATTAAGGTCAGGCTGGGTTGGTTAGGGTCATCTTGTGGCTTTAAGACTGGGGGCTTAGCGACCGCGTTTAAAAACTCCCGCTCATTAGGCCTAGGCTCCGCGACCAAAGGCCGGGGGCCAACGTTTAGGAAGAAGGGATCGGTTAAAAGAACCCGAACTTCCTTGTAGCTATTAGGCCCCATTGAAGTTAGAAGGCCAGTTGTTTCAGGGTTTATTTCCGGGGTGTTAATAAGCTCTTTGAAGTTACCTTCCGAGAGCTGAGCCGCGTTTTCAGGGTTCTGGTTTTTTCGGGACTTGTAGGGCTCTCTCTTTTTTCCAGTCGTCTTTAAGCCGCTGACTTGGGCTGGCGGACTAAGGGGGTTGAGAGTCAGGGCGGCTGGCTCTTCGTCCTTCTGAGCAGGGTTTTTGGCGTCATTAGAGGGCAGGTTGGGGGAAGGCTCTACTGGAGTAGCCGCGTCTATGGCTACGGCTGGAGAAAGGCTTTCCGCCAGAAGGGTTGGGGTTATGGTTGGCGTATTGTCTGGGGTATCGCTTTTTGGCTCCTTGACTTTAGCCTCTAAGAGCTGAGCCGCGTTTTCAGGGGTTTTGATTTTTCGGGGCTTGTAGGGCCCTCTCTTTTTTCCAGTCTTCTTTAAGCCGACTACCTGGGTTGGCGGACTAAGGGGGTTAGGAAGAGTCAGGGCGGCTGGCTCTTCGCCCTTCTGAACCGGGTTTTCGGCGTTAATAGAGGGTAGGTTGAGGGTAGGCTCAACTAGGCCACCCTCGTCTATGGCCGCGGGTGGAGGAAGGGTTTCCAAGGAAGGCGTTGGGGTTATGGTGGAAGTGTTGATTTCCGTCTCCTTTAAGAGCTGGACCGCTTCTTCGCCCCGTTGGACAGGGTTTACGGCGGCGTTAGAGGGTAAGTTGGAAGTAGGTTCAACTGGACTTTCAGCGTCTATGGCCGAGGGTGGAAGAAGGCTTTCTGGGGTGATTCCTTTTTCTCCAGTTGAAGTCGGGGGCTGATTAGCGAAGCGCAAAAATTCTTGATTCATATGACATTTCCATTTATTTTGGGGGAAGCGTTTGAGATTAAGCCCGGCGGGAAGGCTCCGGGCTGTTAAGATGGTTGGCGATGGACAAGCGCCTTTGGCGGTCTAAACCATTGTCGTAGTTTGGAAAGGGCGCTTTATCCGAGACTTTTCCAAGTGGTTTTGGGGTTCTGTTAGTTAGAGGGTTAGGGGAAGATCGCTCTTCGCCTTTTTTGGATGGGGTTTAAAGGGTTGTTTGAGGGTATGTTGGGGTAAGCCCAACATACCCTCAGTTCGCGAGGTTAAGCTTTTATGAGCCTAACTTATCGATTTTCCGGCTTGATTATGTTCGGGGACGCGTTTTCCCCGGGGTTGGCTTAAACCGCCTCTTTTGGTCGGCGGGTTAGGGGTAGTTTTGGCTGACGGCTGTCGCCTCTTCTGGGCCGGTTTTACGGCGTCATTAGAGGGTTGGTTAGAGGAAAGGCCAAGGGCGCCTTCCTCTTCTGGGGCCACGGGCGGCAGAGGGTCTTCCACTTGAAGCGTTGAGACTTCATTCCCGGGCTTCTTTGATCCGCCTCTCTTAGTCGGCGGGTTAGAGGTAGAGATCGGAAGAGCACACGTCGGAACTCCAGTCACCGAAGACGCTCGCGTAGGGCGGCGGGCTGTGGAAAGGCCGG
>JAISRZ010000056.1 GCA_031273455.1 Deltaproteobacteria bacterium | reverse complement strand
TTAAAAACCTTGACAACTGATTGACTCATGGTTTTAGGCGCCCCCAGGTTAAGCGTAAATTAATTGATTGGTTGAACGACATAGGGATTCCAATAATGTAAAACATCATAATCTATTTTCGTCTTAACAACAATATAAAAAATACTTTCTAACCCTATCGCTAAGTGGCCTCACGGGGCCACTTGGTAGGGAACAGAAATTGAATATAATTAAGCGTGAAAATGACTTTTTATCAGTTTAATATCTAATTAATGATATTTTAAGTTAAGAAAAGTTTTCTATTATGGCTGTTAAGGTACCTTACACCCCGAAACCCGGCGCCTTCTTTACGCTCACAATTGGCCCGGGAATATCCGGGAGCTGGAAAACGTCATTGAGCGGGGGGTGGTCTTATACCAAGGTCAAGAGATCCAGCCGGAGGATCTGCCTGAGGAGCTTAGAAAACTCCCAGATCCTATCGCCATAGTCCCGCCAGAGCCGCCTTCCTTTAGCCACGAGGGTGGGCCGGGGGGTAGCCCGAGCGCCGGGTATGGGGCTAATACTGGCTTGGGGGCCAACGCCGACTATAACCACAATGGCTCGCCCGAGGACGCTCCTCGGGGTTGGGGCTCTAAACCCACTGAAGCTATGGAAGCGGTTGAGGAAAAAGCTTGGACCCGGGAACTATTGACGGCCTTACCCTCGGGCATACCCCTAGTCGTGGCCTTAGACGCTTTGGAAGAGGGGCTGATCCGGCGAGCTTTGGCCCAGGGCGAGGGAGTCCAGAGCCGGGCCGCCGAGATCTTAGGGCTGAAAAGAAATGTTTTTAAGTACTAATGGGATAAGTACTTAGACCAAGAGCCCAACCGTCATCGCCGGGGTCTTAGCCCAAGAAAACCCCAGAGGCTCTGGATCTGGTCACCACCATCGAAGAGCTGGAAAAAGCCAGGCTACGCGAAGCCCTTCGCTTAAGCCAAGGAGCCATGAGCCGGGCGGCGGATATTCTGGGGTTAAAGAAGAACCTTATGACCTGCAAGCTGAAAAAGTACCCGAACCTTTTAGCTTCGTTGAGGGAATAGGCGAACTCCAAAAATTTAGGTCGCTTGATGTTGATTAATCTTTGATTAATCACTTGTTAAGTGTTGATTAGTCTAAATATAATCCCAAAAATCATAAAAATTATAAATCAACGCGCCAGTATCTAGAAATTATTAGGCGCTTAACTATTGTTTTGCCTAAAAACCGGGTTTTAAAGGCCTGGCGAGCCTGGATCCCGCGTCCCCTGGTCTTAGGGCTGTCTTAATATTTATAAATTATCTTGTATTTTTCTTTGGATAGGTCTATAATAATAAAGTTAAGAGCTGGAGTTAAGGCCCTAAGCTTTTGGCCAGGGTGATAAACGGGCTTGAGCTTAGGCTTAGCCTTGGGGTTGAGGAATAGGGGCGGTTAGGCTTTCGAGTTTGGAAAGTTAGAGGGGCCAACGAAGGGCGGTAAATAGGGCGTCAAACGAGCTGATCCACTCGTTATTAGGCTACCCCACTTTTTGAGAAATCCCAGATCGCCTAGCCGCGTTCTAGAACGCGCGTTCCAGAACGCTTGGAGACCGTTTCATGGCGAAAATGAGTAAACAAGAAAAATTCGATCATTGGCTTTTTTTCGCCACTGAATGTCTTAAAGTGGCGGAATGTCTTTTTGACGCGGATCTATGGCGTAACTCCGCGGGTTTTTGTCGTGAAGCGATAAAAAAGGTTGTTAATGGTTTATATATACTTTATAATGATGATCATCCTCCATATTTAAATACAAAAAAATTATTGCTAAAATTCAGCGATAAATTGCCCTGTACCGTAAGTGATGATATATACGAATATTTTGATGAAATAGAGATATTTAATTTATTTAATTGGTATCCAAATTCAAAGCAAGATTTGTTTTTTAAACAAAATGAAGAAAAATTTGAGCCGCTTTTCCAAAAAACTAAGGAAGTGTTCGCATGGCTTTTGACCTTGAAACCGTGAAAGCCACGGTTAAATCATTCGCCGATGAGGTTAGGCGGGTATTGCCAGTCGCGAAGGTTTATCTTTACGGCTCTTACGCTAAAGGTCAAGCGAACGACTATAGCGATGTGGATGTATGTATTTTTTTAACCAGTTTTGAAGATAAAACTTGGTTTGATATTATGGGAATTCTTTTGAAAATATCAGCTAAATATGAAATGTATATTGAGCCGGTTGTTTTTGAAATGTCTGATTTTGAGGATAAAGATGAAATAATAGTTTGTGAAGCCCTTAGTACAGGTATTGAGATTTTGTAAATAATTTCCTTAATAACAATATTCACGCTTATATATTAAGACTTACCGCAAAAAAACATAATAACTACAGTGTTTTACGGGCCGTCTCTTTGGGGGCGGCCCGTTAGTATTTAAAGAGGCTCCTTAAAGGGTGGCCATCAGAATCCGGATGAGCGGGATAGTCAGAAGCGATAGGACCGTGGATAAGGACACTAAGATATTGGCGTAGTTGGAGTCTGATTTATAGTAACCAGCCATGATGGAGGCGGCGGCTAGAACGGGGAGAGATGATTGGGTGGTGAAGACTTGGGAGGTTATGATGGGGGCGTCAGCTAGAAGACAGAAGGATAAGGTGATGGCCGGACAGACAATAAACCGCCCGCCTAAGACCACGGCGATCTCTTTATAAGGTTTAAGACTGGCTAAAGACAATCCATAGAACCCTAAACCGATAAACATGATGGCGAGGGGGGTGTTCATGGCCCCAATGGCTGAGGTGGCGCTCATAAAGAACTTTGGCGGTTGGATACCTAAAACAACTAGGATGACTCCGGCTATAAAGCCAAGCATGGGCGGCGGTAAAAGCCTTTTCACGGTTTCAAAGCTTATAAAGGGGACTCGCCCGATCTGACCGTCTAAACTCATAAAGTAGTTACCCGCGGTCCAGAAGAAGATGGCGTTGGCCAAGAAGTAGGACATGGCCGGGCCCAAGGCTTGGTCGCCAAAAAGGGAGAGGTTAATGGGAATCCCAATGTACATGGTGTTGGAGGCGGAAAAGGCGGCCAGAAAGATTCCCCGGCGGCGACCTTGGGGTTTAATCAGTAAAGACAGAAGATAAGCCACCGCGAAGGTGACGAAGACGGTTAACAGCCCCAGACCGACCCATTTGAGCATTGAGGCCAGCTCATCCCGGGTGAAAGTTTTAACGGTCTCGCTGACCAGGAATAAAGGCAAAGTGACCCGAACCACGAAGATGGGGAATATTTCTCTCACCGCGGAGCTGACCAATTTAAAGCGAGCCAAAGAGTAACCAATGGCCCCAATTAAAAAAAGGGTCAAAACACTGTCGATGGCTTGTGAAAGAACTTCTGGCAAATTCTAATCCTCCTAAAAAATACCTTAACATACGGTTTTTTAATAGGAAATGGGGCCAAAAAATTATTAATTAAATCATTCAAACGGTCGATAAGAGAGAAGGACAAGGGCGGTATTAACGGCTCCCTCTTCAGTTTTTTGAAAAATTCAATAAATTCAAGCCGTTACCTGAAATCACGCGCGGACAGGGCCGCTGGAAAGGAGAAATTATACCCTAGGGTCGGAAAAAACCAAAAAAAATAAAATAGGTTTCCGATCCCCTTTGAAACCGGCAAGGAAGTCGGTAATAGCTCCCCCTAAACAGGGGACATGCTTTCACGGAGGAAAACATGGGCATTCTGAAAGACTACGAGCTGGCGGCTAGTTGTCTGGCTGGCAGCTTGGGTGGAGCCCGGGAGCGTCTTGGCCCTGCCATTGAGCGCCTTCTCCGGGTTTGGCCACCGGGTGCCTATAGCATTCCGGATGGCGTAAATCCGGATTGTCGGAGCCCGGCCCGAGCCGCGGCCATAACCCAAGCCCTGAATGAGTACACTGACGCTTGGGAGGGACTTTGGTCCCGATCAGCTAAGTTCAGGGAAACGGACCGTCTGTTTACCGCTCTTAAGGACAAGGTTCTAGGGGATTTAGTCCCGGAAACGGCCATCTGGTCGGACTATCCGAGTCTAGCCCAGAACCTAATTGGGTTGACAATGGAGATCAGTTTGGAGAATCCGGCCCTTTTAGTTTAGGTCGTTTTGTCCCAATTTAGCCGCTGGCCATTCCATAATGGCTTGATGGCGTTAAACCACCAGCCGGCGACGGAAAGCCCTTGTTTCCGCCGCCGTTTTCATTGGTGGGCTAGGTTCTTGGAACCAGTGAAGGGCGGCTAGAGACAGGGCGCTTAGAGACGCGGGATCATAGAAGTAAGGCGGTATAAGGCACGTGGGCTTAGAAGCGAAGGCGGTTCAAGGCTCTGGATCTTAGAAGTAAGGCGGTTCAAGGCCCGGGATCTTAGAAGTAAGGCGGTTTAAGACTCAGGGGTTTAGAAGCGTAGACGGTTTAAGGCTTAGGGGTTTAGAAGCGTAGGCGGTTTAAGGCTCAGGGGTTTAGAAGCGTAGGCGGTTCAAGGCTCGGGTTCTTAGAAGCGTAGGTGGTTTAAGGCTTGGGATCTTAGAAGCGTAGGTGATTAACGGCTTTAAGGCTTAGAGACGTAAAACATCAGAAGAGTTATTAAAGGAATAATTTAGGTATTAAGTACTATTGTTTAAAGTAAAAAATTAATTATAACTTAATAAACATAATTTTTAAAATCAATAGGCGTGGATAATACTTCGCTAAATAATAAAATAAAGTCTATATTAGACCAGAGTCTAGAAGTTTTTATGGTGGCTTTAGGGTGGTTTTATGATGGCTCTGGTGGTCGCTCTGGAGTGACTTTGGGGTGGTTTTAGGGTGGTTCTGGTTGGAGCTCTTAGGGTGTTTTAATGTGGCTCTGGTGGGCACTTTATGGTGGTTCTGGTTGGAGTTCTTAGGGTGTTTTAAAGTGGCGCTGGGGGGGCTTAATGGTGGTTCTGGTGGCGCTCTAGGGTGTTTTAAAGTGGCGCTGGGGGCGTTTTATGGTAGTTCAGGTTGGCTCTTCTGGGGTGGTTTTAAAGCGGTTCTGGGGGCGCTTTAGGGAGGTTCTGGTAGTCCCTCTGGGGATTACTCTGAAGACCGTATTTAAGACTAAAAGGCAGGTTTTTAAAGTAGGTCAGCTCGCGAAATGGCGTATAATCTAGGTTTTAGACCAGCGATGTCTAAAAGGCCTGGTTTTTAAAGGGTTAGCGGTTGGGCTGAGGCTAAAAGCCGTATTGTCTTTTATTTTCCAGAAGGCTGGTCTATACTTTTAACCGTTATCCAGCCAAAATTAACGTTAACCATTAAAGAGCTAAGAATTTAGGGATAGGTCGAACTATAATGAGTGAAGAGACGGAACTCCTTTCCTTGGAGTTAAAAAAGGCCATTTTAGACTGGTGCCGGGGCGTTTTAGCCGCTCGTTTGGACCAAAAAGATCTTCCGCCCGCACCACCTCTAGAAGGTCGGAAAGGCGGGGTTTTTGTGACCTTAAAGCGTCACGGGAACTTAAGGGGCTGTATTGGTCAGTTCTCCTTTGATGGGCCCTTAGAGGGGGCCATTAGGGATATGGTGTCCGCCGCCGCTTTTCGGGATCCTCGGTTCCCGCCTTTAAGGTCGGACGAGTTGGCTGATCTGGACATCACTGTGTCCATCCTAACGCCGCCAACGCCCTTAAAGTCTTTAGACGATGTGGTCATTGGCCGGGATGGGCTTTTTCTTCTTCACCCCCACGGTCGGGGGGTTCTTCTGCCAATAGTGGCTGAGGAGCGGGGTTTTTCCCCCGAGGAGTTCGCTCGGCAAACTTCTCTAAAGGCTGGGTTAAACCCGGAGGCTTATAAAGACCCAGAGGCTAAACTATTGGTTTTCACGGCCCCGGCCTTTTCCACCGATCCGTCCGATAACCACTAATAACCATATAGATAAGCTTTAAGCTTGGTTTAGGGTGGAGGTGTTAATAATGATGAAAAAACGAAAGATAGGGCCTAGCGGCGAAGAGGGAACTATCCTCGGTTTTGGCTGCATGCGTTTACCCTTATCTGGGCCCAAGCCAGATAATATAGATATTGATTTAGCCACCAGTATGCTAAGGACGGCCATTGACCGAGGGGTCAACTATGTGGACACGGCCTATCCTTACCACTCCGGGACCACGCGCGATGATCCGGGGGCCAGCGAGCCCTTTGTGGGTCAAGCTCTAAGGAATGGTTACCGGGAAAAGGTTCTTTTAGCCACTAAACTACCCACCTGGTTAGTGGACAGTCGGGCCAAGATGAATGAGCTTTTGGATTTCCAGCTTAAAAGGTTGGAGGTCCATCAGTTGGACTTTTACCTGGCTCATAACCTAAACACCTCGGTTTGGGATAAGCTTCTGGCTTTGGGTTTAAGGGAGTTTATGGACGAGGCGGTTAAGGACGGGCGGATCCGATTTCCCGCCTTTTCTTTCCATGATAGTTACAGTCTTTTCGAGAAGGTGGTTAATAGCTACGACTGGGTTATGGGCCAAGTCCAATACAACTATTTAGATAAGGACTATCAGGCCGGGCGGAAAGGCGTGGAGTTAGCCGCTAAAAAAGGTCTGGGCCTAGTGGTCATGGAGCCATTAAGAGGCGGGTTTTTGGTTAACCAGGTCCCCGAGGACTCGGTGAAGATCTTAAAAGAGGCTAGACCCGAATGGTCCATGCCCGCCTGGGGTTTTAACTGGCTCTGGAACCAACCGGAATGCGCGGTGGTCTTAAGCGGCATGACGACCATGGCCCAAGTGGAAGAGAACATCGCTCTAGCGGAGCGGTTTACGGATAACCTTTTTACGGCTAAGGACACCGTGGCCATAGATAAGGTTCGGGAAAATTTTATTAAGCGTCTCCAGGTGGACTGCACGGGGTGCGGATATTGTCTCCCATGCCCCTCGGGCGTCCAGATCCCGAAGAACCTAGCCTTCTTAAACCAGTACCATCTTTTTGACGGGGAAGGGCCCAGAGCCTCTTGCCGTTACTTCTTTGGGGTCCAGCTAAGCCCTCCAGAACGGGCCAACAACTGCGTGTCTTGCGGCGAGTGTTTGGAAAAGTGCCCCCAAAGGCTAGATATCCCCAAGTTCTTAGCGAAAACCGTGGAGATTTACCAGCCCTCCAAGGCTTAAAGACCAGGCTTAAAGACTAGGTGTTAAAGACCAGGATTAAAGACCCCTAAGCCTATTTTTGGCTATAGTCTTAAGGGTGTTGAGGATAAAGACCAAAAATTACCGGTAGAAACTTACGGCTATAAAACCGATTTCGCGGTTTTATAGCCGTAAAATTAACAATAAATATTACTTTAATAACTATAGACTATTAATTTCCAAAGTTACCTCTAATGATTGTCTGGCCTAAGCGATCGGATGCGGCCTTTAAAGAACTAGCGGAGTAATAACGGCGTTTTAGCGAAAAAGTTCTTGACTCTTTTAAATGTTTAAGGTATTCTGAAACAAGTTTGAACACAAATATTGGCCGATCAGAAAACTGAAAGCCGTGACCTCCGCCGCCGCAGAGTCACGGTTTTGTCGCTTCTAGAGTTTAACGGTCGCCTAAGACTCCCAAGAAAATTTAAGCCCATAGTGTCAGCGGTAGCCTTATAGCCTTAAGTCTTAAACTTTAGTCTAACCCCCCAAGGGGCGCGAGAATCCTCTCAGTCGGCGGAAAGGGCCACTTATGTTGATGTAATGAGCCGCCTTAGGCGTCTAACAGGACCGATCGGGTGGCGACAGGTCCGCTCAAGCGGTGAAAATGGCTAGTTGTGAAGCTTAAAAGAGTTTTTAGGGTAGCCCTATAATATTGTGGGCTGGTTCTAATCTTCATGAAATGGGCGGCCAACTTAGACATTAGGGAGTAATAACTTGCCTCGATTAGCTAGGTTAAAGCTATTAAACATGCGCTAAATTGGTTATTTTATGGTTATCGGCTCAACGCTTAAGTGGTTTTAAAAAGGTTTGCGGCCTTGGGCTAGATTGGGTATTATACGAATATCATCCCTTCAGCCAAAGTGGTTATTGAAAGCGCGTAGCCTTAAATCAGCTAGTTATCAGCGGTTATATTTTTTGCGTAAGATTAGGGGTTAAAGGTTTACTCCCCTGGATCAACCACTTGGTTAGACAGCCTAGAAATACAGCATTAGGTAGACCGCCTAGAAATACAGCGTTAGGTAGGCCGCCTGGATGGACAGCGTGGGTAGGCCACCTGGATGGACAGCGTGGGTAGGCCGCCTGGATAGACAGCGTGGGTTGGTCGCCTGGATTGACAGCGTAGGTTGGTCGGCTGGATGGATAGCTTGGATTAGGTCAACTGTGGATAGGCCGTGCGGCCAGTGGAAGTAAAACGGGAGCTAAGACAATTATCCAGAGTTAAAGCTAAATAATATTTCAGTAAGTATTAGTAATTGATTTAAAGCAACTTAATGGTTTATTTTTTGACAAATAAGCTAGCTCCCAACGCCACGTAGTAAAAAAGAACGTCTACAATGTTCGCCTTGGGATCAAAATTAAACTCGCTCGGAAAAATAGAATCCCTAAAAGGCTCTTTGGAAAAAGTGGTTTAAGGTTTAAAGCCTTGTAATTTATTTTTATTAATGACTAATAAATATAAATAAAGGCTAATTTTAAAGAATTAATGAGGCCGTTTTCTTTTACCGACTAACCTCTAAAGTCTGACCAGAATCGTGAATTGTCTGGGACTGAAGGGATTTTTCTTAGATCTGCCGAGCGCGTGAAGTAAAATTTTTGTTAGCGAATTGATAAGATCTCCCCGGTAAGTAATGAGGGAGAGCTAAAAATGATAAAAATAACTACTTGAAATTATTGGATTTTTTATTGATCGGTGTTTCGCTCTAACACGCTTAAGCTTTTAAAATAAGGAAAGAAGTTTTTTTCTAAAAAAGAACGAATAGGGCTTGTATATATTTTTTGATTGGGTTATACTTCGTTTAGAAATTTTAATGGGCCAAGGGTCCATCGAATCGTCAAAAATTTAGTTCCACCTAATACCCGGGATTGGGCAATCACGGGCGGGTGGATTTTGGGCAATACACGCGCTTTTTCTGACTAAGGAGAAACTGATGAAAAAGTTATTGACGCTGGCCTTGGGCGCCATGCTGGCTTTGGGCCTTTCCATGCCGGCTCAAGCGGCTTCCAAGATCGATGTTAGTGGTTGGTATAGGATACTCCACCACAACCTAGTGAACTTTAACCGGGCTGCGGAAAGCGATTATGTGCAGTCCGACTCGTTCTTCGAGCATCGCTTAAATGTGAACGTGGACTTTCGGCCCTCTGATGATGTTTTGATTCATTGGACCTTAAGAGCTCCTAACGCTGTCCGTTGGGGGGCAAGCTCTGGATCTAATAATTTTACTCAGGGCTCATCCAACGCGGGCGTTGTTTACACCAGAGCCATTTACGCCACCATCACCCAGGATTGGGGGCAACTGTCGATAGGCCGTTTGGAAGAAACTTTCCCCACCGTCATGAATGGGTTGAAAACTTTGGGTTACACTTACGGCACAACTTACATCTACGCTAATCCTTTTGACTACAAAGACGTTGTTGATGGTATCTCTTATACCTACAATATGGATAATGGATTTGGAGTTAATGTTTATTACGCTAAAAGCATAACGCAAGATACTGCCCCTGACTACAATTACAGAGATAAAGATGTTGATTACGATCGTTTTGGCGTAGAGCCTTTTTTTAAGTGGGATGGTGGTGGAGCTACCCTTAATATAGAGTACCGCCGTAACATGACTGACCTTAATCGTGCCGCTCCTATAGCTGGAAATAATCCTCCTACTACTCAAGTTGATAGAAATTTAACAAGAAAGGATTACGCCTTTTTTCTTAATCCAGCTGTGATGCAATCTTGGGGTGACTTTACTATTCGTTTTGAGGGGAAAATCGGTTGGGGAGAACATGAAACATATATTGTAGATTATAATAACAATATAACCCGCCGAAAAGAAGATACTGAAGGTCTTGGTTTATATCTCCAGGCGACCTACAATTATGGATCTGGCGATGTCAACCTGATGGGCTGGTTCGTTGATGGCTCCTCTCTAGAAGAATCAAAGTGGGATAAGAACGGGCATAGAAAGACTCATGATTTGGTCGACATGGGCGATTTCGCTCCATTCCTAGTCGCTTATTACGAACAGACCTTAGGTAGTAGAGTTAGCCGTTTAGGAGATGACACTGATAGATATGGTCAATCAAGGTATGGCAATGGCGGGTCTCGAAGGGGCGCCCTTGGAACTAGAGGCTCAAAGTCTGGTTCAAACCATTGGGGCCTTGGCCTTTTAGGAAACCATAATTTTACCGATAAAATTAGGTTCAATTGGGGTATTGGATACTTTAGGTTAGTTGAAGAAGAGTATATAGGCCAGAATAAAGATCTAGGCGTGGAAGTTGACTTGGGCTTGAGGGTTCAGTTACTTCAAGGCGTAACTTATGAAACTCAGTTCGGCTACATGTTCAATGGCGACGCTTGGCGAAATGGTCGGGGTACCACGGCTATTCCTTACAAGGACGCTAAAGACACCTACGCCTGGTTGAACGCCCTGCAGTTCTCCTTCTAAAACTTGATGAAAGGTTAGTTTAATAAAGCTAATCTTTTATAATATTCCCCCGCTTCTGATATCAGGAGCGGGGGTTTTTGATTTTTATATCCAAAAATACGGTAAAAATCACTATAAATTTAACAAGAAATTTTATATGTACTAATTTAATGATAATATTGTAATTAAAAATGTTTAGCATGTTTTAAAAAATATTAAAATTACTTCAGATAAATTAACATGAACATCAATAATTTTTAGCGAGTTAGTGGTTAAAATATGAACTATTAGTCTAGTTTCAAAAAAGCAGCGCTTGCGTAGGTTTTTGTGGCAAAAAGGCTACGATTGCCTGAGATGACAAGAGGGCAAAACGATAACACTTTGAAATTACAATACTTTTTCCTATTATCCAATTGGCGTGGTTATTGCTTGTAACATAAGAAATATTCGTAAGAAAGATCTGGCCTATGAAAGCCGATTTTTTTTCTTGTATTATTTTGTTTACATCATTAAAATAGGTCGATGTTTTTTGGGCGCTAGGATATTTCGCCACCTTATTCTGTTAGAGTTTTCCAATTATGGATTCTTTAGCCCAGCGGTCAGGATCTTGGGCGGTTCTGAGCGATTGGAGTAAGGGGCGCGACTTCCATAGCAAATAGTAATGACAAGGAGAAACTGATGAGGAAATTGGCTGTTTTGGTCTGTTGTCTCGTTATAGCGGCGATGGCTGTTCCCGCTATGGCGGCGTCTAAGATCGATTTTGAAGGTAAATTGATAGTCCTTCACCACAATTTGTACAACTTTAACCGGGCGAGTGAAAAAGACTATGCCCAATCGGACTCATTTTTTGAGAGTCGGCTCCACTTTGGCGTAGACTTTAAGCCTAACGATGACGTTTTGGTTCATTGGTCATTTAGGGCTCCTGACTATGTCCGTTGGGGTGTGGCTACACAAGGCAACTCTAACGCGGCCGAAGTTTACACCAGGGCCATTTACGCCACCATCACTCAGGATTGGGGCGCACTTAGCATAGGTCGCCTGGAAGAAGAGTTTCCCACTAGCCATCAAGGTTTAGCCACTCTTGGTTATAGCTATGGTGGCGACTACATTTATACTCTGCCTTTTGATAATTCAAGCGTAGTTGACGGTATCTCATATACAAAGAAGTTCGATAATGGTTTTGGGATCAATGTTTACTACGCTAAGGACGAAACGCAGGATCCAAACGCTGATACTCCAAACAGATATAAAGATGTGGATAAAGACCGTTTTGGGGTTGAGCCTTTTTATCAATGGACCGATGGCGGCGTGGCGATCAATTTCGAATATGTTCGGGATATGACTGACGAGTATGATTATGATAACAACCCACCGACTTTAGAGGATGAAAGAGTTAAAGATTACGCCTTCTTCATTAACCCCGCTGTAACGCAAACTTGGGGAGCCTTTTCTGTCCGCTTTGAAGGAAAAATTGGTTGGGGCGAAGCGACCTGGCGAGATGTAAATGATAACGTCAAGTATAAAGAGAAACAAGAAGGACTCGGTTTCTACCTTGAGGGTAACTATAACTATGGGGCCGGCGATATCAATTTAATGGCCTGGTACGCGGATGGCTCAAATGTTGATGAGCGATATGATGAAACTGGTAAGAAAACTACACATGATTTAGTTAATATGGGTGATTTCGCGCCATTTTTAGTCGCTTATTATGGAAATACTTTACCTAATCGGGTCTCATCTTATAATGATTTTTCCGCTTGGGGCGCTGGATCCGCAATGGTATACCTTCAAGATGATCGCGGTATCCTAGGTGATGGTTCCAACCATTGGGGTATCGGTATTTTGGGTAACCATTCCTTTACTGATAAAATTAAAGTTAACTACGGGCTTGGTTTTTTCCGTTTAGTTGAACCTTATTGGACTAAAAAGTGGGTTAGGAAGGAATTTGGTGTAGAGGTTCCTACCCAAGATAAAAATTTGGGCGTGGAAATTGACCTTGGCGTTCATATCGATCTTATCGACAACGTTTCTTTTGAATCCCAGTTTGGCTATATGTTTAACGGGAAAGCCTATAAAAACTTGGAGATCAAAAATGATCGTTTAGTTTTTGAAGACCCCAAAGACACCTTCGCTTGGGTTTCGGCTTTAACTGTTAGCTTCTAATCTATAATTTCAATCAATTAACCATACCCCCGGTTCGGCTTTAGCTGGACCGGGGGTTTTGGGCTTCTAAGCTTATCCATTACCCATAAAAATCTATTCTTCCCCGCCATAAGCGTCATAACAACCATATATTTGACATAATATCACTAGCTAATAATATTTTTTAAGGTCATCATTATTATTATACTAATGAATAAAATTAATATTACTGATTAAAGTTAAATAATCTTATCTTAGGATTAAATAAATGGCTCGACTAAGACCAAGCCTTTAGCGAAAGGAAACGGTCTTTGGCCATTCTTGAACCAGGGAATCTTAAGTGATTTAATGACGAGGGGCTTAAACAAAAAGGCCAAGGAACCGCGTTAAGCGGCGCCTTAGCCCAGTACTGACGTTCTCTTGATAGAGCGGCTAAGCCCAAAATCCTCCCTAGACTTGTGGGCCATAAACGCGCTATTATTGGCCCTCTAGTTCAGGCTCTCTAACCTCTAACCTAAAGGGTCCTAGCCGCTCCGCCAATATTCTCCGCAGTCTCCTTGGGGGCGACTTTATTGGCCTCGGGGTCCTGACAGACCACTTCCCAAGCCTCGGCCATGGAGGTCATCATGGCTTCCACGTCCGCTAGACCCAAACCATCGCGGTGGACCTTAGCCTTTAACAAGTGCTCATTCCAGAACTTGTAAATCTGCCGGAGGTTAATGGCGATCTCCCCACCCTCCTGCATGTTTAAGGACTGGTTTAGTTCGGCGATGATATCCAGGGCCCGGTTAATGGCGTTGGCCTTGGCCGGAATGTCCCCGGCTTCCTGAGCCTTCTGGGCCTCGCGGATAAACTTGATGGCTCCTTCATACAGAATGATGATGAGGCGGCCTTTGTCCACCGTGGTGACCTGGGTTTTCCGGTAAATCTCACTGCCGTAGGCGTTCATTATGGACCTCTTTTCGCGTCTAAAATGGGCGTTAGACCAATAGGGGACCTATTTAGGGTCTAAGCCCGGTTAGGGGTGGTTAAAATAAATGGTTATTCGCTACTGGAGCCGCTCTTTAGGGACTCTATTGAGGACTCTAACTGAGCCTGCATGGACTCTAGCTCCTGGAGGGAGGTCTCTAAGCGGTTAAACTTGTCCGTTAAACGAGCTTTAACCTGCTCAATTCGTCTTTCCTCCCGGGTGATCTTGGCGTCAATGCCCTCAATAATGGACTGGTAGTTCTCCGAAAGGGTCACCATGATCCCTTTACCCTTCTGGATCATGTTCCCTTCATCATCGTAAATATCGTCTTCGCTGGTGATGAGGTTTAACTGGTAAGCTAGCTCTTGGGCCATGCCCCGAATGTAAACCTGCTCGGGTTCGCCATCCGCCCCGATGTCGGTGTACTCATCGGTGAAGGTGATGAGCTTAATAACGGCTTCCGGGTTTTTATTGATACATTCCAGTAACTTAGACTGCTCAACCGTGTAAAGACCTTGGTTATCCGGATCCGAAGTGATGCCAATGTCGGCTAAGCAGTTGTACACCAGACCATTATCGTCAAAGTACTGTTGCCGCTTTTCCAGTTTTTCTTTAGTGGTTAGAGACGGGTCATTGGAAAAGGGCACGATGTTGGAGTTCATGATTTTATCCAGATCCGACTGGGCGATCTGGAAGCCATAGTTACCAATCATGATGCCGTTAGCGGTTTCTCGGCTGGTGGTGATTTCGCCGGTCTCGCTCATTTCCGTCACCAAGTTGGACCCACCCCACTTGGTGTACTCCAAGATATAAGTCTTACAGAAGTTAACCGATTCCACCAACTGGACGATTTTATCCCGCATGGCCGTGGCGTCATTGGCCACGTTGACCGTGCTGCTACCCACGCCGGTTAGGGTGAAGACGCAGCCATCAATAACGTCAGCCACCTCATTGTTCCGGCGTTGGAGCCAAGTGCTGGCGTCGGCGGGAAAACCATCGACTTTAACCATGGCGTTGGAGGCGGCCCGGGCTAAACTAAAATTTTCGGCCGCGAAGTTGGGTAAGGTGGTCTTACTGGAGATAACCAAAGTGGAGTCGGCCCCAGTGCTATTGCCAGTTAAGACTAGGTGGTAAGAGGTAGCCGTGCCTTGACCGTCGTTAACCACGCTGGCCGTGACCCCAGGGTTATTAGTGTCACTGTTAATGGCGTCAACCAAGATGCCTAAACTGGCCTGGGCGGCCACGTTGACGCTATACTCCATCCCTTGGTACTCATACACAAAGACCGAGGACCCACTGTCCGATAAGGGGCTAATCTGGTCGCTAAAGCCTTGATGGACCAGTTTAGCGGTCTGAGCCATGCCACTGTCTTGGCCTTGCTGGAGGATTGGGGCTTGGCAGTCAATGGAAAAAGCCTCATTGGCGATAACCCGACCGGTGCCCCCCGAGCTCCCAAAACCAAAGGTGATGTTTAACCCCTGAAAAACCTCATAGACCTTATTGTTATCGGCTTGCCAATCGCTGGCTAAAACGGTGATTTTGCCGGTGTGCCCTTCCGTGTCGGCCCACTGAAACTCCAAGTCATCGGTCCCTAACACCCCAGAGCCCGTGGCCATAAAGGTGAAGGACTTATTGACCGCCCCCGTGTAGGTCGAGGTGGGGTCAATACCGACCACGATGTCCGAGCCTAAAAAAGACCCGTAAACCGGCTCATCGATGTAGTTTTGGCCTAAAAATAGATTGGACTCCGAGCCCGCGGTCCCATCGCCATCGACCACGGTGATACGGTTGGCCGAGCCCCCGTCCAGGGAGGTGATGACTAAGCGCTCATAAGTGTCCGAGCCCCGGGTTTTATCGGCTAAGACCTCGGCCTTAATATTGAGGGCGTCCACGTTAAAGCCAGAATCGGCCACGGCGGCGTTAATGGCGTCAGCCAAATCATCGATGGTCCCATCGACGTTATACTCCCCAATGGCTGGGGTTCCGCCCACGCCTAAGCTGACCCCATCCAAGGTAATGGATTTAGTCCCGCCAATGGTGATGGTGATGGAGGTTCCGCCCACCGCGTCGGCGTTGTTAAAGGTCCTTGAGGCCAGCTTCTCCTCAATCTTCTCGCCCACCACGATGTCGTAAGAGCCTAAAGAGGCCGTGCTGGTGTTAATGACCGATAAGACTTCCGGGTTACTAACCGTAGCCGAGCGGGAGAGCAATTCGCTCCGGATATCCTTGGACTCGGCGTCCAGCTTTAAAGAGACTAACCGGGTGTTTAAACCAGTGATGGCGGTTAGTTTCTCTTGCCACTCAGCTTTCCAGTTCTCTTGGCGGGTGATGGTCCGCTGCTCAATGGCCACTAATTTGTCAACCACCGAGGCGAAATCCGTGCCTGAGGCCAGGCCGGTCCACTTGATGCTGCCGGAGATCACTCCTGTGGTGCTTGCCATAGGTATTATCCTTCAGATGAGGGCGACTTAAAGTTTAACTATAACTAAACAACTAAGATCAGAAGCGAATCTAACGCCGCTCCTAATTTAATATCGGCTAGGGGGCTAAAACCTTTAATAGACTAGGGTTTAAGCCCCCTAAGCCTAGCTATTGAGGCTAACAGTCTTAACGGTTTTAACGGTCTTAACGGTTTTAACGGCCTTAATGGCCTTAAGGGTCTTAAGGCCCAATGGCTTTAAGACCAATGGCCCTTAAGGCCCTTAAGGGTTAAGCGGCTAAACTTATCACCAGACAATCGGGGTGGATTCCAGTAAGCCGGGTAAAAGCTCGGGGTTGAGATCCAGACCCAAAGTTTCGCCTTCGGCCAGCTTCTGGGCGCTTTCCGGGTCGTTTTTGGCGTTCTTCTTGATCCGCTCGAGGATGCTTTTGGCCACTGGGTTTTTGGGATCCAGGGCTAAAGCCTTTTCCGCCGACTCCCGAGCTAAAAACTCGTTTTTGAGGTTAAAGTGGACCGAGGCCAAGCGGGCGTAGGCCCCGGGGTGGTCCTCTTTGTGGAGGACAAAGTTCTTCAAAGGATCGACCATCTCCTCCCAGCGGCCAAGACCGGCTCCGGCGAAGTAGAAGGGATCAACGTTGTTCTCGTCTTCCGGGCCCTTTTCAAAGGCCTTTTTCAGGCACTCAAAGGCCAGGGGCAAGTTTTTCCGCTTCCGGCAGATCCCGGCCATGATCCGTAAGGACTCGGGATCGTTACTCCCCCCAGGTTGCGGGGTCCGGGCCAGGGCTTGCTCGGCCCGATCCAGGAAACCGGCTTCCATGTAGGCTTTAGAAAAGCCCAAGAAGGGTTTATGGCTGTTGGATTTGAGCTTGGAGGCCAGATGGTAGTACCGAGCGGCCCCACCGTAGTCCTTTAGCTCCAAAGAGGCTTGGCCCATGTCCATAAATAAGGTGAAGGTGTTAAGCTCCATCCCTAAACGGAAGGGGAAGCAGTCGGCCTCAAAGTCCTCAAACTTCAGCCCTAAAGCTTCCATGGCTTTGGCCCCGGCCTCCAGTAGCTCGGGCCAGCGACCTTGGGCCTTATAGATCCGGGCCAGCCGTAAGTAGTTGTCCGGGGTGTAGCCGCGTTCGATTAGAGCTAAGCTTTCCTTTTCCAGACGCTCGTAGTTTTTGTTCTGGAGACAGATCTTCTCCAGGTCGTTAATGAGGTACTGGATGTGCGGGAACCCTTTCCGCTCGGTCAGAATGGAGTCCAAAATGGCCCCGGCCTTATCGTACTCCTTGGCCCGAAGTAACCGATTGTACTCGGCGTACATAATGTCAAACTTAAAGCCCTTGGGCGGGGCCACGGTCACGCCCTGGACGTTAACCACCCGGTGCCCCCCAGGTTTAGTGTGGGTTAAGAAGTAGTCCCGGTTGATTAAGCACTCAAACTGGCTCTTCTCCTCGCCTTCCACGCCCCAACGGACGCAGTGAAGATCCTCTTTCTCGGTGAATAGATCCACGCTGGCGAATAGACGCCGGGGGGCTTTAACCGCCTGCAGAGCCGAGGTCACTAAAAAGAGGTACTTGGCGTTGGATAAGCGGGCCGCTTTCCGATAGGCCATTAAAGGCGGAATCCTTTGAGGGATCCGGACGATCTCAATGTTTTTGAGCTCGTTAAGCTCTTTTAAGCTAGCCTTGGCCTCATCGAGACTAAGACCGGCCCCATTGGCCACGAGCTTAATCCTCATGGGGTAATCAAAGTTATCGATGATCTCCCTAAGGTGCTGGTTAAGCTTGGGCCCCCAACGCTCCACTAAGTACAGTAGATCGATCCGCTCGATTTTCGGCCAGGGCTCTGGAGGCAGGTTACAACGGATCTTTCTTAAGTTATGCTGGTAGGAGGCCTGGTTCCGGCGCTCTCTAACCGAGATACGGTCGGATTTGAAGATGGCCAAGTGGTATTCCCCCGTGGGGACTTCCACGTGGACAAAGTCATAAATAAAGGCCAAGCGCCGGGTTAAGCTCCACTCAATCAAAACCTTAACGTCATTGGCGAACCCGCCCACGCGTAAAGCCGCCGAGCGCCGGTGCATTAAGCTAACGTGGAGGACGTGGTTATAGTGGAACATGAACTCCCGGTTAAAGTCCCGCGAGACCATCATCTGTTTGTCCAGAATATGCCGACGGCCAGTTTTGTTGTCCGAGACCGAGGAGGCGGCGTAAAGGTCGGAGTAAGCTAAACCAGCCTCCGGGTTATCGTCCAGAGCTTTAGAAAGGGAAGAGAAGTGGTTGGGGTAAAAGGTGTCGTCATCGTCCAGGTAGCAGATATACTCGCCTTTAGCGAGCTCAATCCCCTGGTTACGACGAAAGGCCGCCCCGCGGTTGACCGGGTCATGGACGTAGAGGATCCGGGGGTCGGCGAACTTGTCCACCACTCCTTGGACGTCCACGCCGCCATCGTTTAAGACGATAAGCTGCCAGTCGCTCATGGTCTGGTTGAGGATGGACTGGATGGACTCGTGGAGGTATTGAGGCCGGTTATAGGTCGAAATAATGACGCTGACCTTGGGATCGGGCATAAGGCCACCTCTTCTGATTAAGTGCCGAAATGGACGGGTTTAATAGTCAATCCACCGAACCCCCATCTCGGGCGGGAAGGTCAAGTATGTCTTTAGCAAACGATATGCCATAAATCTCGGGGTTCCTAAAGGGTCTTTAGAGCGAAACCGCTCTTTTACTTACGATTTAAGGGGTTCCTTAACCCCTAAAAACTTTAAAGTTAGGTTCCGGCTAACCCGCGAAGGCGGTTTGACGGCCAAAAATGAGGTTAACCTAACTAGTTTATGAGCCTAACGACCCGGCAAAAATGTCCCTTAACCAAAGGGACCGTTAAACCATATAGCCAAAAGCTGGCCAAGCGTTGGGTTGGGGCTAAAAGGGAAAAAACCGCCCTATCGCTCTCTGGGGGTTGGGGAATGGGAAGCCCATAAAACACTTAATTAGTCCGAGGGCTATTCCAGCGTGGCCAAGACTTAAATCTTTTAAACACGGGGCGTTTTTGGCTCCTTTAAAAACAGGAAAAATCAAAAAAACCCTATTATCGTCCTAACTTTAAACATTTAGTTTAAAGACCCCTAAATCCCCGGCGTATCTTAAGACTGTTCTGGAAAGCTCAGCGCCAAACCCCCTTTAGCTTATAAAAAGGACGTAAAGTCAATATTTAGCTTATTTAGGGCTCTTATCGGCTGTTGAAAGTCTCGGACAGAGTTTCCGTCAAAATTATGACAAATTAAGCCGTCACTTTCTGGACATTTCGAGGCGTCAGAAACAGGCTGGGAAGGCGTAAAGGGCCTAAAAGGAGGGCAGAGGCGGTTAGGGGCGAGGTTAAAGCGATCTTTAGGGGCGGCTAGGATTAGAGAAGAGAATGAGGCGCGATTAAAGGGCGAAAAAGGGCAGGTGAAAATTTCCAGTCTAATACAAGAGGGCGCAATCTTCGGTAAATTACAAAAATTAAAAGAAATTTAATATTTTATGAGTTAATATACAAAAATAGTTATTATTAAAATGTGAAAATATGAATTTACTACGTTTATATAAAAATTAGTGATAATTCCAAAATCGGGCCAGAGGTTCTTAACCGGCGCTCAGAGGTTCGATCCGCCGTTCCATTTTAAAGTGGTTTTTCCAGTTTAATCTAAACAACTGGTTAGCCTTAGGGTGAGCGGATCTTGATAAATTCATATCAGGTGTTATAATAATATAAATATTTACCGGCGCCTAAGACCAGCGAATCCGTTGGGAATTATCCGTAATTCCCTGAAAACGCTTTTACCATAGGGCTGTAAATAAATTTCCTTTACAAGTTATTTATTGTTTTATGACCCACTTCTTTCCTGGTAACCGTCCCTCAAGGGGCTGATTCCTGATAGGCCAGCGATTTTAGCGGATTATTGAAGCGAAGCGATTCGAGTCGCCCTCAAGCTATATCTCGCTCCAGTTCAAAAGAGTGGATGGGTAAATCAATAACTTATCAAAGATGGGCGCGATATGCGTGATTTTAATGATTTAGTGGCCACGTTCTCTAATGTGTCGCCATTAGCTCGTGGCGGGCAAAAAATCGTTTATAGTGCGACGCATCCGAAACACGGAGAGATTGTCTTAAAGCTCTTCCTCAAAACTGACGCCCGTTCTCAGCGTGAAATAGATATTAGTAGGGAAGTGGATTTTGATTGCGTTCCGAAAATTTTTGACATAGGACACGTTAATTATGTTGGTTCTGACACGCTATATGTCATTGAGCGACGAATCAACGGTCAGGATTTGCGTAACCGCCTTATTCACGAAGAGCGCTTCACGCTTAAAGAAGCTGTCGGCTTTTTAGAGCGAGGGCTGTCGTTTATTCAGCGACTTGAAAAAAAGAAAATAGTCCATTGTGACCTAAAGCCAGAGAATATCATTTTGTCAGCTGATGGGAAAGCGTGGTTCCTTGACTTCGGTATCGCTAGAACGCTCGGCGCTCCTTCGCTCACGAAATTAGGAGAGCTTATTAGCCCGCGCTCGCCGGGATACGCCGCGCCAGAACAGTACAATAATTTGAAAAACTATATTGACTCGCGAGCTGACTTGTTCTCTATAGGCGTAGTGACCTATGAGTGTTTAACAGGCGAAAATCCTTTCAGAACAGGCGCGGTGAGTTCCCTAGATATTCTCCAGCGAACAGAAACAATAACTCCGTTCAGCTTTCAAATTCCAGGGGATACCCAGCGGCGGTTTATGGGGTTACTCAGTTCCCTCATGGGTAAGTATCCATCGCGTCGTCCCAACAACGCGACGCAAGCCCTGGCTTGGTTATCGGGGACGTTGTCTACACTTCAATACAAAGATGGTAATATATGAAATTATACTTACAAATGGGGCGTTCTATGAATAAATTGTGCCAAGAGCTAAGCGAAACATGGGGTGGCGCTACTGTAATTATGAGCCCCCAGAATATTTATCCGACAGACAAACTTTTCTCTTTCGCGGAAAAAACGCGCCAGGTGGGTGGTAAAGTTCTTTTCGATCCACAGTTGTATTATCCACTAAATAACCAAAAGAATCTTCAAAAACACGACTACTGGCCACAGTCAGATTTTACTTACCTTGAATCAAGAGATTTAGAAGAATTACTATCTAATCTCGCCGATATTAATGCCAAACTCTTTTCTGACGCGTTCATTCTTCCATCTGGAATTATTAACAGGATTGATGAGCGTTGGGGAAAATATCAAGGAATAATCGCCAGCCTATCAAGAAAAATGGCGCCTAAGCGACGTCTGATTCAGACAGTCGCCCTGGGTAAAGATGTCCTTTTAGATGATTTTCAGGTCGAAGCCATCATTCATTACGCTGAGCGTTGGGACATTGACGGTGTCTATATTGTCAGCGAACGCCCAGAACCGTATTACCTCATTGACCAACCTATATGGATGGCCAATTTAATGTCGCTGGTCGCTGGAATAAAGCGGACCGGAAAAGAAGTCATTGTCGGCTACGCTAATCAGCAAATGTTGCCGCTGGCGCTGGCCAAATGTGACGCGATAGCTTCGGGAAACTATCAGAATGTCCGTTGGTTTAAATCGAAACATCGCCAGACTACCAAGAGCGATGGTCCAAGTCGGCGCTCGATTTGGTACTATTATCCACTAGCGCTCACCGAATTCAAGGTAACCTATCTTGATGTCGCTCATCGAGTTAACATTCTTATGACCATGGTTACTCCCAAAGAAATGGATAATGGGTCCAGCTCTGTTCTCTTCCAGGGGGCGACGCCATCGTCCACCAACTATAAAGAGGGTGACTCATTTAGGCATTATTTACATTGCCTGCGTTTTCAGTGCGAATCAGCGAGCCAGCCAACTTACGCCGCGACAAGAAATTTTCTGTTCGCGGAACTTGAAACCGCCGCCCGTATACTTGATTATTTGCGTGGTAAGGGCATTAAGGGACAAGACCGCGACTTTAGCGAGATTTGTGACGTTAATGAAGCCGCCATTCAGACTTTCGATCAGGAATTCGGATTCGCCATGTCCCAAGAGTGGTAGGGGCTGAGCCGCCCCAGCTCAACCTGGCTCCGGGTCAAACCCAAGGCTCAACGGACTTTATCGCTCTAATCCCTAAGGGAAAGCGCGTTAACGCCTTCCTTACGGGAGACAATATGGGCTTAGGTTACCCCGGTCGCTGGCGCTTCGGGGCGGAATGGGTGGATCTCAACTCACCCCTACGGGGATAGCTGACAAACTCTCAGTTTATGGACTAACCACGGCCACTTGGGGGAATGACCAGCGGGGCTTTCACCGCGCCTTCCTCTGGGGTGACAACGGCTGGGGCCTCTAATTCGGGCTATTTCCAAGTCTCCTACGGATTGGAAAAAGAATTTCGACCTGTAAAAAGGACGGCCAGTCACCTCGACTGAGGAAATCAGAGTCAGGTTTGCCTAATTTTTGGGTGGAAGCGATAAATCCTTTTGACGCTGAGTATAGTCACTGGTCCGGCTATTAACGCGAGAATATATCCCCGCGACGCCAAATCCCTAAGTCGTCATCAAAAGGACTTATAGTTCAGAGCTATTTCGCTAATTTAGCTAAGCGTGGAACTATAAGGCTAGAAACATTAAGCTTTTAAGGCCCAGTATCCTATAATTGGCGGTTAAAGCCGCCATATATTACTCTTTTGGTTCCTTTATAGACTCTAATGTCTCAAACTTGGCTAAAACGAAAGTCCGTCTGGCCATGACCAAGGCGACCATGATAACCGGTTGACCCGCCCCTCTATACTTATCGGCGTATTGCTTTTGGATCTGGCGTAAAGCCTTATCGGCTAAATCGGTCATTGACTCCCTTAATTTGGCTTTAGCCGCGTCGTTTATCGGCGGATGGAGAGGTTTGGGTTTGGCGACTTTCTTGGGAGCGGTGGAAGGCTTTTGAGCTTTGGCGGACTTTTGAGCCTTGGAAGGCTTTTGAGCGCTGGAAGGCTTGGGGGCCGGCGTAGTC
>JAISRZ010000121.1 GCA_031273455.1 Deltaproteobacteria bacterium | reverse complement strand
TAAGGGCGATGGAGAGCGGAAAGGGGCTATGGCTCCTTATCGCGTGGCCCGTTCTTAGTTGGGACAAAAAGTCCAGAAGAGGGTCTTCCGCCAGGCGGTCAACCTGATCAAAGAAAATGACTAGATCTTTATCGAGCTTGCGGCAAAGAAAGTTCAGCCATATTTTGACATCGGGGCTATCGCCAAAAGGGATCTCGTAATATCGCCTAAAAGCGTCATAATATGAGGTCGCCTCTAAGCCTAAGTGATTGGCCTCTTTTAAGGCCTTATCCAGAAAGCCGACTATAACGCCCTTGGCCTCGTCTCGGTCGGTGACCATTCGCGCGTCCTCTAGGGAACAGTATAGAGCGTAATACTCGCCTTTAGCGTTTATCGCCTCCACCGCGGCCTTGATAGCCGTGGTTTTTCCGGACTGGCGGGGGGCGTGGAGGACGAAATAATATCCGTGGTTTATGAAGTCGTGGAAGTCCGGTAGCCGCTTTATAGGCGGTAAGAGGTAATGGGCCTCAGGGTCGCCAGGACCAACGAGGTTAAATTTTTTGGGCTTAGGGCTCATGGATCGATCTCGCGTTGACTAAAGGAAATATTTTCGGCTTAACTAAGCCGTAAGCGGCTATTTTAGGTCGCGCCCAAAATACTCGGTTATTAAGCGGGCGTAGATAGGATTGGCGACCTCAGTACGGTGGAGTTCGACTTTAATTAGACCCAGCTCAAAACTGTAATCATAATCATGACAATAGTGGTGGACAAAGCCTGGGTCAATAGAGTTAGCGCTCGGCGGATTTTTGGTTTTTCCTGGGGTCAGCAGAGGCGTAATGATTCTTTGGACTCGCGACTCGCCAAGGCGCGACTTTAGGTAATCAAGGTGGCCGTCCTTACGATCAAAGAGGTTATCGACCGCCTGGTCGATTAGACCCGGGGTTATGGGCGCCTTATAATCTTGGCCCAGGATATTTTCGCTAACTTCGTGAGCTAGAGCGTTAACCAACCAAGGTTGCCCATCGGTCCAGTAATGAGCCCTTTGGGTCGCCGCGTCCTCAAAAACTTGCCCCGTGGCCGCGGTATGTTGGGCGTAAAGGGACTTAACCTCTTCCAGGGTGAAGTTGGCTAGAGTTAGAACCTCGGTGACGATGTTAAAAGGGGCGGCGTGGTCCAAGAGACGCTTTTCGAACAATATTTCAAGCTGGCGTTTGGGGATGTTGCGCTCGCCAATAAGGGCGATGGAGAGCTGAAAGGGGCTATGGCTCCTTATCGCGTGGCCATATCTTAAGCTGGACAAAAAACCCAGAAGAGGGTCTTCCGCCAGGCGGTCAACCGCGTCAAAGAAAATGACGAGACCTTTATCGAGCTTACCGCAAAGAACTTTCAGCCATATTTTGACATCGGGGCCGTCTCTGAAAGGGGTCGCGTAATATCGCCTTAAAGCCTCCGCCAAGGAGGTCGCCTCTAAGCCTAAGTGATTGGCCTCTTTTAAAGCCTTATCCAGAAGGCCGACTATCACGCCCATAGCTTCGTCTCGGTCGGTGACCATTCGCGCGTCCTCTAGGGAACAGTAGAGAGCCCAATACTCGCCTTTAGCGTTTATCGCCTCCACCGCGGCTTTGATAGTCGTGGTTTTTCCGGACTGGCGGGGGGCGTGGAGGACGAAATAATCTCCGTGGTTTATGAGGTCTTGGATGTCCGGTAGCCGCTTAAAAGGCGGTAAGAGGTAATGGGCCTCAGGGTCGCCAGGACCAACGAGGTTAAATTTTTTGGGCTTAGGGCTCATGGACTGATCTCACGTAGGTTGAATTTACATATAATTATACAACAATAACTCAAACTTTAGCTAAGGCCAGCTTAAGGTTAGGGCCAGCCAGGACCGCCCTTAACTTTATAATTTTTATCATTATATAAATTTTAAAAGAGGGTTTCAAGGGGTTCTTAGGTCTAGGGCGAAAACTGGAGCCAAGGGGGCGGGCTAATGGCTCCCCTTAGGCGGTTGGCTCGTCCTCTGGAGGCGGTGTCGGGAAAGGCTCAAAAAGGTGATCGTAGTCCCCAGGCCCTGGGATCCCCAGGATACGGAGACGCAGGTCAGGGTCCACCACGATTTGGGCCTGGCGTTTTTCCACTTTCTTCCAATTAAGATAACTTCTAGTGATGAAATAGTCGCGATATTCGAAAATGTTGAGCGATTGGTTGTCGGAGCCCCGGAAGATCTCTTTTGAGGGGTTTTGGCGCTCGAAAGGCCCATCCACCAAAGCGGAGATATACTTTTCGATCCAGGGAAATTCCTCGGTTAAATCATAAGCCCAATAGCCAGTGTAGACCAAGATATCCTCAATCCCGCCGGATCTGAGTCCCGAGACCAAGGTTTTTAAAGGCCGCGGCCGAGCGAAGGGCTCCCCGCCGGAAATGGTCACCGCCGAAAGTCTATGCTTCTTAGCCAGATCCAAGACTATCCGCGTCAGATTGGTCGCGGTCAGGGCCTCGCCAGCCTTAAAGTCGGCGAACTCCGGCGATAAGCAACCCGGGCAATTCCTTGCGCAACCGCACAGCCAGACCCCTACCCGGCGGCCCGGGCCCAAAGCCGTTAAAGGGGCGTGGATATAGCCTAAGTTAAGCTTAGTTAGGTTCCACTTGAGATTAGGCGTAAAGCGCATGAGCCCTCGGTTTTCTCGATCTGGCAAGCGTATTGGCCAGCTTTAGCCTCCACCCGAAAGAGCTCCCTCGAAAGCGGGTTAACAAAAAGCTCCTCCAAGGCGTTCCCCAGGCCCCGACCGCCCATGGAGAGATCTTTAGTCACTAAGGCCGATAAGGTCATAAGGCTTTCGGGATCGACCGTGATGGCGATTTTGTGGGAGGCCAAAAGTTTAGTTAAGACGTTGTTTAAAGCTTTTTCAAAGATAAGATGGGCTTCTTTGGGTCTAATAAAGTCAAAAACCACAATGTTTGGGCCTAAGCGGTTTAAGATCTCCGGTCGGCCCAAGGTGAAGCGGAAAAAATCATAGACCGCGGCGATGATCTTTTGACTGACCTCCTCATAGGGCATGGAGGGGTTAACCAGCTCTTCCCGAAGGCCGCCCGGGGACTCCCGGTACACCCCCAAGTTACTGGTGAAGACCAAGATGGCGTCGGAAAAGTAGACGGTCTCCCCGCGACCCGAGGATAAGCGGCCATCGTCCAAGATCTGGAGAAAGATGTCCATGATCTTGGGGTGGGCCTTTTCGATCTCGTCAAACAGGACCAGGGTGAAGGGTTTTTGCTTAATGGCGTTGGTCAGCTCCCCGCCCACATCGTAACCGGCGTAGCCTGGCGGGGCCCCCACTAACCGTTGGTCCGAGTGCGGTTGGCTAAACTCGCTCATGTCAAAGCGGACGTAGTTTTCCGGGGACCCAAAGATGAGCTCGGTGAGGCTTTTGGCCAACTCGGTTTTCCCAACCCCCGTGGGCCCAGCGAAGAACAAGACCCCTTTGGGCCTTTGGCCAAAGGGCGAGAACTGGGCCCCGGAAAGATCGTAAAAGGACCGTTTAATAATGTCTAAGCTTAAGTTAACGGCCTTTTCTTGGCCAATGACTTTCGCCGCCAACCGACCGGCGCCTTCGTTTAAAGAGGCCCGATCCAGTTTGGCCCAGGGGTTTTCGGCCACCCCCAGTTTGTACTGGCGAGCCGCCTCGGCGATCCGGGGGAAGGGGAGGCCGTCTTTGGCCGCCAGCTGGACAATGGACAATAGCTCGCTGGCGAATAGGTCCGAGGTTTGGTCGATTAAGCGGTTGACTAAGGAGCGATGACGGTCCGGCTCGGCCGTGGCTAGGGCTTGGTACCCTTTGATTAAGGGCCCCACGGCTAATAAGACCTTCCGGCGGAGGTCATGGCCCGGTCGCGGGATGGGCAGAACCCGGACCCTCGGGTTATCCAGACTGTACCAGGCGGGCAGATCGTTTTCCTTGTCCATGACCCAAAAGATGAGATTAAACCGCCCCTCCCGAGCTTTGGCCCCCATGGACAAACGGAAGAGCTCGTAAAGAAAGCGCGGTAACTCCTGGGGCCTTAACTCCGCTAAGCGCGAGCCATGCTGAAGGATTAAGGCCGCTGGGGCCTCTAAGGCCACGATCTGGTTAGCGAGCTCCGCGGCCCGGTTTAAGGTGATGGTCTCGTCTTTGTCCGGGAGGGAAAACCCCACGGTTTGGGGATCGCCTAAGAGGGTGGCGAAACGACTGGGGTCCAACCGAAAGAGATACTGATAGCCAATGTCTTCCAGGATCCTTTTTAGATAAACTTCCAAGGTCCCCACGGTCACTTGGCCGTGAGCTTGGATGGGGTAAATGTCGTGGATGTTCCCCCAGAGGATAAACTGGGATTTAACCCCCCGAAACCGTTGGATTTCCCTTACCCACTTGGGGTCGATAGGGTTGGAGGGATCCTCGTCCACCGGCGGAGGGGAGCTTAAGGCCGGCGGGGCCACGGAACTCGTTTTGGGGGCGGGGTTAGCTGGGCTCATGGGCTTTATCTAAGGCCTAACTTTTAGGCGGTGTTTCGCCGGGATTTAGCGGTTTTTTGGTCCCCGGCTTGGGCTTTATGGGGGTTGACTAAAACTGGCAACCGTTTTTCCCCGGGCGGGGTTAAGGCCACGGTCTTAAGGTCGATCCCGGCGTTAGCCAGCTCGGAAACTAGCTTTTCGTGAACCGCGCAAAAGATTTGGGCGCGCTCTTTATCCACGGCCAACTCAATATCGCTTAAGTCGCGCTGGGCCTCGTCGCGGTTGGCGGCGACTTTTAGTTGTTGAAAGGTCAGCTCCCCGGCGGCGTCCAAACGGCCTTGGATGACGTAATCCGGGTCTCCCGCGGAAAATAGGGCGTTTTGCCCCAGGGCCAGACCATTATGGCCTTGGACCTCGTAACCGGCCTTAGAGAGCTGTTTTTGAACGATTTTGAGGGCTTTTTGTAGGAGTTCCTGGTCCACAGCTTTAGCTTCTTTTTCCAGTAAGGTTTGAAGCTCATCCCGAACCAAGATCATGGACTCCTCCACTATAACCTTTTGGCCCATTAAGGCCAGGACCTTGGCCTCAAACTCCCGGCTTTCCCGGGGGTCTTTGGCCGATAACTCTTTAAGTAAACTTAAGGTCTCCTCTAACTCCCGGCGGTAAAGGGCCGTCCGGGCGCTTAAGGTGATTTCTTTGGCTAAGGCAACTTTAAAACTATCCAAGACCAAGTCCAGCCGGGCTTGGGTCACTGGGCCTTTGAGCTCCGTTAGTAAGGGGGCCTTGGCCGCGGCCGCTGGGCCGTTTAGCTCCTTTAACTCCTCATAAAGACCAATAATGAGATAAATGGCCGTTTGGTTAACCTTGAAACTATGGGAGGAAGCCGCGGCCTGAGGGGCCGCGGCGCTCGAAGCTTTGGTCGCGATTTGGGGGACGGTCTCTAAGGTCAGGCCCTCAAGCTTAGCTAGGTTTTTCTGGTTGAGCTCGGCTAAGACCTCTTGGGCGTAATCTTGGGCTTTTAAAGCTCGCTCGGCCAGGTTACGCTCCACGCTGGCCCTTAAACGGGCTTCCTCGGCCTCCCGGGCCCGCTCTTGGTCCACGGCTTTGGCGGCGGCGGCGATACAGGCTTTGATTTCTTTGGAAAGGACAGTTTTGATATAGGCGCTCATAATAACCTTAAATCCGCCGGGCTTTGGGGGCCAGAAGGGTTAAGAGCCACAACCGGACGCGGAAAGCGAGGTAAACGCAAAGGAGGCAAAACCCAGGAAAGACGACAAATTTAACGTACTGGAGGTAAGGTTTAACACTAATCCCATGCTTCCACAGAGCGAACCCCCCAGCCCCCCCGAGGACCAGAAAAAGCAAAAATCTCGGTAATCGGCCAAAGGTCCAGAAAAGAAAGATAAGAACGATTAGCCCCCCAGCCCCGTAGAACACGTAACGCTCCAGGGCCCGATAATTAGCCAGAATATAATCGGGGATGGGTAAGTTATCCAAGGTGAATAACCGTAACCCGTCAATGGCCCAAACCAGGGGGCCTAAGATCAGGATTAAGGCCAAAAAAACTTGGCCCCAGATCTTGGGGTTTAAAAGTCGGCCAATAAAGCCCAACCGACCGGCCAGCTTAAAGCGGGAGCCTCTTTCTAGCTCATCGATGGCCACTAAGGAGTCGAAGTTCTCTAAGTCGCGGCTTCTTTCGTCCAAATGGAGCCAGTGCCGGTATTTAACCATCTCCTCCGTGGTTAAGGGCGAGACTTTAACTAAGCCTAAACCCTCCACCGCTAAAGAGGACTGGCGTCTTAGGTACTTTCCGACCAAGATGTTTTCCGAAACTAGCCTTAGTAAGCGCCCGGCCCCGGCGTTATAGGTGGCGGCCGAGTTTAAGCCATTTTCAAAAATGTCCACCGGGATCACGGCTTTTTCTGGCACGTTGGCCCGCCAATAGGACTTGTCAATGAGGGGGCAAGCCGCGGTTAAGACAAACTTAATGATCTTGGCTGGCGTGTCTGGAGGCCCAGTTTCGCCCCATAACCACTCGTCTGGAGATTCCACCACGGCTAAAAGGGTGGCTAAGGTCTGGGGGGTTAAAGGTTTACCGTAAGCTAAAAGGGCTTGGGTCTTTTCGTCAAAGGGCCGCTTATGGTTAGCGGCGATCTGGGGCAAGGGGGCTAAGCGACCGTTTTGGAGGTCAGTTAAGATCGTCTGGGGCCCTCGCCCGATTTTGGTCCGGTTGGCCAAAAAGTAGGCGATATTATTGAAGCTGATTATTTCGCCCCAATAGACGTGGCCTAGCTGGGGGGCGAAGGCTTGGACAAAGTTAAAGGCCGCGGCGTCCGGGGAGTCGGTGTTGGCCTGGGCCTCAATGGCCGCGTCCAAGGCCCCGCGCTTTTCCAGCCATTGCCTAATATACCCGCGAGCCAAGTGCTCCCGGCCCTTTCGCCACTGGTTTTCGCCGGAGGCGATGTAAACCGCGAGCTCAGCTGGCCCCTCAAAAGATTGGCCGTCAATGACGTAGGGCGTTTCCTCTTGGGGGATTTCCCCGGACTCGTAATGGAGAGGGATATCGGCCCCGCCGCTTAACCACCCCTGCGCCTCGGCGTGCCGCCACCTTTTGCGGTCATCCCGGGTTAAGAGGCCCTTGAGTAAGATTTTTAAATCAGGCGGTAAAGTGTCCGGGACCTGGAGCCCCCGGGTGGTGATTTCCCTTAGGACTTCGTTAAAGGAAAGACGGGCCAAAGGATGCGAGCCAATGGCCGCTTCCAAAAGAACCGCCCCCAAGCTCCACCAATCGGAGGCTTTCCCCACAATGGAGCCAAAGGACTCTGGGGCCGAGTACAAAGGGGTGTTGGCTAAGCGCGTTTCCTTAATGGAAATGTCCGGGGCCAATAGGGAGGAGATGCCAAAGTCGGATAAAGCGATCTTAAAGGGGTTATTGGACCGGATAAGGATATTATCGGGTTTAATGTCCCTATGAATGATGTCCAAACTATGAAGTTTAGCGATGGCCTCAGTCAGCTCGCGGGTTAAAGCGAGTAAGATCGCTGGCTCCAAAGGCCCCATAGCGATGAGGCCCGTTAAATCCCCGCCAGTTATGTACTCCTGGATCTCAAAATACCTTTGGCTTTCCTCGTCAAACCCGGCTTCCAGAACTCGAACGGCCAGCCCATTCATTTCTTGGGAGAGCTTAACTAAACGTTGAAAAATCTCCGGTTTGGGCGTTCGGCCATGGCGATGCAACCTTAAAACGCTAAACCCGCCCGCGGGCTCTTTTAAGATGTAAATGTCCGCTTCGCTCCCGCAAGAGGACAAAAAGGTCTTCACCGTCCGCCCCCGAAAAGAGGTTAAGGCGCTGGCCCCACTAACGTTGTTATGACCCCTAGTGGGCCGGTCGGCCACGGTTTTGGCCAGCCGCCGCGGCGGGGGCGACTCCGGGGAGCGGTCCACCACGGTGGGTTGGTTTTTTTTGGAGATATCGCTGGGGGGATTGGCGGCCATAGAGGATCCGGAATAAAAAATAGTTTAGCGACCGTAAAACGACCGAAAAAGTTTATAAAATAATATATTTTAGGTAAAAGTTTTCTTCTTTAGGCGACCCTAGAGAGCTTAAGGCCTTAAGGCCTTTGTGAGCCTTAAAAACGCCCCTCGCGAAAGCGTCTTAAGCCCTATAGACCAGCCTTTTAAAGACTCTAAAACCCTAAACTAAGCCTTTAAAATTAGCCCGGGGCGCCAGAAATCAACCAAGAAGGATCAGGTATTTTCATACCACAATGGAGAAAAAATCACAAGGAAAAAATTGGATTATGGGATTTGAGCTAATGAAAAGTTAAACTTATAGCGCTTAATAAAGGTTTTGTTTAATTAATTCTATAATACTATGATATTTTATGAGCTAATATCTAAATAGAGAGGACGGATCCGCCCTTTGGCCGGGGCTTTTTAGCCCCGGCCAAAGGGCGAAATGGCCAGGCGGATTTTTGGGTCGATTAAAGGGAGATAAGAGGTTAATCAGGCGACAATGACATACTCTTCTTTCACGACAAAATCTTCTTTATCGATGGCCTCGACCCCAGAAAGCATGGTGGCCAATAACTTTTCCAAGGATTCGGATTTAACGCTAAGATCCTTAGCGCTTTGGATCATCTTTTGACAGAGCTTTACGGCCAGATCCCGGTCCTTTCCCAGGCCATTACCGCCATGATAAAGGAGAAAGGTCAGGTTAGAGAGGGTCCCGAAGTCCTTATAATTGCCCCTTTCCAAGATTAACTGGAGGGCTTTGGGTTTGTCCTCCGGGTGGCCTTCCCCTAAAACCAAAAGTTGGGCCAGATCGTTGACGGCTTTAGGATCCCCCAAGGAGGCGGCCCGAATCAGAATGGCGAAGGATTTAACGCGATTGACCCTGACCTCGTTTAGACCCAAGTAATGGATCGTGGCCATTAAGAGCATGGCCGGGGTGTAGTCGCGGCAAACGGCCTCATCCAGGTAGAGAAAACCCTTTTTGGGGTCATAAGGAAAAGGTGGGCCTTGGAGATAGAGTTTGGCCAGCTCAAAATAAGCCATGGGCGCCCCATTTTTGGCGGCTTTCTCGTACCACTTGATGCCTTCCTGGAGTTTAACTTGGGCCTGGAGAACTATGTTTTGGGAGTAGCGCTGGTTTTTGGGGGCCTTTTCCATAGCGTTTTGGCGGGCTAGCTTTAAGGCCGATTTGCTGGCGATGGACAAAGTGGGGAGGTTTAAATCCTTATCCGAGGGCCCCAAGCTTTTATTAAACTTGGATAAGGTGATCAAGATCTGATGGGCCGCTTCCGTTAGCATGTGACCCATTTCCAACTGGGCGGCCGGGCTACCGTTATTGGCCGCCCGAACGCCCCACTTTAAGCCCAATTTCTGGTTGCGAGCGGTGCCCCGGCCCGTGAAGTAGGCCACCGCGACTAGGTGTTGGGCGTCAGGGTCACCCTGCTCCGCCTGTTTTAAAGTGGCTTTAAATTCATCTTGAAGAGTCATAATCATAGTTTTTAATCACCAAATAATATTTTAGATAATTAGTTTAATAAAATAACATAATTTAATCAGGCTATGGGCGTTTTAGGACAGTTTTTGGCGTTTAGAAGTTAGGGTCGAAAAAGGGTTCCCTTAACCTAAGCCTATTGGCTAAGTTCAAGAATCCAATTAAAGGTATCTTGATTATAACGGCGCTAAAAAGGCGCAAGGTATTTATTAACTTGCTTGGGGCAAAATGTAAAGCCTTTTTTTTAATGGGGCGAGTTTAAGGGGGGAAAGGGCCAAAAAATGGGGCTAAAAGGCGGTGGTTAGGGCCAGGGTTGGGGGGCCCAATAGCCACGGTCCAAGCCGCCCCACCTAAAAAGTTGGCCTAACCGTTGAATATTTTGTTTTTAGGTAAAGTAAACTAGAAAAAGTTATAGTTTAACGTGATAATATGTAATATAGTTAAATATTAATCCCTTAAATCTTAAAAACCACTTGGTTAGAACCAAAAAACCATCGGTTGGCCTTAAAACCCCTTTGGGGCTCTAAGAGTTCGTTCAAGTTTTCGGCCCTAATTTTTAAGCCCTTTGGGCTTCTTGCGAAACTAAATTTACAGCCCGAAAAAGGCCCTAAATGAGTCTTGCGAATTTAGGCCCTTAAACGAAGATAATTAAAATTAATCTGGATAAATGGAAGGCGATCTGTCAATAATTAATACGATTACGCGATTGGCGAATTACAAAAAACGGGCCTTTCCGACCGCTCCTAGTGGAGCTTTAAAAACGGGCGGAGCCTAAGCTTTAGTCACATATTTTTCTTAGGTTTAGCCAGCCAGACCAGTAAGATCATGAAGAGAAAAGAATAGGAGCAGACCTGGAAGATCTCATTGGCCGCCATGATAAAACCTTGGTTAGTTATTTGATTGGCCATATACCCTAAGGCCTGTTCCTCGGACATCCCCAAAGCCGTTAGTCGCTCTAAACCTTCGGTGACTAAGGGGTTTAAAGCGTCGATATGCCCGGTTAAGCGGACGTGATGGAAAGCCTCGCGCCTTTCCCACAGGGTGGTGAAGACTGAGGTCCCAATGGCGCTAAATAGGGCTCTGGAGCAGTTATACACGCCCGAGGCCCCGGCGATTTTCGTGGGATCCATGCCAATAAAGGCCAAACTGGTGATGGGCACAAAGAAACAAGCTAGACCAATACCCTGGAGGAACTGGGGGATTAAGACGTACTCAATGTCCATGCCCGGGGCGAACCCCGTTCTTAAGCTCATGGTTAAAGCGATGACCGCGAAACCGCCAGAAATGATATACCGCATGTCAATATGGTTGGAGTAGCGGCCTATAATGGGTAGCATGATAACGGGCAATATGCCGATGGGGGCCGTGGCTAGCCCGGCCCAGGTGGCGGTGTAGCCATAACGGGTCTGGAGCAAAAGGGGTATTAAAACCACCGTGCCTAAGTAAAGCATCATGCCAAAGCTAATAAGGCTAATGCCCACCGAAAAATTCCGGTGCTTAAAAAGGGTTAGATCGATTAAGGCGTTGGGGTTGTCCTTTTCCCAGATTAAAAGAAAACAGAGCCCCAAAATGGCGATGAGCGAGATGAGCCGAATGGTGGGGGAGTTAAACCAATCCAAGTCTTTACCAAGATCCAAGGTTATCTGGAAGGCCCCCACGCCAATGGCTAGAAGAGCGAAGCTAAGCCCGCTCCAGCGGGGGTGGGAGATCTTAGTCTCCCGGCCAGCTAAAACCCCGCTAGCCAAGGCCACCACAATGACCCCAATGGGGGCGTTAATGAAGAAGATCCAACTCCAGTGAAAGTTGTCGCTAATATACCCGCCCATGATGGGGCCAAAGACCGGGGCCACGGAAATGGTCATGGACCATAAAGCCAAAGCCATGACTTGCTTTTCTCGGGGGTAGTTGTTCATTAAAAGGGACTGGGCCAAGGGAATCATCGGCCCGCCCACGGCCCCTTGGATAATCCGGAAGAAAACCAGGGTGTTTAAGTCTTGGGATAAACCGCAAGCCATGGAGGCCGTGGAAAAGAGGGCGGTGGACCATAAAAAAAGCCGTTTTTCCCCAAACCTTTGGGACAGACGACCGGACAAAGGCAGCATGATGGCGTTGGCCACGCTATAGGAGGTGATGACCCAGGTCCCTTGGGAAGAGGAGGCCCCCAAGTTGCCGGAGATGGTCTGGACGGCCACGTTGGCGATGGTGGTGTCCACCACTTGCATAAAGGTGGCTAAAGGCAAGGCGATGGTTAATAAAACCAAGCTGGCCCCGGAAAGAGGCTCCCACAGGGGGGCTCTTATGGCTCCGCTCATGAGGGTTCCTTAGGCGGCTCATGAGGCTCGACCGAATCGAGGCTAAGGTTAGCCTTAATGGAAGTTTCAATCTCCTTATCAATAGCCGTAAAATCAGCTTCCACCGCCGCGGCCCGGTCCAAAGGGCCTGTAGCTGGCGGGTCGCTTAAAGGCTCATTTAATAAGACCTCCACCCGGCAGGATAAGCCTAAAAGAAGGGGGTCTTTAGCGATATTTTCCTTATGAATGGCCACCCGGACCGGGACTCTTTGGACCACTTTAATCCAGTTGCCCGTGGCGTTTTCCGGGGGCAATAAGGAAAAAACCGACCCCGTCCCAGCGGAGCGGCCCACGATGACGCCTTCGTGAACGACTTTCCCGTTATACAGATCCGCGAAGATCCGGACCTTCTGGCCGGTTTTAATAACGTCTAATTGACTTTCCTTAAAGTTGGCGTCCACCCAGATGTCGTCTAAAGGGGTGACCATCATTAAAGGCGAGCCCGCGGTCACTTGGGAGCCCACTTGGGCCGTCCTTCTAGCTATCCGACCCGAGACCGGGCTTTTGATCTGACAGCGCTCCAAGGCTAACCAAGCTTCTTTAAGCTTTAAGGCCGCCCCCTTGATCTGGGGATGGTTTTCTAAAGGCCCACCGCCTAAAACGAGTTCGCTCGCGGAAAGCTCAGCTTTAGCCGCCGCCAAGTTGGCCCTAGCCACGTCCGTTTGGCTCCGATAGCGCTCGACCTCCTCTATGGTGACGGAGGTTCCGGGTTTAAGCCTTAAGCGACGCTGATATTCGCCTTCGGCCAAAATAAGCTCGTTGCGCCGGGCCTCTATTTGGGCTATAAGCTTTAAGCGCTGGGCGTTTAAGCTGGCCACCTGCCGAACGGCGTTGGCCAGGTTTTCCCGGGCTTCGGCCAAGGCCAACTGGGCGTCGGTCGGATCCAAGCGGGCCAAAAGATCGCCAGCTAAAACGTCTTCCGTGTTATTGACCAAGATTTCTAGGATGGTCCCATTGGTTCTAGGGGTGATACGGACTTGGTGGCCGTTAACGTAAGCGTCGTCGGTGGTCTCCAAGTGCCGCGAGAAAATGAGCCAGTAAACGAGAATGATGAGCCCCATCGCCAGAAAAATGAGCCCGGCTTTGAGCATGGCCCGGGGTCGATGGGCCGCGGGCGCGGCCGAGTTAGAAGCGGGGGTAGAGTTATCCAACGGGGCGCTCATGCTGGCTCTCCTAAAGACTTAAGATCGGAAGGGAGTTTAAAGTCCATAATACATTTGTAATGGTCATATTAACCTATAGACAAAATAAATTCAAATTAACCTTATGGCCAATAGGAAAGGCCGGTTAAAGACCACTGTCAGGTTAAACTTTAGGCCCCTTAACTAACTACTAAAGTCGCGTTTTTAGTTCGCTATCATCTTCAACTAGGTCACAATAAGGTCAAAAAAAGGGCCCGACCGGCGTAGCCGGCGGACCCTTTAAAAAAGGCCAATAAAGCTTAAATCAGCTTAGAAGGGGAGCACCACCACCGCGGTCCCGGAATGGACGTAGTTGACTTTACCGGCCATGCCGTTGTAGGAGATGTCAATGAACCAGCCATTGCCGAAGTTGTAGTTAAAGCCTAAGCCCCAAGAGGCGACGCTCCGGTCATAGCTGGCGAACCAACCATGCTGGAGGACGCCAGGAGCGAGGGCCCGGGTGGCCAGATCACCGATATCGTCATGGGAGACCCGGTAGTTGTAGCCGCCGCGGACGTAAACGCCGAGGTTACCGGTATTGTATTTTAACTTCACGCCAGTGGTGACCAGGTGGAGCCAAAGGTGAACGGTGTCACCTTCATCAGGATGGACCACGGCCCAAACGGAACGCCAACCCAAGTAAGGATCGATTTTCCAGTTGTCATTGATGGCGAAATCTTTATCCCAGTAAAGTATCATGGAAGTTAAGCGGTCATCGTAATTCTGATCGTCTTGACGGTACTTATCCCCATTGACGTCAGTCACCACGGTCGTGCTTCTGTAGACGTTCCAAGCTTCCACGATGTTGAAATCAAAGTTACCAGCCACTGGGTGGGCGTACTTGGCGCCAATGCCGATGAAGTGCGAGTAGGCGTCAGCCGTCCTAGACTTTTTGGCGACTTCAGGTTCTAGGGGGTTATCATCCTCGTCAACGGTTTCGCCAACGTTCGTAAAAGCGCTGCCATCATAATCAGAATAGGAATACTGATACAGAAAGTAGACGCTCCACTCGGTGTTTAAGGGTTTGGTCAGAACTAAAGCCATGCTACCCAGCTTGGAATTGCCAGAGCCAATAAAGTTTCTGACCCCATCAACTTCGTCCTTAAAGGCCTTATGATGCGAATAGGAGAATTCGGGAACCAGGGCGACGACCATTGGGCTGCCCTCACCAGCGGCGGGCGCCTGATTCATTTGTTGTGAGTATTTGTAGTCCATGGCCTTAAAGGAAAGGTCTTGGAACATACGATCCCGTTGCTCCCGAGTTTGATAGGCCATTGACGGTAAGGCCCACCCAAGAACGCCCAAACACAGGGCCAGCGCTATCAGTTTCTTCATGCGATTACCTCCGAGATAAACTCTCTCTTGGCGGTGGTTAAAGGTTCGTCCTTTAACCGTTGTCAATATATTGACGTGAAACAGAGCCAACGGTAAGTTTTGGGTTGCCCAACAACCAAAATCACCATTGGCCGACGATAAACATTTCCCGCGTTTCCAGAGGCGAGCTAGGTTAAAAAAAACATTAAGCTACGCTTTGGAATCCGTTTAAGAAATAAAAAATCACTTCAAGCTATATTATCTAAAAATAATGATACTTAAACTGTTTTTTTTACTCTTGGTCCCTTTTGACTAATTAGAAGTCAGTTTTACCTTATAAGGGACGTTGTTAAGTTGTGGGGGATTAGCTTTAAGATACCCTAGTCATTTTAAGTTGTCAAGAAAATTCCTTGGGTTTTTTTTCGTAATTCCGTCAAAAACCGCGTAGGTTCTGGCCAATCGCGGAAAATTTGGTCTAAGGTCTTGAAATTAGGGCGTTTTTCGCTTGGGGGAACCGCGACTTTATTTCCGCTTAAAAGTCTTTTTGGCTATTTATCGCGGGGGTTTGGGGGGTAAGAAGACCTCTAGCGGACGAACTTTTGGACGGTCCAGCTAAAAAGAGGTCATTATGGGCTCATCAAGCCAAGTTAAGACCAAAGGATTAACTAACGAACTAGCCAGAAGGTGGCCATCCCCAGAATTTTCGGGGGTTATTAAGGTCAGAAAGGGTAAAAGCGCGGTCTAACGGATAGGGGAGAAAAAGAACCAGAAGCGAAAACGCCTCCCCTAATGGTTCTAAGGAAGGCGTTAAAAGGGGGTAAGGAAAGCTTAAGCCTTCTTTTTAGCCTTGGGGGCCACGTCCTCTTCCACGTTCGTTTCCTCCAGGGATTCGAAGGCCCCAAGTTCGTTCAAGAGGCGATCCCGGTCTTCCGGGCGGTAGCCCAAACCTATGAAGATCTTCCGAGCGGTCTCGGGACGGCAGGGTTGGCCGTTTTCGATCTTGAGGATGGTTAGGGGGGAAATATCGGCCTTGCGAGCCAGTTCAGCCCGGCTCATTAAACGCCGCTCACGGAACTCAGCTAGCTTATTAAGGCGTAAAGTTGTCAAAGCGTTTACTCCATTTGGGTAGGGGCTAAGCCCAGAAAGTGAGGCCGCCTCCCCGAAAAACCAGGAAGGCGGTTAATAAGGGCTAAACTTAAGCCCGCTTCCGAGCTTTGGGAGCGGATTTGGCCTTGGGGGCCTCATCCTCCTCGAGGGTGGAAACCGCGCCGAGAACCTCGGTTAAAAGGTAATCCCGGTTGTCCATGGAGAAACCCAAGCCCAAGATGATCTTCCGGGCGGTCTCCGGACGGCACGGATGGCCGTTTTCGATCTTGAGGATGGTCAAGGGGGAAATCTCGGCCTTGCGAGCCAGTTCGGCCCGGCTCATAAGACGCTGCTCACGGCACTCGGTGAGTTTAACGAGACGTAGGGTAGTCAAGGCGAATACTCCTTTGAAAACGTAAAAAATGTCCCACCGTAAAACAGTGGTTTATAACTGGCCCCTCCCTAAATGGGCGGGCGTAAAAAGAAACCCAAGCTAAAGAGTCTAAAGGCGTCTTCAAGCCTTACGGCTAAAAGGCGATAAATAGCCCTTAAACCAACAAAATAACCATAGTCTATAGCTATCTAGTTAGTCTGATCATTAGATATCATTTTTATTGGTAGCGCTACGACAATATTATGACTTTTAGCTTAGCGCTTTTTTTAATAAAGCCGTAGACAGGCTTTAACAGCCTCAAAGACGTTGATCAAAAATAATAAAGCCCAGTAAATAAACAGAGGCTTTTAGGAGTCGCTTTACAAGGTCTTTGATTCACGCAACCTTAGATAATGAGAAAAAATTTAGAGTCACTTAACAGAGATTTTCTCATCGATATAAGGAGGAGCCTTAACTGATTCTAATTAGGCCCAGTAAAAAATCATAAGTACGATTTAGCTACCATTTCTTTAATACAATACTTGAAAATAGAAATCAAGTCTTTTTTCCTGAATTTAAAAATCAGGGATAAATATTATCTTCAGCTAATGTATTTAGGCGATATAATTACGTGGATTTAGTATAAGTCATTTGAAGGATAACTAGCCGATTTCACTAAAGAAATTTAAATGGGGCCGGGTGAGCGCCTCCGTTTTGGGGGTCCAAAAATCGGGTGTTTTAGGTTAAATTTTTTTAATAATGGTCAAGAAAAAACTGATTTCCGGGCCAAAACGGTCGCGAAAAGCGGTCAAAATTTATCGCTCAAAAAGCTTATCCTTAAGCCCGTCAAACGGGATTGTGGCCTGTTGGCTAAATTTATTATATTTACGTAAATTTATTTGAGTAAATTTTTATAAATAGATAGTATGATTTATGAAGCATTAAAATAAGTCGAAAGTAATCTTAGTAGGTTAAAATTATATATATAGGGCTGGAGAAAAAATTTTTTAGAAAAATTGGTAAGATTTTTGCGGGGGAGTAGGGGGGCCAAGACGGAAAAAGGGTAAAATATTCCTAATAGAATAAATCACCGTAATTTCGTCTTTAATAACGATATAATACGTCCATTGGCCTGGCTTTAAAGCCAGGCCTTAAACGGGGCTAGGGGGCCAAATTATTTTGGCCCTTGGCGTATTTAAGGGAAAAAAGGGCCTGATCCAGCCCCGGCGGCTCTATAACGCCCAGCGAAAAGAGCCGCTAACCTTGACCTAAGGCGAAAAACGCCCCGTGGCCCCGGGCGGCCGCCTCGATATAAGGTCAGGAGGCCGCGATACGCTACGCCCTAACTATTAGCGTCGGGGCGGATCAGGCTAGTTGATGGTTGGCTCCAAAGTGGCCGGTTGGAACTGCTCTTCGGGTAGAGCGCCCGAGATGTTGAACCCCACCGGCATGGGCAATTCGGTCTTCCGGGAGAGGACCTGTTTGGCCCCGGCGATGCTGTACTTCTCCTCTTTAAGAAGAGTTTTGATCTCTTGCACCCGGCTGACCGCCTCTTCGTTGTACCGACGCTGGCGACCAGTGGTCCTTAAAGGGCTAAAGTAGCCGTCAAATTCGCTTTCCCAGTAGCGAAGGGTGTGGATGGGAACATTGGTCAGCTCCGACACCTCTCCGATGGTCAGCCAGTCCTTTTTTATGATCATGGGCATGATTAATCCTCGCTTGAAAGTGAGCGTCATTGGAGGACCAATGGTCCGCGAAAAGGAGTTAAGCAAAATTAATGCCATAAATTAGATTTAAAATAATACCTTGATAATAGCCATAAATTTAGGCTTTCCTCGGGGGGGCGGCATTATTTTCCCCCTAACTTTGGCGGATTAACCTTAATAACCCCGTAAGGCCCCTCTAGCGGAAAACTTAAAACTGAGGGTTATTCCCTTTAACTTAATCTCGAAAAATAGCTAGAAGCCGCTTTCAAAAACGCCGCTGGATCCCTAATTAACCTCTTTAGCTAAAATTTAGCTTCTTTCTTTATAGCCATTTCTATGTTATTATGGTAAGGATCAGGTCTTGACGTTCCTAGAGAGGAGCGGAAGATCAAGCTCGAAAAGCGGTTTATTGACCACTAAACTAATATTTATGGCTTTAAGGTGATTTATATGCCCATGGATTGGGAGGAATGGCAAAAGAGTCGTCAGAAAAACCAACCCCGCTCCCGGAAGACCGAAGGCTCTAATGGCCAGTCGGGCAAGTCCAATGGCTCGGACAGCGGGGGGCCTAACCTGGAAACCATTTTCAAGAAGTTAAGGTTAGGGGGCTCCAATAGCCACTCCCTCCTTATATTTTTGGCCATAGCCATCTTATTATGGTTAGCCTCGGGGTTCTTCATCGTGGAGACTTACGAGTGCGGGCTCATTAAAAGGTTCGGCAAATACAGTTCCACCGTGGAGCAGGGCTTGCGTTACCACTGGCCTTGGCCCATTGAGAGCGTCATTAAGGTCAACTACAACCAGATCCGCCAGTTTGACGTGGGCGGCGGCGGGGGGGGCCTGGATGAGGCCACCATGCTGACCGGCGATGAGAACATCGTCAACATCCAGTTCGTGGTGCAGTATAAGGTGGATGACCCTGAGGCTTACGCCTTTTTAGTGACCGATCCGGATAAGACCATTCGGGACGCGGCCATCTCAGCCATGCGCGAGGTTATTGGGCGCAACACCATTGACGGGGCTCTAACCGAAAACCGGGCCAAGATCCAAGAGGACACCAAAAGCTCTTTGCAGGTCATGATGGACAAGTATAAAACCGGGCTTATCGTTAATAACGTGGAGCTCCAAGACGTCCACGTGCCCAATGACGTTATGCAAGCCTTCAAAGACGTGACCTCCGCCCGCGAGGATCGCGATCGGGCGGTTAACGAGGCCACGGGCTACAAAAACAGTCGCTTGCCCGAGGCTGAGGCCAAAGCCTATTCCTTAGTGGCTCAAGCCGAGGCCTTTAAAGTTGAGCGGGTCACCTTAGCCAAAGGCGAGGCGGCTCGGTTCTTAGCTCTTTTAGGCGAGTACCGGAAAGCCCCGGAAGTCACCCGGCAAAGGCTCCTACTAGAGACCATGGATCGGGTTTTGAAAGGCTCAGACAAATACGTCTTGTCGGGGCGCTCTGGCCAAGCGGTTCTTCCCCTTTTGGGCCTTAACCAAGAACTGGCTTTACCCTCGCAGCCCGCCACCCCGGCCCGGTAGGAATAATATGAAACTGTCCGTCTCAACTATCATCGTCATATTAGCCGTTCTTCTTTTCGGGGTGTCCTCGGCCTTCTTCACCGTGGACCAGACCCAAAAAGCCATTGTCCTCCAGTTCGGCCAGCCCGTGGGCGAGGTTCGCCAACCGGGCATCCACGTCAAGATCCCCTTTATCCAGAAGGTCGTGCGCTTTGAGAACCGCTTGATGGAATACGATGTGGCCGCGGCCGAGATCTACTCGGGCGACAAAAAGAACCTGGTGGTGGACGCCTTTGTCCGCTGGCGCATCGATGACCCGCTCCTTTTCTACCAGCGGTTTAAAACCGAAAACAGCTTCTCCATCATTGAGGAGGCCAAGAGCCGTTTGGGCGGCATCATCGTGGGCGAGTTGCGCCGGGAGCTGGGTCTTCATAACATGATTGACATCATCTCTCAGAACCGGGGCTCCATCATGGAGACGGTGACCGACTTTAGCAACCGGAAACTGGCGGAGGACACCAACGCTGGTTTAACCGTCATTGACGTCCGCATCAAAAGGGCTGATCTCCCGCCGCAAAACCAAAGGGCCGTTTACGACCGGATGCGCACCGAAAGGGAGCAGCAAGCCACTAAGTACCGGAGCGAGGGTCGCCGGAATGGCCAGATGATCATGGCCCAGACCGATCGGTCGGTGCGGGAGACCATCGCCGAGGCCGAGCGGAAGAGTCAAGTTATCCGAGGCGAGGCCGATTCCGAGGCCGCGGCCATTTACGCCGAGGCCTATAGTCAGGATCCCGAGTTTTACGCCTTTAGAAGGTCCTTGGAGTCTTACCAGTCGGTTTTAAGCGATCGGAGCGTCATCCTTTTGGATCCCGGGTCCATGGAGTACCTTCAGTACCTAGGGAAGGTGGGCGAGTATCCCACCCCGCCCCTGGAGGCCCCGAAACCCTTAACCGCGGATCCGCCCAAACCTCTGGAAACGACTCCGGAGTGAGGCGTCTTTAAGGCCTTTGGCCCGAAAAGCGATATAGTGAAGGATTTAGGGTATGGCTTTTTTTTACCTAGGGCTGGCGTTTTTAGGGGCCGTGGCCCCCTATAGTTTCTTGGGTCAGTTTTTTGTCAGCTCGGGCTTTAATCTAACCGAGATCCGGACCCAGATGTGGGCTAGCCCGGTCAGCGGCTACTTTAGCTTAAACGCCCTAATCTCCTTATTAGTGACGGTGATCTTTATCTGGAATGAGGGCCGACGGCAGAAGATGGCGGGCTTATGGCTACCTTTATTCGCCTCGATCTTGGTGGGGGTCTCCTGCGGTCTACCTCTTTTTCTGTATTTAAGGCGCGTCTTTTTGGACCGGAAGGAGCTGGAAGGGCCCGCCCCTGAGCCCGTCCCGCCCAAACCCGGGAAATAGCTTCTTTGTAACTGGCTGAACCTAAAACGTTAAGGTAAGCTCTAAGCCGAAAAACGCCGTATGTTAGGGGCGTTAGGGAGACGATTAATGGCTGAAACCGTCACTGAGATAACTGTGGCTCAAGAAAATGAGGGCGAGATCGTCATCGAGGAACTGGACAAGGTTGTTTTAACCAAAGGCGTCTGGTCGACCATCGTCTTCCGTTACCGGGAGCGCGATCGCCGCACTAGCGAATTTGGGCCGCCCAAAGCCACCTTAAGGCGTTATCAGAAGCTTAAAGGCGCTTACCGGAAACGCGATTCGGTTAACCTCACTTTAGACTCGGCCAAGGCTTTGATCCAGGTCTTAAACGAATGGATCGACCAAGGCCTTTTAGGCGCGGGCGAAAAAGAGGAAAAAGACGAATAAAGCGATATTTCGCCTCATTTTGGCTGGATTTAGCGTTTAATAGGGATTCTAAATGTACGAATTGAAAGTTACTAATCGTTTCGCGGCGGCCCATAACCTGCGGGAGTTCCATGGGCGCTGCGAGGATTTGCATGGCCATAACTGGTTCGTGGAAGTTCGCGTTCGGGCTAAAGAGCTGGATAAAACCGGCTTGGTTTTGGATTTTGGGATCATTAAGAAACTTTTAAACGAAGTTTTGGATCTTTTAGACCATAAGTACTTAAATGAGCTGGAGTATTTTAAGGTTGATAACACCTCCTCGGAAAACATCGCCCGGTTCATTTACCGCCAGATGGACGAGAAAATCACCGCCACCTCGGAAGGCCGGGTGAAGCTTTTTTCCGTTTCCGCCTGGGAAAACGAAAGCTCTTGCGCGACCTATATCGCTGACTAGAGCGATAACCCCCAACCGGCCAACCTTTTTTGGGGCCTTATGGCGGCTAAGCTTAACCACCTAAGTTCTAGCTCGCCTAAGGCCCAAACGGCTTTAAACCCACCTAACTTTCGGCTAACTTCACCTTCCTGTCTTATGGTCAAACCTTTCGGTTATTTAACCTAATAGTTTAAGTTTTAAAAGGTCGCTAGGGGCCTAACCCGGGGCGGTCTATGGGGAAATCGCCTTAACCTTTGAAAGAGGCTCTGGGGGGCTTTACGGGCCTTTTTTAAGGCTTCTAGCCATTGAGGGCCATCGGCTCTTTCATGGCCAAGCCCCGCGCGGGCGCTAAATGGGCCAGGGGCCAATTAAAACTCTTAACCGCCGTTAGGGGCGAAAAGGGCCTTTATATGGTCGCCATAGCCGTAAATCGCCAGACCCAGGTCGATAATTTCCTCGGCTGGAAGGAGGTTTAAAGCGCCTTCATAGCCCTCATTTTTGATAGCGTCCAGGGCTGATTGAGCGGCCTTGGACAAGTCTTGATCGATTTCCTCTTGAGGCTTCTCTTCTCAAGTGGCCGCGTTTAGGAAGATTTCCGCGATTTCTTCTGGGGAAAGCCTTTCCCTGACCATCTTCACCAAAGCTTCATCGATCTCCTCTTTAGATAGGGAAGTTAGGGCGGCCTTAGTAAGGAGATGGTTTGTCTCGGCCTCCGATAATCGCTCTTCCAGGTTGGCGCCTAAAATCTTATCTATCTCCGTTCGCTTAAGCTTTTTTCGGGCCGCCGCGGCTAAGCTGGCGTCCACCGCTTCTTTAGGCACCTTTTCCATAGCCACGTCGGCCAAAGCCATATCTTCTTTAAGGTCTAGTTTACGTAAATTGGAACAATATTTTAACTTAATCACGAAATTAGAATTGCTGGTTTTTTGTACTCCTTCTTGCGAAAACCCAGAATTTGCAGTAAAATCTTCCTCGTATAGTGGATTCGAATCGGGTCTAACCTGAGCCGGAACGTGCGTAAATTGTATTTCCCAATACGCCAGAGAATTTTTGGCTCTGCAATAGTAATACATACATTGCCAATTTTTGACATAATTTAGTATCGTTGCAATCATAACAACTTTTAATGCAATATACAACATTAGTTTAACTGTTAAAACGTGACTACAAATTTATATTTAGCTCTAGCGTATTTGGTTCATGAAAGCCGAACGTTAATTAAATTTTGTAGTAGTCTAGAATTCATAACATAAAAAGTGATAGATTAACTTATATTTTATTTAGCAACACATAAAAGAAGGAATAATTATGGCAGAAATTATTGTAAATATTCAAATGGATGAAACTTTAAAACACAAATTTGAAACCGTATGTTCCGAAATGGGGATGTCAATGACAACAGTTTTTACTGCATTCGCAAAAGTTGTGAGTAGTAGAAAGGAAATACCTTTCATGATATCCTCTCAACTAAAGCCTGATGAAATCACCCTGGCGAGTGAAAACGCTCTAGCTAAAGAGTGGTTACTCCCAGATGAGGACGAAGCGTGGGCAAATTTGTAAAAGGCGATATCGTGGTTTTACCCTTTCCTTTTTCCGACTTGAGTACTTCTAAACGCCGCCCGGCTGTCATTCTCGCGGATTAACCAGATGACGACCTAATACTGTCTCAGATTACAAGTAAAAAGCATAGTGATAACTTATCCGTTACTATAAAGTCAGAGGATATTGATGGTGGTTCTCTTTCACAAACCAGTAACATTCGTCCGAATAAACTATTCACAGCGGATGAAAGTATTATTTTATATAAAATAGGGGCATTAAAACCTGAAAAGCTTAAAAATACGTTATTAAAAGTGATTGAAATTTTTACAATATAAAAATTTTATCTAATAATAAACCTATAACTTATTTTTATTAAAATTAAAAAGATATTTTTGACACTTTCACCATGAATTTTTTTGATGGAAGCAATTTTTTTTGGTAAACAAGCGTCACGAGCGTTACGTTGGCGCGGTAAATAGGGGTAGTCCGCCGAAATGGTCAAATATTGAACCGGATAAAACTTAACATAGGTCTCAATACCCCGCCTTCTGGTCTGGCCAGCGTTCTCCAACTTTTTAGTGGTGACGGCTTTCAGCGATTCTAATTTTGGAATCAAAAAAAATATTCGTTATTCCATTATATATATTGTCATGTCAGCTTTTAGCGAATTTTACTTTCAATGCGCTTCTTGGCTTGAGTTTCAAAAGCGGTTAGAGAGTAACGACCGCCATTCAAATTTCCAAACACTTTTTACGGCAAAAATATCCCAACTGATAATCATATAAGAAATATATTAAATGAAGCTACACCAGAAGTGTTTAGCCATGTATTTTACAAATTTTTTCTATTTTTTGACTTAAAAACCATTATTATAAATTGTTAGGGCTTTTCTATGGTAGCCTGGATCTTCGGCAAAAATTGATTTTGTCTCCAAAATTAGAATTGCCGCAAGGCTTTAAAATCGCTTGACAAACCCCTTGAGGTTTAGCTATACTGTTCTTAAGCGAATCCCAAAGGATATGGGGTTTGACACATAGCCAGGGTGGGCGTCTTTAACTGACTTCGGTCAGAGTTTGGCGTCTAATCTGGTTTTTTTTTGGGAAGATCCTTTTTGGTCTTCTTTTTAACCGCTTGGGCGGGGGTGATTGGCCCCTAGTCCAGCCCCCATGGACGGGCGAAAGGTTGGTTTGACCTAATTTTGGTTGACCTGATTTTGGTTGACCTAATGGTTTGGAGGTCTGTCCATGATTGTTAACAACGTTCCTAGCGATTCCACCAAAAACTTCCAAGCGGCCGCCACTGTGCGCGAGTCCTTTGTGGAGCGGGTGGATGGCGCCCCCAATGTGGTGGCCCAGATCTTACGCTCTGGAGCCCCCAAACCCCACGCCACGGTTTCTAACGCCATGGTCGCGGCGGTGGATCAGTACACCCCACCCCCAGGCCGCAACATGGCCCATTACCTCATTTTGGACGTGGATAAAGCGGGTAATGGCTCCACCTCCATAGCTGACGCCCTCCAGCGTTATCTAGACGTTAAACCCCGAAGGGAGGCGGAGGCCGATCCTCGGGACATGGCGGCCACCGACGCTTACCCGACCTTAGTGATGGATGAGGACACGGCTTGGGCGAACAGCTTACCCTATCAGTTTAGTTTGAATGGGATCACCCAAAAGCAGATCCAACCGGTCTTCTTCGCGGCCTCGGGGTATTTAAGAGGTCGGATCCAAGGCCCGGGGATCAGTACGATCACCACCCCGGCCACCGAGCCGGAGCCGGTCATTTCTGGGCCGTCCGCGGTCAGATCCCTGTATTACCCGCCCGAGGCCGCGGCTCAGCTTTCCATGAACCGGATCTTTGACATGTATTACCCCAATGGGGTGCCCTCCTTCCCGCCAGCCGGGGACGGCGACTCCGGGTCCAATGGCTCTATTAAGGACGTTTCCGAGACTATGGCCGACACGCGCCAACTGAGCCAGAGCGGGGAAGGGGAAAACCTTAGAACCGCCCTTAATCGCTACATTGGCTTAAACATGGTCGGGCAAACCAACCGGGTTTACCCCACTTCCTTAACCGGGCGGATGGTCTAAGGGTCTTTTAATTAGTTTACCACGCGAAAAACCCCTTTTAGCTTCCGTTTGGGAGCTAAAAGGGGTTTATTTTATCTAGATAGCTAGATAATCTAGTTTAATTTGGAAACGTAGGGCGAGGAGGCCCCGGATTTGGACAGCTTAATTTTGGCCACCTCGGCCTCGGTGGGGGTCATATACCGACCGACCCGAACCGGAAAGCGAGTTTTGTCCTTTTCGTAGTAGTAAGCTGGAAAGTCCCGTTTTTTAAAGGCCTCCACAATGGATTTGGCTTCTTTCTCCGTGCGGGCTAAAGCGATTTGCACGGTGTAAAGACCTTCGCCCGCTGGTTTATCCGGCCAGTAGGCCACCTCAACCTCCGGGGCCTTGGCTTTATTAGCGGTCGAAGGGGTCGCGGCGTCCGCGGTGGTCGTAAATGGTTGGCTTAAAGCCTGAAGCTCGGGGCCTTTAGGGGAATCGTCTTTTAAGGAGACCTGACTGACGGCGGAAGTGGCCGAAGTCCGGCTGGGGGCTTTCGGGTCGCTAGCGGCGTCCGGATCTAGGGAGCTTTGACGGTTATTAGCCGCGATAAGGGGCCTTTCCTCCAAAAGCTCCAGGTCAATGACTTGGGCCTCGGGGTGGCTGGCCGGGGTTTCTATTGGGCTTAAGTTAGCGTTTTTCGCGGCCAGGCTGGGCTTTTCCGGCTCAGGCCGGACCGCCGGCTCCACTTCCACCACCGGCGGGGTCGAGGGGCCTTGGGCCTTTAAAAAGCCATTTTCCGGGTAATCCCATAAACTCCCGCGACCCACCATGACCCCTAAGATAAAGATCCAGACCAAAAAAACGAGCGATAAAAAGAGCCGAGTTAACCACTTAATCGAGTCTAACCAACTGGCTTTTTTCTTCTTTTCCGCCTGGTCCAAGGCGGGGGCCTCGTTGGTGACCTTGGCTTTGGGGGCGAGGCTGGGGCTCGGCTCCAAACTGGGCGCGGGCTCTAAGGAAGGGCCATTGGCGGGGATCGGGGTTAAGCGCCTAACCGCGGCGGCGGCGGCTTGCCCCGCCAGTTGCCCGCCTAAACTGCGCACCCGGTGGTGATCGAAAAAGTTTATCTCTTGGGCGATCACGGCGTTAGCCTTGTTCAAATCATCGGGGCTACGTTTTTCGGCCCTTTTGGTGGGGCTTTCGGGAGCCTGACCTTGGCCCGATGATGGACTGGTCTTCATGATTGATCACCACCTTTTAAAAAAGCGTTGGTCACATGCGCTCGGGAGCGGCGACCCCCAAGAGGTTAAGGCCAATGACCGTGACCTGGCGGATAGCGGCGGCTAAAGCGATTCTGGCCCGGGACAACGGCTCATTTTCTTCGGCGATTAAGCGGTGGCGCCCGTAATACTGATGAAACAGCCGGGCGGCCCCCGTTAAGTAGGCGGTTAAAAGATGCGGCTCTAAGCGCCTGGCCGCGGTTTCCACGGTCTCGGGAAAGGTTTGCAAATGACGGATAAGATCCACTTCCTCGGGCTCGACTAATAAAGGCGCCCCGTCTTTAGTCAAAGAGGCCTTTAAAGGCTCAAAGCCGCTCTTTTGGATGAGGCTATAAATCCGGGCGCAAACGTACTGGACATAGTACACCGGGTTGTCCCGGCTCTGGGCTTTAGCCACCTCAAGGTCAAAATCCAAAGGGCTTTCGTGACCGCGCGTTAAAAACAGGAACCGGGCCGCGTCCACCCCGACCTCGGCCACCACTTCCCGTAAAGTCACAAACTCCCCGGCCCGGGTGCTCATGGAAACCAGTTGGCCGCCTCTTAATAAGCTGACCAACTGGACCAAAACCACGCCCAGTTGGTCGGGTTTATAACCTAAAGCGGCCACCGCGGCTTTCATGCGGGGGATATAACCATGGTGGTCCGCCCCCCAGACGTCCACCACAAGATCAAAACCCCGAGCGAACTTATCTTGGTGGTAAGCGATGTCGGCGGCTAAGTAGGTCTTTTCCCCATCGCTTTTGATTAAAACCCGGTCCTTATCGTCGCCTAAAGGGGCCGAGTTAAACCATAAGGCCCCGTCCTTATCAAAGGACCGGCCCGTCTCTTTAAGGTAGGATAAGGCTTTAAACACCAAGCCTTTTTCGTATAAGCTGGTCTCGGAAAAGAAGACCTCTTGAATGGCCCGAAAGTCCTCAAGGTCCTTTTTAATGCCATTTAAGATCCTTTGCCCCGCGAACTGACTTAAAAAGGGGATCTTTTCCTCGTCCGGTAAAGCCCAAAAGTTCGGCGGGGTCAGAGTTTTATCGGCTAAGACCTCTTTGGCCAAGTCATAGATGTACTCGCCCCGATAATGGTCGGCTGGAAACTCCTCGGTTCCCCCTTGAAGCTCTTTGGCCCGGGCCAAGACCGAGGCCCCCAAAATGCGCATCTGGCGACCGGCGTCATTAATGTAATACTCTCTAACCACCTCGTCGCCAGTAAAGGCCAAGATCCGGGCCAAAGCGTCGCCAATGGCCGCCCCTCGGCCATGGCCCACGTGTAAGGGCCCCGTGGGGTTAGCTGAGACGTACTCCACCTGGACTTTACGGCCCGTTAAGGGTTTTCGGCCATAGTCGGGCCCAGCGGCGATAATGTCGCTTAAAGCTTTGGCCCACCATTTATTGGAGAGCTTAAAGTTGACAAAGCCCGGGCCGGCCACCGTGGTCGCGCTAATATACCCTTCTGGATCGCTAATGGCCCCAATAATCTTATCGGCTAATTCTCGCGGTTTATGACCTAAGGCCTTGGCTAAAGCCAAGGCCGCGTTGGTGGCCAAGTGGCCGTGGCTAGGGTCCCGCGGCTCCTCAACCACCACGGCCTCTAAAGAGGGAAGTTCGTTCGACCCGGCGATAACCTGTAAGGCGGCCCGCGTCTTTTCGCGGATCATTTTTTTCATGGACAAAAAAACCTATTAAAACAAACGCCGCTAAGTTTCGCGGCTCAAAAAAAGGTGAAGAACGAGTCTTAATAGTAATTCCGAGCGTTTAAACGCCCAAATAAGCAGAGGCTTTCGTAAGCGCTGGTCCCTTGCCATTTAGCGGCTTCCTCAATGGGAATGGCTAAAGGGCCTTCCCCGCCAACGATGATGGCTTTTTGGCCTGGTTTAGCCTCGGGGATTAAGCTTATGTCAAATAGGGAAAGGTTCATGCAAACTCGGCCCAAGAGCGGGGCTCTTTGGCCCTCGATTAGAGCCACCCCTTGACTGGAGCGCGAGCGGCTGAGCCCATGGACGTAACCCACGGGCAAAGCCGCGACTTTTATATCATATGGCGCGATAAAAGTGCGATCGTAACTTAAGCTTTCCCCGGTCTTTAAGGTCCGGGTCTGGATAATCTGACTGGAAAAAGCCATAACTGGCTTTAAGTCGCTAATGGCTTTTTGGCTTTTAAGGGGGATCGGGGCCTTTTGGCCCACTAAAGGGTTAGCCCCATACAAAGGGAGCCCGGCCCGGGACAGTTGGTCCGGGTAATCGGGAAAAGCCAAGACGCCGGGCCCAGCTAAAGCGCTGTGTTGACCTAAGGTCACCCCGAGCTTTTGGTCAACTTCCTTTAAGCGGTTAAAACGCTCCAGTTGCCGAACCGACTCACTGTCCCCGGCGGTGGCTAAATGGGTCATGAGCCCCAGAAAGACAAGCCCACTCGCGTCCTTTAAGGAGGTCAAAATGGACTCGGCGGCCCAATAAGGTAGACCCAACCGGCCCATGCCGGTGTCGACCTTTAAATAGGCCCGAGCTTTCGACCCTATTGGCATGGCCTCTTGGATGAGCTTAAGTTGGGGTAGGCTGTAGATAACTAGGGTTAAATTATGGTCTAAAGCCGCTTGGATCTGACCCGGGGTTTGTAAGCCAGCTAAGATGTGGATATTGACTTCAGGCGGTAGAACCCCTCTAAGGGTGAGCCCCTCCAAGACGTCCAAGACCCCTAGATCTTGGGCTCCGGCCTCGACAAAGGCCTTAGCGCTCTCCACTAACCCGTGCCCATAGCCATCGCCTTTAACCACCGCCATCAAAGGTCTTTGGTTAATTAGGCTTTTAAGGGTACGATAATTAGCCTTGAGAGCGCCTAGGTTAATATCAACTTGGTTAAAGACCAGATCATCCTTCATTGGCCGCAAATCCCCAAAATTCTCCTTAGCCAGGCCCCTAATAAGGAGCTTGAGCCAGCGATATTAGAAAAAAATAACATATATTAGAAATTTAGACAAGCCAAAAATCGACTTTACTAAAAAAAACTTTTTTTTTAACCGATCTTCTGAATTTAAAAAGGAAAGCTTGGTATAGAACTGGGGTCATTCAAATTCAAGCGCTTTTAGAATCCTAGTCAATTCCTTAGTTGGGGATAAGGCCCAGGGTCCATTTTTTTAGAAAAAGAAAAGTCTTTTTCAGTTGTCTAAAGGTTTAATACTTATTTAATAAAAATAAATAGAATAGTAGGAGAGAAAATTATCAAAATTCAATAATCAATTATCCGATAAAATCAAGGCTCTTTTTTATTAAAAGACGTAAAAAATATAAAAAGTATTTATAAATTAGGTTATAAACAGCAAAAGCGGTTAGGACGTATGGCTTACCTCGTTTTGTCAATTAATTAAGTTGTTAGAAATAAAATCATAACTTTTTAACCTTAAATTCGCCAACCTGACTAAAGCCTAACGCCCCTAGCCGCGGGCCAAAGCCTTTAGTCGTTAGCTAATCTATAGAACTAAGGTCCGGGGTTAGGGGTATAATGGAAGGGGTGGGGAGTTAAAGGGCGGCTTAAACCTTCCGGCCTCGCTAGACCTTTAAGGGCGTGGTTTTCCGGCGGACGGGCGGTTTTTTCTTGCTTTTTCCGTCTAGTCTGACTTAAACTACGCTCATAGGTTCCATTAGCCAGGCGACTTGACCGCCATTACGATCCTCATAGCGGGTCTAAAAACGGATCGAGTCGGAAGGTGGCGATGGAATCATTTTATTTTTAACGCGTCACTATTTCTTCTTTAATATAAATCCCTTGGTTTTGGTTTTAAATGTAAATATAATATATTTACGCGTATAAAATCGCTAAAACGCGCCATTTTGGGATATTTTCTTAGTCAGGCCGGTTGGACCGGTCCTGATAATAACTATTTGAGGGCTATCTATGGAATTAGTCCCTATTACCAGGGAAGGTCAAGGCAGACTGAAAAAGGAGCTGGAGCGGCTCATCAAGGAAGAGAGGCCCTCCGTTATTAAGGCCATTGAGGAAGCCCGGGCCCACGGCGACCTTTCGGAGAACGCCGAGTTTCACGCGGCCAAAGAGCGGCAGGGTTTTATCGAGGGCCGGATCGCCGAGCTGGAGACCCAGTTGGCCACCAGCCAAGTGGAGGAGATCGCGGGGCCCTACGACCGTTGCGTTTTTGGGGCCACGGTGACCATGGAGAACGTGGACACGGGCGACACGAAAACCTACACCTTAGTTGGCCCCTTTGAGTCCGCCCCGGAACGGGGCCTCATCTCCGTGGCTACGCCTATAGGCCGGGCTTTATTGGGCCGGGAGGCCGGCGATGAGATTCGGGTCAACACCCCCAATGGTCCGCAAGACTACAACATCATTAGCGTTAAGTAAGTTTTTTACCCTACCCGTAAATATTTACTTTTAGTGTAAATAGTTCTTTAAACGCCTCTAAGTCCTGGGCCACGATTAATAAGGGCTCTTGATCTTTCTTGGTTAGTGGGCTCTAGCCCACTAACCAGCTTTTTCCCCTTATTGGTCGGCTAGATAGCGAATCTTTGGGGAAATTTAGGTTGGGTTATGAATATCGTCATCGCTGGCGGCGGCGTCGCCGGGATTACCGCCGCGGAAGCCGCTCATTTAGCCGATCCCCGAGCTAATATCACTATTTTTAGCCAAGAAAGGGAAGCTTTGTATTTTCGGCCGCGTTTACCAGAGATCGTTTCCGGTAAAGTGACCGCCGACAAGATCGCCGTCCATCCCCCGGAGTGGTACCGGGAGAAAAAACTGGAGTTGCGCTTAGGGGAAAGTTTGGCCCAAGTCAGTTTAGCGGATAAGGAGATTAGAGGGTCCTTAGGCAGCCGTCAGACCTTTGACCGGTTGTTGCTGGCCACCGGGGCGGAAAGCTTTCGGCCGCCCTTACCGGGGGCTAACCTAAAAGGCGTCTTCGCCATTCGCCGGTTAAACGACGCCATTAACCTCTTTTACGAGGCTGGCCGGGCCAGTGAGGCGGTCTTGGTGGGCTCGGGGCTATTGGGCTTAGAGATCGGCCACGCCTTAACTTTAAAAGGCTTAAAAGTCCATGTCTTAGAGCGATCCGATCGGGTTTTGCCACGGCAGACCACCCCGAAAAGCGGGGCTAAACTGGGCGAGGCTCTCACCAAGATGGGTTTTTCCATCCATTTACGTCAAGAGGCGGACAGAGCTTACGGGACGGAGCGTTTAGACGGGGTGACCTTAAAGTCGGGCGAAGGGATCCCCGCCCAGATCCTCATCTTAGCCACGGGTATCACCCCGAATCTTGATCTGGCTAAAGCCTTGGGAATTAAAACCGACCGGGCCATTATTGTGGACGAGTATTTGGCGACTTCGGCCCCGGAGGTCTACGCGGCTGGCGATTGCGCCCAGACGTTAGACGGCTTTACGGGCTTATGGACCGTTAGCCGGTTACAAGGGTTGGTGGCTGGGGCAAACCTCGTGGCGAAAGATCCGGGTTCGCGGCAAGTTTATAAGGCCCAACCGCCTTCGAGCGTTTTGAAGGTGGCCGGGATCGATCTTATCGCCGCTGGAAATATTGATCCTGACAATAAACTCTTAGGTCTAGAGGCCGAGGATGGGGGTAGTTACCGGAAGCTGGTCTTAAACCCGGACGGGCTTTTAGTGGGTTTCACGTCCTTAGGGACCACTAAAGGGAACCTTGAACTGACCGGGGCCTTGGCCCGGAAGATTATCCCAGAAAGCCTACGCGCCGATTTAGGCCGGATCGACTTTGATTTCGCGCGGATTAAGGAACTGCCTCCGGTTAATTAAGCCGTTAAGATGAAGATGGCGTAGCCTCTTTAACCGCCGCTTTGGCGTTGGGGGTTTGACCAAGCTCGCCTGACTCTGATTTCCCAGATGGCGGCGAATTTGGGGAACCTTAAGTTAAAGACTTCGCTAATGACATTTTTTTCGCGGCCCAGTTAGACCCTTGGCGCCGTGAGTTTCGTCCATATTTATAAGATTATTCCTTTTAATGTTATTAAAAGCGATAATAATGTTTTTAGCGATTAACACGCTAAATGTTATAAATTAAGGCGCCATAATAACAGTAGTTTTTTGTGTCCATATCTGAAAACTGTTTGAGCCTTGATTTAAGTCGCTTTATATAATAGAATAAAAAAAAGGAGTCTAATATGAGCCACCGGTTTCCCAATATAGAATATAAGGCCTCGAGCGTTGTTAGTGATTTTGGCTCCCCAACTCCGAATCAAGAAGACGCTTCATCTCAAGAAGTTAGTGAAGAATCCCCCATTGACAGGGAAGTAGATAACGTTGACATCCTAAATAGACTGACTATCGCGAAAAATGTTTATAGATTAAGGAAATCTAAACGTCTAAGCCAAAAAGATCTAGCTCAAAAAGCTGGTATTAGTCTAAAAGAACTAATAAATCTGGAAAAAGGCGTAAATAAACCGTTATACAGAACCTTTGAGAATATTGCCAAGGCCCTTGAAGTCAACTTGCCGGTGATTATAAGACCGGTCAAACCGCTTAAACGCGTCAGATTCCGCGCCACCAAAAAAATGTGTAAATCTTCCAGAACCCTCTTGGCTATTGATAAGGAAAATCTCTTGGCGGAAGTTTCCAACTGGCTTAGTGATTTTTGCTTTTTGGAAGAACTATTGAATGATAATACTGAATTCAAATTAAATTCAGTCCTAAATAATCAAGATCTAAGCGATCCTCATCAATTGATAGCCGCCGCCAAGGATTGCCGGAAAAAACTAAACCTTCAACCTCACGAGCCCATATACAACCTTGGCGGACTATTAGAATCCGCGGGAGTCAAAATAGGGCTTCGTCCAATATTCATAAAAGATTTTTTTGGCCTTTCCGTTGGAATTGAAGACGGTGGCCCGGCCATAATTGTCAACGCGCGGGATAATATCTCTATTGAACGACGTATTTTTACCACCGCTCATGAACTGGCCCATCTCATTTTCCATTTCGCCGCTTTAGATGTGGAGCGATTAGAGGAAAGCGATGAAGAAGAAAAAATAGCGAATTTTTTCGCGAGCCACTTTCTTATGCCCAATGAAGCCTTTCTAGATGTATGGGGCCAAACTTCTGGCGATAGGCTTATCGCGAGAACGTTCTCCGTCAAACGTATCTTCCGGGTAAGTTACAAGACTGTTTTAAATCGTTTAGTTGAAAATAAGTTAGCTGATAAAGAAACTATTTGGTGGCTATTCAATCAAGAATATAAGCGATCATATGGCGATTCGCTTAAATATAATCAAGAACCGGCTCCTTTAGATAGCGATCAAGAACCTTTTGAACTGACTACATTTGATTTCCGCGAGGATCGCCTGAGACTTCTCACTAGGCAAGCGGTGGAAAATCACGAGATCTCATTTGGCCGGGGCGCGGAAATTTTAGGACTTAATATTGAAGAAATGCGGGAATTAAGCGCGAGTTGGAATCTTCAAGTTTGGGATAATTTGGGATAATTTTTAGTGGAATCGCGACCAATTAATCAAACTCCAATGATCTTAGATTCTTGTGTTATTATTGATTTTTTAGATTCAGATTATAAAATTTTACAATTAGCCAGTAAACACTTGGGCCCAATTTATATTCCTTGCCAAATAATAAATGAAATAAAGAGAAAAAATATAAACAATAGAATTGAATTATTAAATATAATTAAATGCCAGCATTATATAGAAATTTTAAATTGTAATTTAACTGAAAAAAATTTGGAAGATTATTTTATGTTATATAGTAATAAAATATCGTTTCAAGATTATATTTGCATGCTTTTTAGTGAAAAGTTAAATTATATATGTGTTACTAACGATAAAAAATTACGTAATTTATGTTTATATAATAATATTAATATTATTTGGGGTCTTCAAATACTAATAAATCTTAATAAAAACTTAGTTATCAAAAAGGAATATGCTATAGAAGTTTTCAAAAAAATACAAAAAGCAAGTCCAAATCATTATAACAACGATCTTTTTTTAAAATTTAAGAAACAATTAGTCTAAATAATCTGTAATTTTGAATTTATTTTCTGACTATTGTTTTTTTTGTGGGATGGCACGCAACAGATGGCATGATAAGTTAGTTCACTTTATTATTTTTAAAAACAAAACATTTGTTTATTTTTATAATTTAATAACATTATAAGAAGTTAATATATCCTTAAAAGAGTAAATTGTAAGCAACTTAGTCTTCGCCAGAAGTTTGCGAAGAAGTTTGCGAAGAAGTGTCAGTCTTGTTCACGCTACCTTAGGGCGGCAACGAAAGAGTCATCCAACCTATTTTAGGTGGACGAGTATTTGGCGACTTCGGCCCCGGAGGTCTACGCGGCTGGCGATTGCGCCCAGACGCTCGATGGCTTTACGGGCTTATGGACCGTTAGTCGGTTACAAGGGTTAGTGGCTGGGGCAAACCTCGTGGCGAAAGATCCGGGATCGTGGCAAGTTTATAAGGACCAACCGCCTTCTAGCGTTTTAGAAGGTGGCCGGGATCGATTTTATCGCCGCCGGAAATATTGATCCTGACAATAAACTCTTAGGTCTAGAGGCCGAGGATGGGGGTAGTTACCGGAAGCTGGTCTTAAACCCGGACGGGCTTTTAGTGGGTTTCACGTCCTTAGGTACCTCTAAAGGGAACCTTGAGCTTACCGGGGCCTTGGCCCGAAAGAATATCCCAGAAAGTCTGTGCGCCGATTTAGGCCGGATCAACTTTGATTTCGTGCGGATTGAGGAACTGCCTACTGTTAGTTAAGCCGTTAAGATGAAGATGGCGTAGCCTCTTTAACCGCTTAGGGACTCTTTGTTTGGCTTGGACGCTAAAGGCTTAGAAGAAGCCTTTAGCCAATATCTGGCCCATTTTACTTATGATGACTCAATGGAGACGGAATGTTATTTTAGCGAAATTTAAGGTCTTAGAGGGAAAATGTTAAGGTATTTTTCGCTTGACAAAAAATACCAGGCGTGAAAAGATTGCTCCGTAAAAAAATTCCTATTGAAAATTCCCAGTTCCAGCTATTTTCTTAATTATATTCATTCGTTGTTTTTATGAAAAATTAAACGATGTTTTTTTTGTGTTTAGATTCATATAAGATTTAAATAAAGTAATCATTACTTTTATCGGTTATGAAAACCGCTCAAAGGCCTAGGCCTTGTGGGCGGTTTTTTTTTTGCTCGCTGGTTGTTTATGGCAATAAATACTTATAATAATTTTGTTATATTGCAAAAAAAGAAGCTATTTACTATTTTTATTCTATTTTTATTCGCTATTGTATCTATTTTAATTGCTTTAGGGTCTGACGAAGAAGGTTTGAGTTTTATTCCCAAATTTTCTTCCGACATGGACAATAAGATTTTTCTTTTACTGCGACTGCCCAGAATCGCCATGGCAGTATTAGTGGGGGCCGGCTTGGCTATGAGCGGAACATTGGCTCAGGCCATCTTAAGAAACCCCTTGGCCTCACCATTCACCTTAGGAATATCCTCAGGGGCCTCCTTTGGGGCGGCCATTAGCGTCTTTATCAACGTAATGTCAGTCTGGTGGACCATTGTTTGGGCCTTTGTCTTCGCCATGGCCACTTCGGCCATTATTTTCGGGTTAGCCAGAATTAAAAACAGCCGTCCTGAGACGCTGATCTTAGGGGGCGTGGCGGTCATGTTTCTCTTCGGGGCCGGAACTTCTCTTTTGCAATTTTTGGCCACCGAGTTTCAAATCCAGTCGATAGTGTTTTGGGGATTCGGTAACTTAGGTCGAGCCGGTTGGACGGAAGTGGCCATCGCCGCGGTTTGTATAATCCCACCGTTGCCATTCGCCCTAAGGCTTAGCTGGGATCTTAACGCCTTGGTTCTGGGCGAGGAGACCGCTCAAGCTTTGGGGGTTAACTATCACGCTCTTCGGCTAAAATGCATCGCTTTGATTTCCCTTATGTCAGCGGCCGCCATTTGTTTCACCGGCCTAATTGGCTTCATCGGTTTGGTCTCCCCGCACATCGCCCGAATGTTTCTCGGCTCTGAGCATCGCTATCTCATGCCGGGGGCGATTCTCTTTGGCGTCATTCTGGTGAGCCTTTCTGACACTTTATCGCGAACGATTTGGTCTCCTCAAGTGGTGCCTATCGGTATTTTAACCTCATTTTTAGGCGTTCCGTTTTTTTTATGGATTCTTTTACGAAATAAAAAAGAATATTGGAATTAAAGAATTAATATTATGTCAAAAATTAAAAACAATACTATTCAATTTAATGATATTAGTTTTTCATATAATTTATATAATACTATATTAGAAAATTTATCATTTTCGGTTGGTGAAGGTGAGATAGTTGGGCTTTTAGGGCCAAACGGTAGCGGCAAAACCACTATTTTTAAGTTGATCCTCGCCCTTTTAAAACCCCAAGCCGGCTCCATTCTGATTCAAGGCCAAGACAATCGCCTTATGGCCACCTTCGAGAGGGCCAAAAAAGTGGCCTACGCCCCGCAAGATTTCACCAATAGTTTTCCCACCACCGTTTTTGAGTCCGTTCTCATGGGCCGAAGACCTTACATCGGCTGGGGGCCCAGCGAAACTGATATCCAGAGAACCGCGGAGATCCTAGAGTCCTTGGATTTGTCCGATTTGGCGGAAAGACAGGTTAACCGGATGTCCGGGGGGCAAAAGCAAAAAGTCATTTTGGCCAGAGCCTTGGTCCAAGACACTCCTTTTGTCCTTTTAGATGAGCCCACCGGCAATCTGGATTTGCGACGTCAAGTGGAAGTTTTGAATTTAATGAGAAATATATCTCAAAATAAACGAATAGGTATATTGATAGCATTACATGATATTAATATGGCTAGTTATTATACTGATAAGGTTGTTTTATTGTCTGACAATAATTATTTATATGGTAATACTAAAGAAATAATAAATAAAGATACTTTAGAAAAAATATATGGTGTTGATATGAATAGTTATATGGTAGTTAGCGAATCAAAGGAAACTATTTGGTTTCCAAAGATTAATTAGGGTTTTATTCAAATAATACCATAAATATTTCATTTTAAAAATATTTCATTTGCCTCTCTAAAGAAGTAATTTAGTTTCATAAGATTGATTAAGTTTTATTAAAATAATAAAAATTATATATATTAAATTTAGTTTATTTAAATTGCTTTAGTTATTCTTGGCTAGATTATTTTAATGGAGAAGGATAATGCTCAGTAATTCGATTGTTTTTTCGCTGATTTTTTTAATCAGCTTGACGATTTTTGGTCTTTTCGATGGCGAAACGTCCTGGCTAAGAGCCCAGGAGTTAGCCGCCGCTGAGGGCGAAAGCTCTAGAGGGGCGAGCGTTTTGGATGAGATAGTTGTCTCAGCGACCAGAACTGAGCAGAGTTTGTCCAAAGTCACGTCCAGCGTGTCCGTTTTGACCCGCGCGGACATTGAGAAACAGCCAGCCGTAACCCTCATGGATACGCTTAAAGACACGCCTGGCGTCACGGTGGACGCTTTACGGGGACAGTATGGCTCCAGCACCAACAATCGGGTTATCATTCGCGGTCTGGGCAGTAGCGACATGTTCGGTCGGGTCCTCATTTTGGTCGATGGCCTTGTGGCCGTCTCGCCGGACGTGGGAATTTTCGATTGGACCAGTATTAACACCGATAGCGTGGAGCGTATAGAGGTCATCCGGGGGCCGTCTTCGGCCCTTTACGGCTCCAACGCCATGGGCGGGGTCATCAATATCATCACCAGAAGACCAAAAGAAGACGGCTTTAAAACGACTTTAACGTCAAAGTTTGGTCCAGATAAGTATAAAAGCGGTAATATCTATCATGAGGGAAAAGTCGGTGGCTTCTTTTACAACTTGGCCGTGGGCCATAAATACGCCAATGGTTTTAGCGTCCTCCCCCGACACTCCAACACCAAAACCACCGGCTATAACGTTCGGGCTATCACCTCTTTCCCCGAAAAATTGGAAAACACGGTGGTTAACTTGAAGGCCGGGTACATCATCAATGAGACCGCGGATTTTACTGTTGGTTACACGTTTAATGATTTTGAGAACACCGGTCGATATGACATCCCCGGTTATCGAGTGTTTGATCTCCGTAGCGACACTTTCACCTTCCAGTTTCATAAGAATTTTGGCCTGGTGGATAGCCGCCTCAATTTTCGGGCGGAGAACTCGGACACGATTTACGATCAAGCCGCCCTTAACGGACGCCAGCTTAGCTACTCCGCCTCCAATAAGATCAAATACTACTACGTTGATCTTATCAACACTTTTAATTTTGGCGATTATAATCGAGTCACCGTGGGTTTAGCGGGCTCTTATGGCAAAAGCGATCGCGGTTATCCCTACTACACTTCCAACCGCAAAAGGTCTAAAGGCGGAACCCAGAAAAATATAGCTATTTTCGCTCAAGATGAGATAAGTTTGTTTGACGACACCCTCCAAATAGTTCCCGGCTTCCGTTATGACCATTGGGAAACGGAAGGCTATGACCAGGACAGTAGCATTCCGACTAAGCCTGGTCTTATCAAATACCCCAAGGACGTTAACAAAAGTTTTAACTCAAAAATAGGCTTCAATTACAATCCTTGGAAAGATAAGGTTATTTTTCGAGCTAACTTTGGTCAAGCTTTTCGGGTTGCCACTTTAAATGACCGTTACGGCGGCTCGGTCGTCTCCAACGTGCTTTACAACCCCAATCCCAACTTAAAACCGGAAAAATCCCACACGATCGATCTAGGCGTGGAAGTCAACCCCATTGACCAACTGAACGTCAGCTTGACCGGCTATGAGACTAAGGCTAAGGATTTTATCGGCAATAAGCAAATCGCGACCTACGCCCCGTACTCAAGGGTTTATGACAAGGTTAATATCGCCAGGGTCACGATCAAAGGGCTGGAAGGCTCGCTCAAATACTACCCAGCCCAATACTGGACCGTGTTCGCGGAAGGCGATTTCAATCATTCGCGGATCACCGGTGGGCCGGAAAAAGGCGACCACTTAATCGATGTCCCGGAAAACAAGTTTAGCTTAGGGGTTCTTTTTGACCACCCCAAATGGTTCACCTTACGGGTTGGGGCTTTAAGAATAGGCCGCATCTGGACCAGCCAAGACCGAGAGCAATGTGAAGGCAATTTTTGGACTGGCGATCTGCGCTTAAGCCGTCGTTTTGAATTTGACAAAATCTGGTTTGAGCCATATGTGGAAGTGAATAATATCACGCGAAGAGATGAGCTTCGTTACACCAATGGGGCGAGAACCCCTATAAACACGGTTTACGCTGGCTTGTCAGTCGGGTTTTAGTTAACCCCCCCATGGATAGTTAAAGCGCCCGGGTTGGTTGGGGAAAGCGCTTTTAAAGGCCAGGCTTTTCCCTTTTTAACCTCTAACCGCCGTTCATAGTTAGATTGTTGGTTCTCATTTTTGGAAAATTATTAGGCTTTCCATGAAATCTATTGTCTGTTTGATCTGGACCAGTTATTACCCGGCCTTGGCCGAGGCCGCCCTCGGTCAGGAGGATAAAGTCCATATCTTCACCTCCAAGTCTTTAGAAAACCCTTTGGTGGCCGCGGAGGCGGCCAAGGAAATGGAAGCGGCGAACGTGGTTTTGGTGATAAAAACCATTGACCAGGTCTGGGAGCGGTTAGAGCCGCTCATCTTAAAGGCTCGGGCCAAAGTTCCCGTGGTCAGCGTGGGATACGATCCTTCTTTTTGGTCACTCTCCTCCACGACCATAGAAGAGGCCCAAAGAGCCTACCAATACATCCTTTACGGGGGTCAGGACAATTTTAGGTTACTACTGGATTATCTTTCCGCCTTGGCTGGCGGGGACGTGGACAAGGTTCTAGAGCCCATCCCCATAACTTGGGAAGGTCTGTGGCATCCGGATAGCCCGGTTGAGGGGTTCCTTAACCTCGATGATTATCTGGCCTGGTACCGAGATTATCTAAAAACGCCTTTAGAAAGCCGACCCGTAGCTGGGCTCCTTTTAAGTCGCCACTATTGGATCAATAAGAACCTTGAGGCTGAAGGGGCTTTGATCCATAGCTTAGAGAAGCGAGGGTTAGCGGTTATCCCGGCTTTTTCCAACGCCTTAAAGGATTTTTCGCTCGGCAACAAAGGGGCTTTCAACTGGGCTAGAGAAGTCTTCTTGGATGAGAATGGGCGGGGGCGAGTCTCGATCCTCATTAAGTTATTGCCTTACTTTAGTCGGGCCAGCGGCGGAAACTCTAGTCAAAAGTCCTTAAGCTTAAAGATAGACTCGCCGGCTGACGATAGCGTGGCCTTTTTTCGCCAACTTAACGTCCCGGTCTTTCAACCCGTGTTTTCTAGCGTCAAAACCTTAGCCGAATGGGAAGTCTCCCTGGAAGGGCTGGGCTCCGAGGTGGCTTGGACAGTCTGTATGCCCGAGTTTGAGGGGGTCATTGAGCCCTTTTTCTTGGGCGGGATTTCCCTAAACTCCTGCGGCTCGCGACCGATGGAGGTGGAAAGAAGGCAAGGCGATTTAGAGAGGATCGCGGCCTTTAGCGATCGGTTGGCCCACTGGGTCAACTTAGCCCATAAGCCAGTGGCCGATAGGAAAGTGGCTTTTATCCTCCATAACGATCCTTGCGCCTCCATGGAAGCCACTATCGGCGGCGCGGCTAAGCTGGACTCTCTGGAATCGGTCAGTCGGATTATTAAAGCTCTTAAGGAGACGGGTTACCAAGTTACGCCAGTCAAAGACGGTCAGGAACTTATCGAAACCATTCTAGCCAGAAAGGCTTTAGCCGAGTTTCGTTGGACCACGGTGGCGGAGATTGTCGGTAAAGGCGGCTATCTGGATTTGATTGAGCTATCGCTATACCAGAAGTGGTTTAACGACTTTCCGCCCCCAGTTAAGGCCGCGCTCATTGAAAGCTGGGGGGCTCCGCCCGGGCGGGCCCAAGACGGCGTCCCGGCGGCCATGGTTTACCAGGATAAGATCGTGGTCACGGGAATAAACCTCGGTAATTGCCTGGTCATGGCTCAGCCCAAAAGGGGCTGCGCGGGCGCGCGGTGCGATGGCCAGGTCTGTAAGATCCTCCATGACCCGGCCGCGCCACCGCCGCACCAATACATCGCCTCCTACCGTTGGCTAGAGGAGGTCTATGGGGCGGATTTAGTGGTCCACGTTGGCACCCACGGCACCTTGGAGTTTTTGCCCGGTAAGGCCGTGGGCCTATCAAAAAACTGTTATCCCGATCTGGCTATCCATCGGATTCCCAATATCTATATCTACAATTCCGATAACCCGGCCGAAGGCGTCATCGCCAAAAGACGCTCCTACGCGGAAATAGTCGATCACCTGCAAACGGTCATGGCTAGATCCGAGGCGGACAAAGAGTTTTACGAGCTAGAAAGCTATTTGGGGGAGTGGTCGAAAGCCGTCTATTCCAGTCCGGCTCGAGCGCGGAACCTAGAGCGGCTCATAGTGGAGGAAATAAAGGCTAAAAACCTAACCGCGGACGTTCGGCCAGAGGAAGGCGACTTTTTCTTGGTGGCCCAACGAACCCATGAGGCCATTGGTTTACTTAGCCAAACCGCCATTGACGAGGGGATGCATATTTTTGGCGAAACGCCTCAAGGGCCTAAGCGGGCGGAAGTGATCTACTCCATCCTGCGGGCCGATAACGGCGAGGCGGAAATTTCTTTAAGGCGAGCTTTAGCTAAGAGTTTGGATCTGGACTTTGACTCTCTATTAAAGAATCCTGGGCTCTTTATAGCCGAGCGGGGGAAAAGTAACGCTCGGCTCTTAGAGGACATTGAGGATCAAAGCCTTACGTTTTGTCTTCTGGCCTTAAGCTTAGCTGATAAGCCTCTAGAGCGCCGCGCAAAGATTAATGAGCTTTTTGGCCCCCAAGCCTTTCAATACTCTGACAATATCACTAATTTACTAGGTATATTTGACGACATTAATTCTCGATTAGATCGAACAGATGAGATTTCTTCGTTACTAAAGGCCTTTGACGCTAAATACATTGAGCCAGGGCCTTCCGGTCTCATCACCAAAGGGCAGGGCGACATTATTCCCACTGGGCGTAACTTTTATTCTTTGGATCCGCGGCGTTTGCCCACTTTAGCGGCTTATGGGGTTGGCGTAAGTTTAGCCACCGCCTTAGTCCATAAGTTTCTGGAGGAGGAGGGTCGCTATCCCGAGAACATGGCCATGTTTTGGATGTGCAATGACCTAATGTGGGCGGATGGCGAGGGGATGAGCCAAATTCTGGCTCTAATGGGCGTGACGCCGGTTTGGGGGCCAGCGGGCCGGGTGGCGGGGCTTAAGCTTATCCCTTTGGAGGGCTTAAAACGGCCGCGGGTTGACGTGACTATCCGAATGTCCGGTTTACTAAGGGATAGTTTCCCCGAAGCCGTTAACCTAGTTGACGAGGCCGTCCAATTAGTGGCGGGGCTAGATGAGCCAGTGGAGGATAATTTTGTCCGTAAACACACTTTAGAGCGTTTAAAAGATCTACCCAACGACGAGTCCGCTTGGCGCAAGGCGACTTATCGGATCTTTAGCGCCAAACCCGGCGTTTACCGGGCTGGGGTGGAGCTAGCGGTCTACGCCTCCGCTTGGCGGACGGATCAAGATCTGACCGATATCTTCATTCAATGGAACGCCTACGCTTATGGGCGCGGCGACTATGGCCAAGAAAGCCCCCATTCTTTAGCCGCCGCTTTGTCCACAGTGGATTTCACCTATAACAAAGTCGTCTCCGATGAGCAGGATCTTCTGGGCTGTTGCGGCTATTACGGGACCCACGGCGGTTTGTCTAAGGCGGCTAGCCATTTGAAAGGGGAAAAAGTCAAAGATTATTACGGGGACACCAGAGAGCCAAGTTCGGTCAAAGTTCGGGATCTGGCCAATGAAATCCGGCGGGTGGTCCGGGCCAAGCTCCTCAACCCCAAATGGATCGAGGCTATGAAGAAGCATGGCTATAAAGGGGCTGGGGACATTTCTTTAAGAGCCGGTCGGGTGTATGGCTGGGAGGCCACCGCGGACGCGGTGGATGACTGGATTTTTGACGAAATATCGCGTGTTTACGTTCTAAATGATGAAAATCGTCACTTTTTTGAGGAAAATAATCCTTGGGCTTTGGAGGAAATTGAGCGGCGGCTTTTAGAGGCCCACGCCCGGGGGTTATGGAACCCAGACCCTAAACTATTGGAGGAACTCCATAGTCGCTACCTGGAAGGCGAGGGCCATTTAGAGGAAGGGATCGAGTCTTTTGGCGGCGAGTTTCAAGGAAGCTCCATTGACGTCTTCACCAGCCAAGACGTCCCCAAGTGGCGGGCGAATATTAAAGGGATGAAAGACCAGTGAGCCGTTTGGGGGTTTTGATAGTGGGATATTAGCATGAGATATTTTGTCGCGACTATTTTGTTTAGCCTTTTCCTAAGTCTGTTCCTCGGGACGCTGGCTGACGGCGATTCCCCTTTAATCACGGTCGAGGACGCCTTGGGCCGTCAGGTGGAGGTTCCCAGCCCAGCCCAGAGGATTGTGACGGTCTCCGCCGCCACTCACGAGTTTATCCGCCTTCTGGGCTGCGCCGATCGTCTAGTTGGCGCGGGTCAATACGTCCAGGGCCACGCTAGCGACCTTTTCCCGGAAGTCCAGCGTTTACCTAGCGTTGGTCACGGCTTCACTCCGAACATGGAGATTTTGGCCAAATTGCGGCCAGACTTGATCATCGCCTGGGCCGCCAACCCCGGCCCGGATCTGGAAAGATCCCTGGCCCCTTTAGGCGTTAAGGTTTTAAGGCTTAATTTCTCGCGGACTGACACCATTAAAAGGGAGGTCGCGGTTTTAGCGGAAGCGCTGGGCCAGGACGCGCGACCCTTGGCCCAAAAATATCTAACTTGGGTGGGGGGGTTAGAAGAGGAACTTCTGGCCAAGGTTAACCAAAGCCCGAAGCGCCCCTCAGTTTTAATCGAGCAACTAACGGAATTCGCTATAGCCGGTCAACTAAGTAGCGCCGGGGTCTTGGCCAAAACGCTGGGGGCCACCAACGCTGGCGAGCGGTTTCCTGGTCAGTTCGGCTCAGTCTCCAACGAATGGATCCTTAGACAAAACCCGGATTATTTTATCAAGATGTTCGCCTGGAGAAACCAGGAGGACGCGACTAAACTTTTGACCATG
>JAISRZ010000086.1 GCA_031273455.1 Deltaproteobacteria bacterium | reverse complement strand
TTCTATCTCTGGAGGTTCACACGGTACTATTTTCTACTTGACAAATGGCTACTATTTCATTATCTTTCTATTTGCATGAAAAATATCAACGTCGCTGGTTGCTCATGTAAATATTAAGATTTTGAAGGTATTTGCCATGTCCTTTTTACCTTTAGACCGTGACAGTAATATTAATTTACCTCTAACTTACAACCAAATAGTTCCAGATAGTCATCTGGCTAAGTTTGTTGTCTTAATGGTTTCATTTTTCGACCTATTACCTTTTGAACAAAAGTATAAAGGTCATGGTAAGCCCGCATATTCGCCATCAATGATGTTATCATTGATACTTTATTCATATATTACGGGAATAACATCAGCCCGGAGCATGGAAACAATGATAGTTGAGTCATTACCATTATTATATATATGCGGTGGTATGCGTCCACACCACTCTACCATCTCTAAATTTAGAAGACGTTTTCTATCTGAAATAGATGATTTATTTGTACAAGTTTTAAAATTTGCCAATAAATATGGTTTAATAGGCTTGGAAAATTGTTACCTGGATGGTACAAAAATGAAGGCCAACGCTTCCAAGCATCATGCTTACAGCTTCAATCGAGCGCTCGACATCAAAGCGACATTAGAGAAAGAACTCAATGAATTAGAGGAGCGACAGAATGGAATCGGCGGCTCCGACTACACCTCAGTCAACATCCCCGAAGAAATTAAGCGCCGTCAGAAAAAACTGGCGAATGTTAATATCGCCATTGAGCGTATCATTAATAAGGCACACGAACATTACCAAGCTGAACTTGAGGCATACAACGAAAAAATGGACGCCAGATCCAAGAAGATACTTGAGACAGGGAAAAACCCGAGAGGAAAAGTCCCTTCCCCACCAACGGAAGGCCCTGGCGCCAGGGACCAAACTAATCTCACTGACCCTGATTCTCGTATAATGCCTAACAGTGATAAGGGTTTTTCACAAGCTTACAACGCTCAGGCTGTTGTTGAAGGTCACAACATGCTCATAGTTGCCGCTTATGTTTCCCAAAATCCTAATGACAAAAAGGAAATGGTGCCAGCGTTGGTTGAGCTAGCGAAGAATCCTGACTCACTGGGCACGGTTAAAAACATAGGAGCCGATAATGGTTACTTTAGCGAAACCAACAGTGAGGCTTGTGAGAAAGCGGGAATCAACCCTTTTATAGCTGTTGGGCGTACCCCACACCATAAATCACTAAATGAAAGATTATCACCTCAGACCCCCTTACCTTTGACTGAAAAGGCGACCCCTGTCGAAAAAATGGCGTATAAACTTAAAACTGAAGAAGGCAAGAAGATATACGCACAAAGGAAGCAAACAGTTGAGCCGGCATTTGGTATAATAAAAGCTGTCATGAACATCAGGCAGTTCATGTTAAGGGGTATAAAAAAGGTAAACAGTGAGTGGAAACTCATTTGTATGTGTTATAATATAAAAAAAATATTCTTGGCCCTGCAAAAAGTGGGCCAAAATTAAGAAAAAATAACGCTACAGCCTCCTAGAATAGCCCACCACAGACAAGCGCTACAAAGCTCACTCCAAAGCTCACTCCAAAGTTTACCGCTCAAAACCAGGGGTCAAAGGTTTTCCGCGTGCCTTAGACCTATATATCCAGCTTAGGCAGCTTATCAATAATATCCAAAGTCTCCAGGCTAACGGTAATAACGCGCTGGAGGAGCTCCAAAGGATATTTGGGGTTTTCTAAAGCGTCATCCCAATGGTTCGCGTCATCAATAATCCCGGAGTCTTTATCCTGACGGACGCCTTGGTATTGGACCACCCAATTTATCGCGGCTCTCCCCCTAATAGTATACTTGTAAGCTTTAAGAGGAATACCTTTTAAAGTTATTTTAGAGTTATAAACAATAGTGGAAAGATCAGTGTCTTTACCAGATTTTTTCAATTTCATCTGGGTGACGTAGTAATCTTTATCAGTTAGAGGGCCGCTATGGACAATATCTAGAGGGTATTTACGAGCCTCATCATAGTGAATATGAAGATTGCCCAACGCCCGTCCCGCCTCAACCAAGGCCTGAAAGTCTTTGGCTTTCTTGACTAGAGGAATTCTTGGCGTCTCTTTAAGTAAATTATCAGCGAAGCGTTCCTGATATTCCCGAGAATGGAGCAAACCGTAAATATAGTGAAAAATGTCAAGCCTTTTAATGGAAAGTTTAGGGTAAGTTTCCTGAAAAAGCTTAAGGCACTCAGAAGTGATGGCCTGGCGCTTATCAAAATCAAGGTCAGGGTCGTTAACCGAGAAAAGGCGACGATCATGATCAATGGGCTCATAATAATATAGAGGAAAGCACTGAGTTGTGTGAATAAAATGAAAATTTGGCAAAAGGTCAGTGGCTAAGGTAGAAAAAAAACCAGACTGGGAACCAACCCCGGGGACGCAGATCAACTGATTTTTGGTTTCCGCTGAGGGAAACAGCGAAGGCATCTGATAGACTCTATCATTCATATCACGATGAAAATAGAGCCATCGTTTAGTAAATGGTCGGTAAATCGACTTTATAATACAATCGTCAGAGAATGACAGCGTTTTGTTAGCGACCAAAGACTGCTTTAAACCACCGGACCAGCTGATTTTAGTTGAATCGTTATCCAGAAAAGACTCAAGTTTTTTTAAAGCCTCCTGTCTTTTCAGATTAGGAAAAGAATGGTGAAAACGCGACCGCTCCTGATTGTAAAAAGCGATGGATTTTTCCATATTGGCGGCTAGATCCGGGAAAAAAGAATTATAGCACCAGGCGTCTCGGTAGGTGGACAATCCTAAAGAATAATTAGAAAAAAAAGTCTTATTTTCTTGATCCCTTTTATCGCCCAGAATTATAAAAGAACTAAAACTCGTATCCCTTTGCTTTAGCCAATCGTTTTTGGCGTCTGGAGTTATTTCTCGCCATAAATTGGCTTTTAAGACCCCAGAAATGGACCCAAATTCTTTAACCTTTTGAAGCTTTTGTTCACGACCAAGATTGTCCCCAATATCATGATAATATATCCGGCAATGGCCCTTGGCCTTAGAGTTTTTAACTAAAAAAGTGACAGCCACCCCAGTCATGCTGGCTTGACCAAAAATGTTTTCGCCTTCTTTAGCTTCCCCTCCGCTTAGCATATTTTTGCGAACATCGCCTCGAAGATCCAAGGCGTAAATACTTTGAAAATCTTGAGCGAAACATTTTCTTAACCCATCAAAAGCGGCTTTGTTAAGGAAACCAGAATTGGTGACAAAAGCTATTATCCCATCGGTTTCATCTTTAAGCCGATCGCTGGCCCAACGAAAAGCCCGCACATAATTATCCCGGGTGCCTCTTAGAAGATGAGCTGAGGAATTGGCCGCGTAGGTGTCATGAATTCTTTTGTCAAGATTTGGATAACCAATGTTCTTGTTACTGTCGTTCTCAGATCTCTGACCAACAGAATAGGGCGGATTTGATATAAAAACACGTAAAGGTAATAATTTTTGGACCATTCTTCTAGTAGAATTATCTACTAAATACCGAGAAATTAAATCATCTTTTTCGTGAAGCTGAAAAGTGTCAGTCAAACAAATCCCTGGAAAAGGCTGATACTTACCCCCAACAATATCGTGATATACAGACTCAATATTAACGGAAGCGATATAATACGCCAACAACACCAACTCATTGGCGTGGAATTCATTGTTATATTTATAAATTAGATCCTCTTTGTCGATAAGACCGCTTTGCATAAGTCTGGTAAGGAAGGTCCCAGTTCCGGTGAATGGGTCGATTATATGCACATTGCGACTGCTAAGGTTTTGGTCAAACTCCGATCGTAAAAGATCGTTAACGCTATGAATAATAAAATCAACCACTTCCACCGGCGTATAGACAATGCCAAGTCTTTGGGTCATCTTGGGAAAAGCCCGACGGAAAAACTTATCGTACAGTTCCACGATAATCTTCTGTTTGCCAGGGATATTGTCCAGGCCAGTGACTTTATCCCGCATATCCTCAACTTGCTTTCTGACCGAGTCATAAAAGCCGTTAAGACCATCGCCTTCTTTTTCCAGATGGAAGGCGGCCAAAGATTGTAAGACCTTATTTATACCAATAGAAACTGAATTTTGTTTAATAAATTCGCTATTTTCAAAAATCGCGTTAAAAGCTGGTCCAGTAATCATGTGCTGGGCCAACATCTCAATAACCTCAGCGTCCGTAAGGCTATCGTTTAAATCGTCTCGAAGCTCCATAGCGAACGAGTTAAAGGTTTCAATTTCTTTGGTATTGTTAGGATCTTCTAAAATGGCCTTTATACGGTCAATATAGGTTTGGGCGATTCTAACGACATCGTCAGCCCATTCGCTTAAGAAATCAGGGTTACCCACCTTTTTGACCAATTTAACGATAATAGCCTTACGGAAGCTCTCATCTTCCTCAAAACTCATCACCTGTTGAACCGGACCTTCAGTAGGCTGACCTATGACATTCATTTCGGGGCCATCGCCACTCCCGCTTTCAGAGGATTTCCCGCGAGCTTCAAAGAAAGTGATAAAATCTATTTTGCCAGACGTGTCGTCCAAAAGCTCCAGTTTGTTGATCCAGGAGTCAAAACGGTCATCGTGAGATCTTAGGGCTTGAAGAACGTCCCAGACGACTTTGTAAGTTTTATTGTCGTCTAAGGCCTTGTGAGGCTCAACCCCGGCCGGTAAGACGACTGGCAGTACCACGTAGCCCACGTCTTTATTTGGGGCTTTACGCATGACTCGGCCAACGCTCTGAACCACTTCCACCATAGATTTTCTAGGCGACAAAAATAAAACCGCGTCCAAAGCTGGGACGTCTATACCCTCCGAAATGCAACGGACATTTGTTAGTATTCGGCATTCGTTTTCCGCTGGTTCTTCCCTTAACCAATTAATATATTTGCTTTTTTCATTGGCGTTCATGGTTCCGTCAACATGAAAAGCCACGCATTTAAGCTTATTTAAGGGCTTATCCTCAGGGCTGTTTTCAATATAATCCTCAACAACCTTGGAAAACATGTCAGCGATAAGTTTAGAGCTAACTTTATGGCTGGCCTGTCTTCCACTGGTCCGCCCAGTGGAATCAATGACTTGACAGAAAGCCACCGCCCTTTTCATGGGGCTTAAGCTTAAACCATGAAGATCCTCTTTAACGCCATGTTTGGCCAAAGCCTTAAAACAACCAACTATTTTAGCGGCGTCGCTGACCACCAAGGCGTTATCGGCGTCAGTTAAAAGTTTGACTTTCCGGTTGATGAGACTCTCGTCTATAGAAAGCACCAAAACTTTATAGTCAACTAGCAAATCAGCCTTTACCGCCTCAGAAAAAGTCAAACTATGGAATACCGGACCAAAAAGCTCTCTATCGTCCATGGAATAAAGAACCACGGTGTCAGTGGAGGATGTATTGGCCCTATTTTCGTTGACCGCGTATATTCTAGGGGTGGCGGTCATGTAAAGGCGTTTTTTAGCCTTGATAAAGTCGTTATTGTGAATCCGGACAAAGGCGCTTTCATCATCGTCCTTGACCTTGGAGCCGGTGGTCCGGTGGGCCTCATCGCAGATGACTAGGTCGAATTCCGGTAGACCTAAAGTTTGGGCCTCAGACAGAACCTCAATGGATTGGTAGGTGGAAAAAATGACCGTCAAACTGTTAGCGTCTTTTCGGGCCTTAACTCCATTGACTAGGGATTGGGGCTTAGTGGTCGCTGGGAATTGGAGCTCATGCAGGTGGAAAGCGAAGTCATCGACCGGGTTTCGGTTGATTCTACCGATATAGGCGTCCGAGCAGACGGCGAAGCTATGAATAGGCGTTAAGGTTTGTTGGGTCCATTCAGTCAAAACCTGGGACAAAAGAGCCAGACTTGGAACCAAAAACAACACCTGACCTCCTGGCCCGGCCATTTTCTCGGCCACTTTTAAACTGACCAAGGTCTTCCCGGAAGCGCAGGCCATCAATAAAATTCCGCGATCCTCTATTGCGAAACCTTTTTGTATATTTTCTAAAGCCTTTTTCTGATGCGGCCTAGCTTCCTTTTTAGGCCTTAAAACAACTACTGGGTTTTCTAAACTGTAGCGACTCCAATCCACCTGACTTGAGCCTAAAGCCATAAGATCGATGAGGCTACATTGAATGGCTTGGCCGTCTAAAGTCGCTTGAGCGTTAGACGCTATGGAACCCGTGATAACCAAATATCTTTCCACAAACTCAGGCCGACCGGATTCAGCCAAAAAACTGTCAATGTTACTTCTTTGGATTGAAGCTCCGGGGGCGTAAAACTTACATTGAATAGCCGCGAATTTCCCGCTTTCCCCAGCTAACTCGGCCACTAAATCTATGCCCAAATCTTGCCCGGAAAGTCCTCGCTCCTGGGCCCATTCGGAATAAGACTGAACTCGGCTGTAGCGTTCCTTATAAAAGGGCTCAGTCCGAAAATAGGCTTGAATTAAGTTCTCAAAGGCTGTGCCTCTAGACCTATTGTCGGAAAATTTCCGCCTAATCTCAGCTAGAAGATTGTTTAAAGACGTTTGATTATCAGGTAAAGACATATGTAAACACTGTCCTCTTCGAGAAAAATTACCTAACTTTGATAATTAAGTTTATTAAATAACTATAATTGTAATTTGTAGCTATAAATAGATAATTTAAATTAAAATATTGGTAAATAAAAAATGTCCTACCGCCGAACCACCCAAATAGCCCTCGCGTGGCCACTTCTCGCCAATCGCTAAAGTCATAGTTATAACGTCTTCCTTTAACGCCACCAGTCGCTCCCAACCCCGCCTCGATCCAAGTTGATAAATGACTTTTACTGGCGCGCTTACCTAAAGATTGAGATTCCTTTAGTGATAAGACTTGGACATCAACTCAAAACTACTGACAATGCCTTTTAAAGATAGCAAGACTATTGGTGGTTGATATAGTCTCACAAGCATAGGATAATAAATCCTAGTCAATATTATACGGTTTCCCCATATGAACTTAATTCTACAATCTTTTACACCACTTTTTAAAATTACGCAAGAAAAATATTTATCTATAAAACTAAATAATTATTAAGAAATATTTGCCACTATAATATTAAAAGAATAAATTTCTAAAAATTATAATAGATATAGAATAAGTAAGACCATCTTATGCGCCATTAAATGCCGCTCTTAGCCAGTTTTTCTTAGCCGGATTTTTGATCTTAACCAGATTTAACTAGCTTAAACCCTCAAAAGCCTCAGCCTCAGCCGGAACAATATCGATTCTTGGTTTTACTCATCGACCTCAAGCGTCTGGACCAAGCGTTGCTCCAGAATCCGCCGCGCCTTTTGTATCCAGTCTTAACTGATCTTGAAGAGGGCTCCATCGTTCTGAAGTAGTCGGTCTTAGAGATGGACGACCAAATAAGCTCATGGTCGAAACAGAGGCCCGCCATAACAATATTATTAACGCCGGGCTAGAGCCCTGGTTCTCTAATGGACGCCCGTTATGAGCTCATGGCCGAAAAAAGGTGCGCGACAACGCCAGCCATAACAATATTATTAACGCCGGGCTAGAGTCCTGGTTCCCCAATGGACGCCCGTTATAAGCTTAAGGTCGAAACAGAGGCCCGCGACAACGCCAGCCACAACAATATTATTAACCCCGGGCTAGAGTCCTGGTTCCCCAATGGGAGCCCGTTATGAGCTCTCGGCTGAAACAGAGGCCATCGACATCGTAGGCTTAACGCTCATTTTACCGCTGAACTTAAGTCCTAGTCCCCTAAAGGCCAGAAAACTTCGTCTAAGCCGTCTAAGCCGCCTAAACCCCGACCCTACCCCTATATTATCATTAATGAGTAAAGCTCCCTTAGGCAACCCGCGACCAAAGACCTAAAGACTTCCTTAACGAGATTAGCGGCAAAGTCCGGGAATCAGATATCCATCTTATTATTGCCACCCAAAGACAATTCCTCGGTTGGGCATCATAACTGGGGTCATTAGAGTCAACTTACCCATCCAGATCTCCATTATGGTGGCCTTAAAGATCGATTCTTGGACTCTTGACCCGGATGGGGGACGAGCGGTTGTTAGGGAAAGACGACCAGCTCTTCCAGTCGCCCGGGACCAATAACCTCGAGCTCTGGCGAGGGTGTGTTTTTTTTGTCGCGGATGGGGAAATTAGACGCGGGTGACCGACAGCGTCTTCCAGTTCGGGTCGTCTAAGCGCCTGGGTAACATAACGCCTCAGAACTCTAAGAGGCGGGAATCCCGGGGACCCTAGGGAAAAGCGCAATTAGACTTGGACATCGCCCCTAGGCTAGTTACGCCTCTATCTCGGGTATTTACAGACGTTTAAGGGTGGCTTGTTACCACCGGGCCGCTCGAATCATTTAAGGATCTGGATAGAGTTGGTTACATCGGCCCCAGGACGCGGCTAAATCTCGGAATGTCTTGCTTTAAGTTAGCTTAACTTTTATTATATTTAAGAAAAAATACATCTTCCCAGTCAGTTTTTTAGTATTAATAACTATAATCTTTTATTATGAGGATTATTAACACAACGATATTTTCTTTTGGGGTTTTTAAGGCCAACGATAGGGTAATTTAAACCAAGCCTTTAAGCGAGCCGTAAGACCCCATAAAATTTTTTTAAATTTTTTTTACCAGGTCAAAAAAAAATTCGCCCCCTCATTTTGAGCGTATCCAAGCTTCCCTTTAAAACTGTTAAGAAAAACGCCATATCCCTTCCACCAAATTATAGAAATCATGGTTTTAATGTTAAGGATTATCGAATAAACGATAATTTCACTTAGGTTTTACGAGGTTAGACTAGTGGAAATCAAACGTTTCCGGTAAACTCGAAAAATTTTGACCAAGAGGGTACGCCTCCCTTTCTTAAAACAATATTTCTCTTTAGGATTATCAGCGCTTTACCTTTTAAACTGTTGAAGGTAACCATAGCGCCCTCCATATAATTTAAGGAAATTAGAGTAACGTTAATCTAAAATTTTGGCGAATATTAAACAAACGGTATTTTCGCAAAGCTTTAGAATAGTGGATTGTAAACTTTACGTCAAAGCGACTACGATAAAAACATTCAATTTTCATTCCCCAAAAAAATTCCCGGACCCTGTTGACAACCCTAATGCCGTTTGCTAAAGTCAAATTGCCTTTAATTAGGCTACACAATTGAATACCGTTTGTAGGCGCTTTCCTCGGAAAGGTAAAAGGAATCCCGCGTAAATCGGGAACGAGCCCATCGCTGTGAAGCCAGCTTAGCCGGTTTAGCCGGTAGTTTTTAACGTTATGGTCACTGGGGAGTGAGCCCTGGGAAGGCCGTTAAGAACTTGGCCAGTCAGAATACTCGCCTACAATACGCCCGCGCGTTGCTTGGGGACTAAAGCTTCGACGTGAAACTGCTTGGGTGCGCCTTAAGCTCTCCATATCGGGAGAGATATAGACGCCGGACTTCTCCTCTCTTGGACTGCCCTTTTAACCCGACCATTATCGCGTCCTTATTTGTCCTGGAATCCCCTAAAAAGAGTCCAGGCATTTTTTTGTCCCGTCTATATATAGTTTCAATTTTTCCACTCTTTTTGTTTCAAATTTGTATAAAGGATTACTATGTTAAAAACATGTAAACAACGGTCCTGGCCCGTTCGTGGGCTTCGGTAAGGACGGTTGGTTTATCGTAACTTTTTCGACGGCTATTAAGCTATTAATGGGAGCGAAATGACCCAGGGATATTGGCGCCAAGGCAAGACCGGCTGGAGCTGGCATGAGCGACCAGACCAGGACAGTTGGCCAGAGGAAGGCTACCCTTTCGCGGAAGCGAAGGCGGCCCTTTTACGAGATTTAGAGCAAGTTAGGGAACATTACCGATACATGGGACACGATTCCATCGCTCATGGTTATGTTCTTATGGAAATGATAGTCCATCCTTCGCGGCAAAAGGCTGTGAATTTCCCCTCAACCTTTATCAAAACCTTAAAGCTGACCCCGGTGGAAGTCCAACAGGGCCATATCGTGCCGCGCATTGATCGCGATCTTGGCGAGGATTTGTTAACCACCACCGCCACCGTTATCACCAAAAAGATCCTCGTGGCCACGCAAAAAAAGTCCTTGAAAAAAATCATGGCCTTACTGGAGGCGATAGCCCCAAACACTCGCGAGGCCGCGGAGATGGCGTGTTTAGAGAAGATCCGGCCTTATTCGCCCTTGTCGACTGGGAGGTTATCCCCGCCTAGTTCGGATGGCCCAGCGGAAGGCGATGAGAAATTTGAGGTCGATCTCTTCCGGGTCCCGAGATCCTCTAAGCACCCGATCCTCAGCTTTAGGGCGATGTCCCGGGATTTGGGCTTTACCGTGGATACCCATAAATCCCTTGGCCGGGACACCGCTTTTCCCGGGATGGCCAAAACGAGCTTACTGACTTTAAAGCTCTCCGGGCCCCGGGCTGTCGCGAGCAAGTTGTTAAACTACAGCTTGTTAGCGTCCATCAGACGGGTGACTGATTAAACAAAACTTTACGCGTAGGGTCATAACGATCATCCCATAAATGGCCCTACGCGTCCCCTTTGGCGCGATCTATAGACTTAAAACGCCATAGGCTAAAGATTTTTTCTGAGGTTAAAATGGAGGCGGGCTAAGGGTTTGCCCTTTAGCCTACGGAAACAACTGTTCTCCACGGTGGCCCGGATTCTCTATTCCTTAGACGGACTAACCGCCTCAGCGAATCTAGACGCGTTAGGGCCATTCCGGTCATCCGGTTAATAGCCCAACACGGCGGCCAATGGCGTTTTTTTGGCGAATGAAAGCGCCATAAGACAAGTTTTTTTTAAAGGGTATCTTGGAGGCCTAGGAAAGGTTCGCCCAAAAGCCGATTGTCGCGACCATTCTTCGCGCTGGCGCGGCCCCGCCCTCTCAAGCCCACCAGACGGACTAGCCGCCTCAACAACTTTACGCGTTAGGTCATAACGGTCATGGCGACCATCCCATAAATGACCCAACGCGGCGGCTATGGCGTTTTTTTTTGCGAATGAAAGCGCCATAAGACAAGTTTTTTTTAAAGGGTATCTTGGAGGCCAAGGAAAGGTTCGCCCTTTAGCCTACTGAAACGACTGTTCTCCATGGAGGCGGTGACCCCGGCCTTTCAGCCCACCAGCCAGACTAGCCGCCCCAACAAATTTTCGCGTTAGGTCATAACGGTCATGACGACCATCCCATAGGTGACCCAACGCGGCGGCCATGGCGTTTTATTTTGCGAACTAAAGCGCCATAAGGTAAAATTTTTTTAAATGGGAAACTGGAGGCCTAGGAAAGGTTCGCCCTTTAGCCTTCGGAATCGACTGTTCTCCATGGTCGCGGTGGCCCCGGCCTTTCAGCCCACCAGCCAGACTAGCCGCCCCAACAAATTTTCGCGTTAGGTCATAACGGTCATGACGACCAGCCCATAAATGACCAAAAACGCGGCGCCAATGGCGTTTTTTTTGCGAACTAAAGCGCCATATGGTAAGTTTTTTTTAAATGGAAACTGGAGGCCTAGGGAGGGTTCGCCCTTTAGCCTAAAGAACCGACCGTTCTTCGCGTTGGCCAGATCTACTCTCGCCGCCTTTACAAATCTTTAAGCCTCGGGGCCAGACCGGTCATCCGGTCAATAACCTTACGCGAAACATTAAGTCGCGTTCTTACGGGTGGCGGCGCCCTTAGGCGCGTTTTTTTAAATGGGATCATGGAAGTCTAGGCAGGGTTCGCTCTTTAGCCTAAAGAACCGACCGTTCTTCGCGGTGGCCAGATCTACTCTTTCCACCTTAACAAATCTTTAAGCCTCGGGGCCTGATCGGTCATCCGGTCAATAACCTTACGCGAAACATTAAATCGCGTTCTTACGGGTGGCGGCGCCCTTAGGCGCGTTTTTTTTAAATGGGATCATGGAGGTCTAGGTGGGGTTCGCCCTTTAGCTTACGGAAACGACTGTTCTCCATGGTGGCGGGTGGCCTTTCAGCCCACCCGCCGGACTAGCCGCCCCAACAACTTTACGCGTTAGGTCATAACGGTCATGGCGACCAGCCCATAAATGACCAAAAACGCGGCGCCAAGGGCGTTTTATTTTTTGCGAACTAAAGCGCCATATGGTAAGTTTTTTTTAAATGAAAACTGGAGGCCTGGGTAGGGTTCGCCCTTTAGCTTACGGAAACGACCGCTCTCCATGGTGGGTGGCCTCTCTAGTCCAAGAACCGGACTAGTGGCCTCAACAACTTTACGCCTAAGGGCTAGACCGGTCAGCCGGTCAAAAACCTTAATCCAGGCCCTCCCACCAGGCCTTATAAGTCCGCTGGGCGTCGTTTAGGTCAACCACCTCCCCTATCATGGGGGTGACGACGCGTAACGATTTTATTTTGGCGGCGGCGGTAAAGCGGATAAAAGGCTCGTCCCAGGCGTGATTGGCGATCTTAAACTTCCCCGAGTGAACCGGCATGGCCGCTTTAGCCCCAAAGTCCAAGGCCGTCTCCACCGACTGTTCCGGGGTTTGGTGGATGTCAGCCCAGCGATGGTCGTATTGGCCGCACTCCACTATGGCCAAATCCACTGGGCTAAACTGGTGGGCTTTGGAGACGTTGGCCGGTAAATAGCCGCTATCCCCACTGTAAACAATCTTCTTACCCCCGGCTTCCAGAACGAAGCCAGTCCATAAGCTTTGGTTCCAGGTAAGAGATCGACCGGAAAAGTGCCGAGCCGGGATAAAGGTGATCTTCACCCCTTTTTGGGGGCTAAAAACCTCACCCCAGTCCCCTTCCGTGACTAATTTTGGATCATAGCCCCACTTTTCCAGATGGGCCCCGACCCCCAAGGGCGCGAACGCGGGGGGCGGATCTTTCATCAGCTCCAGGACGGTCGGGTAATCCAGGTGATCCCAGTGGTCGTGGCTAAGGAGAAGATAATCGATCTTGGGAAGGTCAGTTGGCCCGTAGAGCGTGGTCCCGGGAAAGGCTTTAGTGGTCCACGGAACGGGCGAGGCTCTATCGGTTAAGGCTGGGTCAAAAAGGAAGGTCTGGCCCCCCAGCTTAATCAAAAAGGCCGAGTGACCAAACCAGATTAGGGAGTTATCCGGGAGTTCGCTTAGATCTTGACGCCTAGCCGTGGGTAAGGGTCGAGCGGGGATCCGCCGGGGCGGCGGGTTAAAGAGAATTTTAAGCTCACTAAGAAGTAGACTCTCGTTTTCCCCGCCCATGGCCGTGGGAATGAGGTTCTGAAACTTCCCGTCCCAATAATGGGGGGAGGCCTTAATCTTCTTTAGCCGCTCGCCGGTGGGTAAGGCCCCAAACTTCTGTTGACGTAAAAAAAGGGCCCCGGTCCCGAATAAAAGAAGGGCTAAGACCCCGACAATCGCCAAAGCCCAGAGCATGGCTCGCCTCCGCCTTGACCTCAGGGGTTTAGTTTTTGGGGTAATAATTTTCTAACCTCTAAGGGGTTAAGCGCCTAAGGCCAAGACCAGAGGGGCTTTTGGCCGTTAGCTTCCCTTGGCCGCCTTGGGCGGCCAAGGGAACTTAAGAATCGTTTTACCCGCGGCGGGCCCGTATTCGGCCCATAAGGCCCCAGAAGGCCCGAAAAACCCCTTAGACCTAGGGAAGTTAGGGTAACCAGGGGTTAGGGCTTCTAGGGGCGAATTTGCGGGCTTTTTACGGGTCTTCACGGGCGGACTTCCGCCCCCGACCGCCGCCAGCTAACCGCTAGGGACCTTAAACTCGTCTAAAGGGATTAAAAAGATAAAGGCTTTAACCCTTTTCCCCGCGGGTATGGCTATGATCGGGATGGTGAGCGTGGGATTTTCGGCTTAAGGCCTCGGTTAAGCGATGGGCCACAAACCGGCTAAGATTAGGCCTTCGGCCGGACGATTTATAGTCCAGTTCGCCTAAGTCGATTTCCGCCCGGGCCATGTTCTTGTGGCCCCCAGCCGAGCCGTAAGCCCCAAAGGCCGCTTTGGCCAGGTTCCCGAGGTTGGACCTTAACCCCGCCGACCTTAAGACCACCACCAGCTTATCGTCATGGACCCCACTGACCACGGCCCGGCTAACCCCGTTAATTTGCATTAAAAAGTCCGCCGCTAGGACCAAAGTGTCCGAGTGATCGAGTTTTTCGATAAAGGCGTAAGCGTAGTTTTTACTAAAGGTGGCCTGGCCCAAAGCCCCGAGCATGACCTTAAAGGAGCCCCGGTCAATGGGGGCCCGCTCAATGGTGGTTAAAAGGGAGTGGTTAATGAGGGGGTAAAGCCATCTAAAGGCCACCATGTCCTCTAACTGCCCTTGGCGGACAAAATTCTGGGTGTCGGTCTTAATGCCGTAAAAAAGAGCCGTGGCCAAGGTCTGGTTGGGTTTAATCCGGGCCGCTTTTAAGTAATTGGCCAAAATGGTGGCCGTGGCCCCAAACTCCGGCCGGATGTCCAGATACTCCGGGCTCTCGCAAGGGTTGTAGTGGCTCGGGTCAAAGGGGTGGTGATCGATGATGGCGTTAAAGGGCAAATCCGCGGTCAATAAGGAGTGGCGCGGTTGGGAGTCAATGTTGACGAACTTATCGTAGTGGGCTAAATCGACCTCCTCCAATAAGGGGAGCTTTAACTTTAGGGCGTTAACCAAGTGAAGGTTGTCCGGCCGTCGAATGTGGTTGGTGCTAACCACGGTCACGTGGCTAACTTTCCGCCACAATAACCGGCGAAAGGCCACCGCTGAGCCCAGAGAGTCCGGGTCAGCGGTAATGACGACTAAAACCCGATCCTCCCGGGCAAAGAGGCGCCATAAGGCTTTGACCCTTTGGAGGTAGCTGGGTTCGCTAACCGGTTTGGGCCCCTCCGGGAGGTTATTGGGTTTAACCTCGGTCACCGTCATTCCACCGGGGCCGCCTGGGCCAAGCGGTTGGCTAAATCTTTAGCTTCCGCGGAAAGTTTACTGGGGAGGGTGACTTTAACGGTGACGTAAAGGTCCCCGGCTTTTTTCTGGGAGCTGGCCGCGGGGACCCCGTAGCCCTTTAAGCGAAAGGTCTGGCCGTTTTGGGTCCCGGAGGGGAGCTTTAAGTTGGCCCGACCGCTTAAGGTGGGGACTTCCAAGGAGCCGCCCAATAAGCATAAGTACACGGACACGGGCCGCTCCAAGTAGAGGTGGTCGCCTTGGCGGGTGAAGACCTCGTCCGGGCTCACTTGGACCTTTAACAACAGATCCCCATTCTCCCCGCCGCCCTCGCCGCTAAAGCCCATGCCCTTTAAGCGAATGGTCTGGCCGTCTTTGACCCCGGCTGGGATATGGGCTTTAATGGTCTGGCGGTTATTGACCGAGCCTCGGCCATGACACTCAGGGCAACCCTTAACCCCGCCGCCCGCGGAGACCACGCCTTGGCCCCCGCACCTGGGGCAGGGCCCGGGGACGTCTAGGTCCAAGGTCACTTCCGAACCGCTAATGGCTGTCCGAAAGTCCAAGTTTAAAACGTGCTCCCGGTTTTGGCCCTTGCGTTTCCCAAAGGAAAAAGCCTCGCCAAAGGAGAACCCGCCTTTACTTTTAGAGGACCGACTCCCGCCGCCTAAGATGTCGTTAAAAAGATCGGCCCACGGAAAATCCCCGGAGTCAAACTTCGGCGGCTTGTAGCCCGAGCCGCCAAAACCCCGTTGGTAAAACTCGTCCTCGCCTAAGCTGTCGTACTCTTTCTTTTTGGCGGGATCGGAGAGGATATCGTAGGCTTCCGAAAGCTCTTTAAACTTGCTTTCCGCGACCTTGTCGCCTGGGTTTAGATCGGGATGGTACTTGCGGGCCAGCTTTCGGTAGGCTTTTTTAATGTCCTCCTCTTTGGCCTTCTTGTCCACGCCTAAGGTTTTATAAGGATCAAGGCTCATCTCTACACCGCTTAAAAATTAAAAACTTTCGTCTATTTAGGTTAGCCTATTAACGCGATAAGTAAGCTTTCCGGTTCCCCTAAACCGGAAGGCCCCTTTTAACCTAATTTTATCATAGGGCCATAAATTTTGGTAAACTTTCTGGCTCGACTAGTCCCATTGGCCCTTAAATGGCCCTTAAACCCGCGCGGCCTTTTAGGCGGTCTTCTTTTTAAACCCGCTCCAGACGACCACCGCCCCAATGACCACGACCCCGCCTAAAAAGGCCATGGGGCCCGGTCGCTCCCCGTAGACCAGATAGACCCAGATGGGGTTTAAGACCGGCTCCAGCATGGTCACGACCACCAATTCCAAGGACCGGACTTTAGTTGAGGCTAAAGCGTACAGATAATACGGTAGCCCCATCTGGAAAACGCCTAAGACGATCAGGAGTAGCCAGCCCTTTAAATCCGGCCAAGGGGCCGACCAGGCCCAAAAGCCTAAAAGAAAGGTTAAGTAGTTGCCTAAGATCAAACCTCTGGCCGGGAGGCTATTGTTCCGGCTACGTAAGATTAAAGCCAATAAACCAAAGAAAAAGCCGCTGACAATGGCTAAGATATTGCCCCAAAACCCAGCTGGGCTAAGGCCGTCCAAGAAAAAGAGGATCATGCCGCCAAAGATGAGAGCGATAAAGAACCAGTCCCGGCCGCTGGTCTTTTCCCCGATGAGCCAGGGGGCCAAGATAGCCACCCACAAGGGGGCCGAGTACTGCAGGATGATGGCGTTGGCCGCGGCGGTTAGTTTTAAGGCGGAGATATAGCAGATGGAAAGAATGGCTAAGCAAAAGCCACTTAAGACTTGGGCCCGGTTAAGTTTCGTGGGCCGAAAACCGCCGGGTAAAAGAAAGGACATGGTTAAACCGGCGAAAAACCCCCGAAACGAGGCGATGGCCACCGGCGACCAGGCCAGCCCTTTAACCAAGACCCCCGAGGCGCTCCACAAGATAGCCGCTAGAACCAAAAGGCCTAAAGCCCCCAACCGTCCGCTCATGACCTTTGTCACCTTAAGGCTAGCCGCCCGGTAAGGCCTATGGCCTTACCGGGCTTAAGCTGGAGTTTTACGCTTGTTCGGCCCCAGATTTGGAGCGGGTCCGGGGCTTTTTGGCTGGGCTCTTTTTCCCGGGCTCGACTTGATCCATAAGACCTTGAGGGTCGCTGGACCGCGGTTGGCCCGAGGGGGCTTCCAGGGACTCGGCCAAAGTCGCCGCAGCTTTAGGTTTGGCGGCCCTAGGGGCTCGTGGGGCTTTAGGGGCTTTAGGCGTTCCGTTTTCAAGGGCCGCGTCTGTATCGGCCCCCTCTTTCGGGGTTTTAGCCCGGCTGGCCCGGGGTTTAGCTGGCGCGCCGTCTTCGCCCGTAGGTTTAGCCTTAGAAGAGCGCGGGGCCCTTTTCTTAGGCTTAAGGGCGCCATCCGCCGCCTCACCTGGCTCCATCGGTTCGTCTGGCTCTTTAGCCGCCCGTAAATCTGGGGCCTTAGAGCTGGGGCTAACTGGCGGTAAGGGGATGGGATCTAGCGGATCCCGGCCCGGGGAATAGTCTTGGGTCAAGTTGGGGGAGTGATCCCAGGAGCCCGAAAGGTCAAAACCGCCCGCCTGGGTCAAAAGGGGTTGGGCGTCCGATGAAGCGCCTAAAGACCCAGCCTTACCCGTTGGGCCAGCTAGATCGTTAGGGCTAGCCGGGCTTGGTGGGGGGCTAACCTTTCTGGGCGGTCGAGGGCCTCTGGGCCTCCGGGAGCGCGATTTAGCCGCGCCCGAATCCGCTAAGCCCGTTTCCTCGATAGCCGCGCCAGCTAAGGCTTTATTTAAGGCGCTGGCTTGGTCGGCGACCTCGGCTTCGGTTAAGGGGGAAGCTAACGCGATCGGGGCCGGTCCGTCCTTAACCTTTTCCGCGCCGCTAGACATCCAAGAGGGTTGGAACGTTGGGGGCGCGGTCGTCTGGGGTTCAGTGGCCCTAGGCTCGGTCAACGATGGCTCAGTCAACGATGGTTCGACCGCTGTCGGCGAAAGCGTCGAGCGCTCCAGGGCCTGGAGTTCGGTCCGCGATAGCTCCGGGGCCGGGGGCTCGGTCGACGTTGTTTCGGTCGCTGGGCCGTCTAAACTCGGCGTGGCGGCGGTGGGTATTGGCCGATACTCGCTATCCGCATCGGACGCGACCAACTGGAAGGGCCCCACTTCTCGTCCGTTGGGCGTGAGGGAAACTTGGACCACGCTCCCTTCTGGCCAAGCGGTGGGTTCAACGGGTCGGGAGTAAGTCCCTTGGGTTAAAGGAGCTGGAGCGTCCATGGAGCTATTATCCGAGGGGGGGCTGGTTTCCGCCGGAGCCAGGCCGTTACCTGGGCTAACGCTCGGGGCCGCGTCCTCGAAGCGGTTCTTCCCGCGCCGCCGTTTACGGCGACGCCCTTCGCGGGGTTCAACGCCCGCTTTAAGGCCAGGTTGACCTGAGGGGCTAGGTTGACCGGAGAGATTAGGCTCCGCCCCCGGGGCGCTGGGTGGACCGCCCGGGCCGGGGAGAACTGGCTGACCTGGGGCCTTAGAGCCCACCGGGCCATCTAAGGTAGCTGGGGTCCAGAGTAAAACCTGCCGGACGTCCGGGGTGGTCTCGGTCACGGGTTGCCGAGGGGATAAACCAAAGATACCCCCCGGCCGCATACTCCGGGCCAGACCTTTGGCCTTTGAGTCATCGAAGCGGCGCTCCGGTCGGTCGGTGGAGCGCTCCCGATAGCGGTCGCCATTCCGGTCGCCGTTCCGGTCGCCAAAGCGACCTTTCCTGGGAAGGCGATCTTTAAGCTTGACGTCCCGGGTGTGGTCCGGGACAAAGAGATCGTCGTCGGCCCAGACCACCGGGATCTTTTCGCCTAAGATGTTCTCAATGGCCTCCAAGTGGAAAACGTGGCTCTCGCAAGCGAAGGAGATGGCTTTGCCGGATTTCCCGGCCCTCGCGGTCCGGCCAATCCGGTGGATGTAGTTTTCCGCGTCTTGGGGCAGGTCGTAGTTATAGACGTGGGAGACGTCCTCCACGTGGATGCCGCGGCTGGCCACATCGGTGGCCACCATGATCTGGAGCCGTTTTTCCTTAAAATCCTCCATGAGCCTTAAACGTTTAGGCTGGGGCAGATCGCCGGTGATGCCCTCGGCTTGGAAGTTGTTTAAGACCAGCTTTTTGGTTAGCCACTCCACCGAGCTTTTGGTGTTGCAGAAAATAATGACCCGATGGTGGGGCTCTTTTTTCAAAAGACCCAAGAGTAAGGGCAGTTTTTCCTGGAGGCTCACGTGGTAGAGCATCTGGTCGATTTGGACTTTAGAGGTGGGATCCGGCTCAGCGGTGATGTACTGGGGCGGGTTCATGAACTGATAGGTCAATTCCAAAACCCGCTCGTCCAAGGTGGCCGAAAAGAGCATGGTCTGCCGAGCGGAGTAAGGCGGCAGTTTAGCTAAAATGCGCTTTAAGTCCTTAATAAAGCCCAAGTCCAAGAGGCGATCGGCCTCATCGACCACGGCGATCTCCACGGCCCGGGGGTCAAACACCCCTTGCTGGATATAATCCAAGATCCGCCCGGGGGTGCAGATAACAATGTCCGCCCCCGCCTCGAGCGTTTGGGCCTGCTCTTTATACTCTAACCCGCCAATGACCAAAGCCGTGGATAAATCAGTGAAACTAGCCAAGATCTTGGCGTCATGGTGGATCTGCTGGGCCAGCTCTCTTGTGGGGGTGATGACTAAAGCCCGGGGCAACCCCACTAAGGCCGGGGGTTTACGGAGTAGTCTTTCCAATAAGGGGACTAAAAAGGCCGCCGTCTTCCCGGTCCCGGTCTGGGCTTGGCCCGCGATGTCCCGGCCCTCTAAGGCCACTGGGATGACCTGGGCTTGGATGGGGGTGCAACACTCGAACCCCGCCGCGTCCAAGCCGCTCATGATTTCCGGGGGCAAGGTGAAGTCCGTGAACCTAGTGGAAGTCAAAAAATTGGGCCGGGCGGCCCTTTCCGGGGGGGCCTCCAGGGCGGCGGTTTCCTCGCCCTTCATAGGATCATCGGTTGGCTCGTCCAGCGGCTGGCCCATGGATGGCTCCAGAGCCGTCTCCAACGCGGCGACCGGCTCCGTCCCATCAACGGTCAATGGCATATGTTCTCCTCAAAAAAACCTCGCGAAATCGTCCCTTGGCTCGAGCCATCAGTTTCTGGCGAACCTAAAATAGGGCCGCGCTAACCCCGGTTCCGAGCCGGCGTTAGGTCCCCCGTGAAATAGCTTTTAACTTTGCCGTTTTTGAGCATGTCCAGAGCCTGGCTCAGTTGCTTATCAACTTCCAGCCTTTCGGTTAAGGTCATCTCATAAAGGGGTTTTTCCAGGAACGGGTCGTCCTCGTCCTCTAAATCGTCTTTCGCCCCTTTGGGTCCTTGCCCGCGTTTCCCGGGTTTTTTGCCCCGCGAGGATTTACCTTTATCCGGTTGGTCAAGGTCCGACTCGTCGCTCTCGTTGTCCTCTAAGGCCCGGGCCTTTTTCTCTTCCCGGGTCTCGTTGACCCCCAAAAGGTGGCGGTCCAAATCCTTTTCCCGCAAAGCTTTGATGTTGCGGGGGAGTAAGCTGGGCACTTCCACGTCCGGGGCGATGCCATCGGTCTGGATGGAGCGACCGGAGGGGGTGTAAAAGCGGGCCGTGGTTAATCGGAGCCCCGAGCCATCCGGTAAACGCACCACGCTCTGGACTGAGCCCTTGCCAAAGGTCCGAGCCCCTAAAATGACGGCCCGACCGTAATCCTGCATGGCCCCGGCCACGATCTCGCTGGCCGAGGCCGAGCCCTCGTTAACCAAGACCACGATGGGGCAAGCCCGAGAAAGGATAGCCTCTTGATCGGAAGAGTAGACCATGTTCTGGTCCTCGACCCGACCGCGGGTTTCCACCACTTGGACTTGGCCCATAAATAAGCCGCTGACCCGAATGGACTGATCCAACAATCCGCCCGGATCGTTCCGTAAATCTAAGACCAGGCCAGTTAAAGGCGATTTAGCCCCTAAGTTTTTAATAGCCTTTTCCACTTCTAAGGACGTGTCCCCTTGGAAATTGGTGATATGGATATAACCAATGCCCGGGGCCAGCTCTTCCGAGCGGACGCTTCTAATGGGGATGTAGTCGCGGATAATGGTGAAGGTTAAGATGCGGTCCAAACCGGGCCGAAAGACGCCAAAAACCACCTTGGAGCCTTTGGGGCCCCGAATGGCTTTAACCGCTTCCATGACCGACATGTCTTTGGTGGGCTTTTCGTCAATGGCGATGATCTGGTCCCCGCTACGCATGCCCGCTCGGGCCGCTGGGGTGCCCTCAATGGGCGAGACCACGGTTAAGATCTGGTCCCGAGTGGAGATCTCCACCCCCACGCCGGTGAAACTGCCCGAGGTTTCCTGCTGGAACTCGTTCATCTCATCCACGGTCATAAAGGAAGAGTGGGGATCCAAGGTGTTAAGCATCCCTCGAACCGCCCCTTGGACCATCTCATTATTGTCCGGTTCTTCCACAAACCGTAAGTTGACTTCGTAGAAGACCCGGGCCAGGGTTTTAAACCCCTCGTAGATCTTAAAGTCCGAGCCCCGAGCCTGGCTCGGGGTGACCATAACGCCGGCCAAAAAACCCACGATTAGCCAAATGGCCGCTAGGCGCCTTAAATTGGCTTTGGGCCAACCAAAACCCTTTGACATGGAGCGCTCCAGTGTAAAAACCGCCTTATATTAGGGACCCAAAAAACCCCAAAAGGGTGAAGTTAGGCCAACCAAAAATGGCCCTTACTTTTTCTCCGCTTGGCAGTTGGCGCAAAGGCCCCAAATCTCAAACTTATGCCCTTCGCTTTTAAAGCCCATCATGCGGGAAATGCGCTTTTCCACCTGGGTTAGCTCCGGGGCGTTAAACTCAAAAATCTTGTGACAGGTAAGGCATCTTAAGTGACTGTGGTGCTCCCGGCCATAAACTCGCTCGTAGTGCATGTGCCCATTTTCTAAGTAAACCGCCGCTAATAACCCGCTTTCAATCATAAGGGGTATGGCCCGATAGATGGAGGCTTTGGACACGGGGGATTTGGACCGGAGGTTTAAAAAGAGCTCGTCCACGTCAAAGTGATCATGGTTGAGTAAGATGGACTCCGCGATGGCCTCCCGCTCCCGGGTCACCCGGTAGCCGCGGGACTTTAAAAAAACCCGAAAGGCCTCCATCTCCACCTGGACGTTTTCCTCGGACTGATTGGGCGAGTTAGCTATATCCTCACTCATTGGGCAAACCCCAGAGAAGGCCTTGGAGCCTCGACCGAATTATGAAGGGCCACATCCTCAAATTTCGCCTCACTGCCAAGTAAAAGGAAGTCTTCAACACAACAAATAAGTTTAACACACGGTCCTAGGTTTAACAAGCCTAAAATCTCCTTATCCCGAAACCCTGGCTCAGCCCGAAAAAGCCTATGGCCTCTAAATTAAAGTTAGAGGCTAAACCTAAGGTTACGGCCTTATTTAGCTTTATAATGGCCTTCCGCTTATTAGTCAAACTGGAGCTAAGAGGCCATAAAAGAGCGGGCGTCAGGCGAGGCCCATCAGCCCATTATAACCTTATTTAGCTCTAAAACCTAGCCTTTTGGCTCCAGAAACCTTAGTTAGGAAGCCATTAAAGGCTAAAAAGATAAAACCTAATAACCTTGAGGCTAACCTCGAGGGGCGTCGGCCCACAACCCTTCTAGATCATATAAGGCCCTCGTCTCCGGGTTAAAGATATGGGCCACCACCTCGCCCAAGTCGACTAAAGCCCAATGGGTTTCCCCTCGGCCCAAGCCCTCTTGGCCCAAGGGTTTGACCCCGGCCTCCCCGGCCCGTTGGACGATCTTCTCAGCCGCGGCCCGAATCTGCCGCGAGTTTTCGGCGCTGGCGATAAAGAACCAGTCAGCCACGGAGGAAAGGTTAGACAGATCCAAAAGAACCGGGGAGCTAACCTTATGCTCCAAAGCGGCTTTAGACACTAAATCAGCGAGGGCTCGGCCGCTGGGCCGCTCTTCGCTCTTTTTCCTCCGGCTCTTGGTCGCGGTTTTGGCCGCTTTTTTGGCCGCCTTGGCCCTTTCCGCCTCTAAAAGCTCAGCCTCCTCCAGCTCGTCCAGCTCAGCGTCGATAATCTCGGGTTCCCGGTAACCTTTGGGGGCCCTTAAAGCCCTTAAGGCCGCCGCGATGGCCGCCTCAGCCGCGGCTTGGGCCTGGGGCGGGAGAATCGACTTTCGGGTGGACCCAGGGGCTTTGGGGGTTCGTGGGGTCCGGGGGGTCTTAGCCACGCCCGGGGCTTTGGGTTTCAGCTTAACGGCGCCAAGGCCCTTAGCTTGGGGTTTGGCCGCGCCCGCGGTTTTGGCTTTGGGTTTGGCCGTTACCGTGGCCTTGGCTTTGGGCTTGGCCGTTACCGTGGCCTTGGCTTTGGGTTTAGCCGTCCCGGTGGCCTTGGGTTTGGGTTTGGCCGTCCCCACGGCCTTGGGTTTAGCGGTTCCCGCGGCTTTGGGTTTAGCCGGTTTAGCCGTCCCCGAGGCTTTGGGTTTAACCGGTTTGGCTGGCTTTAAGGTCGCCTTAACCGGCTGAGGGGACGCGGGGGCTTGGTCGTTAGCGGCCTTAACCTTCGTCCGTTTAGGTTTTGAAGGGGCGACTTTAGGGACGCTTTCGCGTCTCTTTTTCTCTTGGGGGGTAAGACTAGACTCTTCGGTCATCAGCTCCTCAATTGTTGGGGGGAGTACAAGGAGCGCCTGACCAGATAGGCCCGGACCTTTTCCGGTAAAAGGTAGCGGACCGAATCCCCAGCGGCCAGGCGGGCGCGTAAATCAGTGGAAGAAATGGACAGTTGACAGCCTTCGTAATAGTGGATGGGTTGACTGTTTTTTAGCTGAAAGGCCCCTAATTTATCGTCCCAGACGGGAGTTTCCTCTAAGGCTTTAACTAAAACGGTTTGTAGGGCCGTAAGGCCCCCAGCGGTTCCGGGCCGCCGAAAAACCGCCGTGGGGGTTAAGGCTAAAAGCTCGCGGTAATGGGTCCACTTTTGGATATGGCGAAAGGAATCGTAACCCACTAAGAAGATGAGATCCCCTTTAATGGTCTTTTTTAAGGCGGCCACGGTGTTTACGGTGTAGCTAGGTTTAGGCAAACTCGCCTCAATGTCCGTGACCGAAAAACCTGGGCGATCGCTTATAGCCAGCTTTAACATGGCTAAGCGGTGTTTAAAGTCAATGGGGCCATTAATCATTTTATGGGGGTGCAAAGCCGCGGGGATAAAGAGGATCTCAGTAAGCTTTAAGTGGATGGCCAACTCCTCGGCGGCCCGTAAATGGCCAAAATGGACCGGGTCAAAGGTCCCCCCGAACAGCCCCACCCTTAAGGTCATGAAACTAACTCCACTAGGGCTAGATCCGGGGGCAACTCCGACTTTAAGCGCCGAGTCAGTAAATCCACTAACCCTTGGCGGGGATTTTTGCCCTCATGCAAAACCCGATACGTCTCCCGGACCGTAGGTAAACTAAGCCCCAAAGATTGGGCTAAACCGTAGATAGCCCGAGAGTTTCTAACCCCTTCGGCCACCTCCCTTTGGTTGGCTAAGATGGAGTCCAAACTCTCCCCAGCCCCCAAGCGCAAACCCACCCGGCGGTTCCGCGATAAGTCGCCGGTGGCCGTTAAGAGCAAATCGCCTAAACCGGAAAGCCCGGAGATGGTTAAAGGGTTGGCCCCCAAAGCCACGGCCAAGCGGCTCATCTCGGCTAAGGCCCGGGTTAAAAAAGCGGCCCGGGCGTTTAGGCCCAAAGACAAACCATCGCAAACCCCAGCGGCGATGGCGTAGACGTTTTTCATGGCCCCGCCCAATTCCACGCCGGTTATGTCGGTGGAAGTGTAGATCCGAAAGACCGGGGCCGAAAGAAGAGTCTGCACGTTTTTGGCGGTTTTGTGGTCGGAAAAGGCCACGGTCACCGCCGTGGGCAAACCTTCGGCCACCTCCCGGGCGAAACTAGGCCCCGAGATAACCCCAATGGAGAGGTTTAAGCCCCTGGTCTCCTCGGTTAAAATCTTAGTCATGGTGGCGAAGGTGTCGTCCTCGACCCCTTTGGCGGCGCTTAAGTTCAATGAGCCGTAAGGGATAAAGGGCTGAAAGCGCTTAACCACCTCCCGAAAGACGTGGCTGGGGATGACCCAGATGATTAACGAGGCCGCATCCAAGACCGCTTGAGGGTCGCTAAAAGCCGTGACCCCACTGGGGATGGTGGCCCCGGGCAAAAAACTGTCGTTAACCCGTTTTTCGTTGATGGACGCGGCCAATTCCTCGCGCCGAGCCCATAAGCGGACCGGAAGGCCTAAGCGGGCGGCGTGAATGGCTAAGGCCGTGCCCCAGGCCCCGGCCCCAATAATGGCTATCTGGTTATTAATGAGCCTAACCTTTTTAAGGTGGGTTGAGGGCCAAAAAAACCCCAAAACCCAACCCTATTTAGACCAGCGCGCTTGGTCGCAACCCGCCCTAAAGCTTAGGTGGGCCCTAACGGCGAACCGTTCGCGCCTTGTGGATAATGAATGAATGTTTTACATTAATAGAGGGCCTGGTGGACCAAAGTCTGGGGCCCCTGGGCTAAATATACCTGATATTAGCCAATTTAGCCACAAAAATCGGCTAAGGGCTTATTTGTTCAGTCGGGCCGATAGGTTAGCCCTAAGGCCCAAACCCTAAAGATTAGAGGCTAAAAAAAGTTTTTTTTCATTTGGTTAAAAAAATACAGTAATATCAAGACCTTAACCAAAAAGAAAAAACTTGGGCCGCCCAAATTAAACTGTTGACACATCGCCGTTTTTAATAGTATCATAGTTTCCATATTTAAAACAATTCTTCTTTTAAATATGGACTTTGAACGAGCCTCTTAAAAACAACCCCAATTTGACCTTTCAGGGTCTGGCGTATTAATGTCACTCTAAAATAGCCAACGAATTGGCCCTCGATCTATCGTTGATTTAGATAAATGTTACGTTGTTTAAGTGGTTTGTATGACAATTTTATTTGAGCCGCCTTTGGGCCTTTAAATATTGGATTAAATACCCCAAGATAAAGCCAATGGGCCGCCCTAGCCGCGGATGAGTTGGGCTAATATAGGCTCTGGCCGGGAGACACGCGATGACAAGACCTTTTGTGATAATGGCTTTGGTTTTGGGCCTCATCTTTGGGGGAATCACCCTATCTTGGGCCCAGGAAGACGCTAAGACCAAAGCTTATGTGGTTCAGAAAGGCGACACCCTGTCCAAAATCGCCAAAAGATTTTACGGCAAATCGAACCTCGGGTCGCGCCTCTGGCGGGCTAATCAAAACGTGGTGGCTCACCCCAACCGCTTAACCCCGGGGGACGTGATCTATCTCTTCCCGGAGAGCGTTCTGGCCTTAAACAGCCCGGTCTCGGTCCCGCCGCCCCCGGAGAACGAGCCCACGGACATCACCATCAAAAAAGAACCCATGGAGATGTCCTTTCCCAAGTACTTCTCCTTTGTGACCGATCTCCAAAGCCACGGTCATGGCACCAGGATCACGGTTAAAAAGATTATCCCCAAAACCGAGACCCGGACTAACCCGGTGACCGGGGCCATTGAGGAAGTGGTCCATAAAACCTACGTGGACGAGATCTTTGAGGCCCGGATCATTGGGGAAATCATCTCCAGCTTGGAGCGGGGGCCGACCATCCGGAACGATGGTTTCTCGGCTTCCGTGGTGGGCCGGACCTTACTGTCCACTGGCGATAACGTAGTGGTCCGGTTTAACGAGGACTTGCGCAAAATCTTGGACGCCGACTCCTATGAGGATCCGGATCCTTATTTCACCACCTTTCCCATTTACGCCATCTCCGAAGTCATCCAAGAGCCGGACCGCAAAAGCCCCAGCTATGGCCGGAGTTTAGGCAACCTCATGTATTTTCGGGGCAAACTGACCATTGTCAGCCGGGTTGAGGGCATCGCCCCGCCGCCGCCCATGGACGTCCGCCGGGCTAAAGCTCGGAACCAGAGCAATAGCGATCTGGAGTCGGTCACCTACGTGGCTCGCATCACCTACTCGGAGGACGCCATCCACTTTGGGGATAAAGTCTTGGTCTTCGTGCCCCAAAAGCCTGGACCCGAGCGCCGTTTGGACACCCCCGGGGTGGAAGCCGCCGACTCTTATCGGGCCCCTGGCCGGTGACGAGCCATTATTAGGGCCGATCCTGTTAGAAAACCTTTAGGTAGGGAACTATCCCGGCGGATTAAGACTATTAAAGGAGGTCTCTGGCCGCCCGTCCACGTGAGGATGGCCGAAAAATTCCCATGAAAGCTCATCTTTTATTGATATTGGTGGCCCTGGCCTCTTTGGCGCTCCTTTCCGCTTGCGCTCCGCCCAGAATCTATAAGCAATACTCTTATCCGGTTTGCGAGGGTAAGTATCGGGCCAGTTACGGGCCTTTAAGCTCCCGTTACGTCCCAGCGGTCCAGCCATCTTGTCGGCAATACTCCACGGCTAGGGATGTTTCCGCTTGGCTGGAGGCCACCATTAACTCCCACCGCTTAAGGGGTTTGCAAACTTTAGTTTTAGGTTGCGCCAACTTGACCCAAGCCACGGAGTCTTGCGAGTACGGAGGGCCCGAGGGTCACGCCGCCACCTTGGACATGGTCTTTGACTTCACCCGCTATGACGAGCGGATTCGGGTCCGAAAAGCCGTCTTAGCCGTCTACGCTTTCTCCAACGCCTCTTATCTGTCCTCGACCGCGGCTTTACGAGGCCGACTCATCGTGGGCGACGACTACCAAAGCTTAGCCGCCAGTCGGCAGCCCCCCGTGGGCCAAGCTGGGTGGATCCTCTTTGACATCACCGATCTGGCGGCCCGGGCCATTATCGACCGTAGGGACTCGGTTTCCTTTGAGCTCTCGCTCCCTTGCACTCGCGATGAAAGTAGCTTAAGCGTGGTCGGGGTCTTAAGAAACGAGCCAGTTATCCTGGTGGAATACCTTTAACCTTTAAAAGGCCTTAAAGGTTCCTAGCCTTTAAGGCCGCCATGGCGGGGGATTAGCCGGAGCGCCCCCCTTTTCCCTGGTCTGGCGCCGGGGCTTTCGAGGGTAATTTATGAAGAGAACACTTGTCGCTTTGGCTCTATTGGGGCTCTTATTCCCCCCGCTGGCTAAGGCCGCGGACGTGGAGTCCGCCGCGACTCAAGGGTTGGTCGCTGACCAGGGGCTTTTCTTCGCCCTAGCCAAAAACAATATCCCGTCCATGGCCACTTTACGAGACCAAGGGGCCAATCCCAACGCCACCTTAGCCAGCGTGGGCCTAAGGCCAAAGGACATCTTTGACCCCACTTTGGACGTCTTTAACCAACCGCTGGACACCGCTGGTTGGCCTATCTTGACTTGGGCCGTCTACTTAAACAACGAGGCCGCCACCCGGCTTTTGTTAAGGTCGGGGGCTCGGGTTAACGCCACGGACGAGTACGGGGCGACGCCACTCCACTGGGCCGCCTGGGCCGGTCGGCACACCTTGGCCCAACAGCTTTTAAACAACGGGGCCAATTGCCGGGCCCGGGACTTTAAGGGCCGGTCCCCCAAAGACTGGGCGGTCATGGTCTCCCAGACCGCGATGATCCGCCTTTTGGATAGTCGCTCCTGCCGAGGCGGGGAAGGCGATGAGGATGGCGATGGCGTCCCAGATAGCTTAGACCAATGCCCGGGCACCCCCCGTGGGGCCCAGGTGGACGAGCGCGGCTGCTGGGTCATCGCTTACGCCACTTTCTTTGACTTTAACCGGGCCGTCATTAAGCGCCAGTTTTTGCCCTACATCCGGCAAGCGGCCCAAGTTCTGGTCAATAGCCCGGACATTAAGGTGGCTTTAATCGGCCACACCGACGCCATTGGGACCGAGGCTTTTAACTACGACTTAGGGTTGCGCCGAGCTTTAGCCGTCCAAAACGAGCTCATTCGGCAAGGGGTGTCCTCCAACCGCTTAGGTATCCTTTCCCAAGGGGAAACGGCCCCCATCGCCACTAACCAGACCGCCGCCGGTCGGGCCAAAAACCGCCGGGTGGAAATCCACGTGGCCCAACCCGGGGCCCTCGATGGGTACACTCCGGGCGACCCGGATATCTCCGAGCCCTTAGTGGACGAATAAACTTTAGAAACTTGAGTCTTTATTATCGGGAAGGAGGCGGGGTCTCCCTCGCCGTCCTCCCCGTACGTACCGTTCGGTAACGGCGGTTCATCAACCCATCCGCTTGGCTAAACGCTTGTATTGGGAACTCAGGTCATTATAACCCAGGCCCTGTAGGCGTATGTTGGTAAGGGATGTGGGTAGGATCGGGCTATGGGCGACTCTCCAATACCCTTTCCGGGTATTAGCCCATTCCCAGGCCTTATCCTTATCCTTATCCGCTCCCAGCGATATAATAGTCACGTAACTCTGTGGAGTTATTGACTAAATACACGTCCCTATCCAGTTCTTCCGGGGTTAACGTTATTTCCTTCGCCAATGAACCACCTCCATGGCTTCTATTAGACATCACTGAAATCTTGAAAGCAATTTAGAATTAATTCCTCGACTTCCTTTATGAAGATCGAGATTTTGGCTCTGTACGCGTCCCTTTCCGTCTGAAGTCTGGCATGTGAAGTGTCGCATGTGAAGTTTGGCATGAAACCCGGCCTCAATGGCCTGAATCTCGGTCTTAAACTTGGCCTGTAACATGGAGAACTCCCGCTTCAGCCGCTCAATAGTTTAAGCCTGGTCTTCATCTGACCCAATTGAGGTCAAAATTACTCCTATGGAATCTGAAGTATGGCTTTTTTCCAAGTTTGGACCGTTAAAACAGCCTAATTGACGCCTATGTTTTTTCTCTTACTGGAATACAGATACTTAAATTTTGAATTCTCGAATGATTTTAAGGTTTTGACTCCGTTGTACTTCTAGTAAATAAAGATTTTTGACTTGAAGCGGTCGCAATTCGCTTGATTCTGGCTTAGGATCGGTGGAATGAACCTTAGCGGGGCGATCTGATGGTAGCATATGATGTGAACAAACAAACTCCACGTGGCGAGCTTGGATGGTCAAGAACGTCACTTTGAAGATCTGTTAAAACTATAGACTAACTATTTAGTGGTTCCATTATTTTATAATACAACTATTATAACTAAAAAACAACACAAATCTCATAAACATTACTATTTTAGTTTGAGAAGTAGTCTCAGATTATCAAACCAATTAATAGCGAGAATAGAGGGTGGCAATTCAGGAAAGTATGACTGTTTTTACTAAAATGACCCTCGAGAATGCAGACCGGAAATTACCCCCAGAGGAACGGCTAAAAACCGTGAATAGATACCGTAAAGCTATTGTCGTTAAAGGCCAACCACGTGAATAGTTAAATCTTCGGATTGATTCTCGCTTATTTTCTGGGTTATGGTCTCCCAGGTAATTTTCTCGGGCCAGTAATTTTTCCAGTCCCGATCAAACTCTAAAAGCCAGCCTTCTTTGACTAGAAGACCGTTCATGCGCTCTTTGATTTGTTCTAGGCTATTGGCCAAGCTGGTTTTGTCGCTTTTAATCTCTAGCCGAAGAACGTAACTTTTCTGAGCGTACTGGACGACTAGGTAAGAGTAGTCCAGTTCCAAATCGCATTCCTCAATGATTTCGGCTTCCCAGTTGACCACTTTTTGAAAGAAAGCCGTCAAAAAAAGATGCGGAAAGGCTTTTTGATACTTAACGCCCTTAAGATAATCTTCGGAATTTTGGGCCCAAAAGCGCTGAAAGGCCTTAACTAGCCCATTCATGTCAATACTTTCGCCGTTCATCCATTGACCAACCAAACCATTAGGAAGCCATTTTCGAAGGCCAGAGTTAAGATACCTTGATATTAAACTAGCGTAAAAAGGATTGGCCGGTTGATAACTAAGATGGTCTTCTTTAATAAGACCCAATTCCTGGCAGTAGTAGCAATCTTCATCGAAACTTCGGCCATATCTAATGTCCCGATCGGACCACCCCAAATCCTCGGATCTAATCTCCAAAATAGGCTCAATAATTCTCTTGACCCCAGGCTCAGACAGACAATCCAAAAGGGAATCGAAATGGATATCCCCTCTTTTTCTTAAGTTATGGGTCGCCTCGTCTATAAGAGCCGCGGTTATGGGTGGCCCATAATCTTTTCTTAGTATCTTCTGGAGTACTTCGCGAGCCAAGGCGTTGACTAGCCTGGGTTGCCCCCCGGACCAGTAATAAGCTCTTTGGACCGCCTCTTCTAAGAAGACCTGGCCAGTGGCCTCAGTGTGTTGGGAGTAAAGAGCCCTTACCTCTTCAAGAGTAAAATTAGCTAGGATCAGGTACTCGGAGCAGATAAAAAGGGCGAATTTGTCCCAAGAATTGGATTTTTTCCGTACATTGGCCGTAAAATCCCCCATATCCCGCACGGTAATAAAGCCGAAGAATCTAGGAAAGGAAACTCTGTCTCTTTTCGTTAAGCCATCTCTTAATTGTGGGAAAAAATATAGAAGAAGCCGCTCCTCTAGACAATCAAAGTCATCAAAGAACACCACCAGATCTTTATAAATAAATCTGCATATATTGTTCAGAATGAGTCTGACTGGATAATCGTTGAAGTCAGGCTTGGCTTTTAGGTCACCCCAAGAATTATGGGTAACGACCTTTCTCAAGGCACCCACTTTGGACAGAGCTAAAGCCGCTTCTAATTCGCCCACGATGCGGCTCATGGCTTCGTCTTTATCCATAATCTTTTGAAGCCGCTTTAAAGAGCAGCGCAAAGCGTAATGCTCGCCATACTCGTTTATCTGGTCCACGGCGGCCAAAATAGTCGTGGTCTTCCCTGAATTGCGGGGGGCTACCAGCGTGAAATAATCAAAGGAATTTACCAGATCCTCGAACTCAGGAAGGCGCTTTAATGGTGGTAGCGCGTAATGCTTCAAGGGGTCACAAGGACCATAGATGTTAAATTTTTTTGGCTGGAAGGCGGTCATTCTAGCGGCCTCATTTTAGCTATTGGCTTAGTGATAATAAGATAAATTATACCTAATGTTACCAATTATATCAATCGCAAATTTCCCCAAAGTTCGAGCCTCGCGTGACGGCGGAAGGCTTTTAGCCTAGGCTTATATTTTTCGTTACGTATCCATCCGACAAGCTCCTGGCGCCGCGTCTCCAGGTAAGGCAATATCTCTTGGCCGCTTCCACCATGTTTCCATAGCTTAAGATTTGATCCATGAGATTGGTTTTGATGTTGTCAATGGTTCCTTCTCCGAGTCCCCCCATGCTCCGCGCTACCTGGTTACTTTCGGCTTCCAGCCTATCCTCCCCAAGTTCAGCCCGTTTGACCGGTATTCCACTTTCTACGCGTTGGCACTATTGCCTCGGCTGACTTCTTAAGGTTCAGAAGCCCGTTTCCGAGCCCCCTTCCGCTTTCACGGTCGCCTTAAGATCTCTCCGGGTAAGGGCGTTAACCTTCCCCTCATATACCTGCCGCGTTTACGTCACTAGGATTCGGACAGCGTTGGACTTCGCTGTGATTAGCCAGCTCGTCCGCCCTGCGACGCCTACTATGCGGTTCTTGTTCATCGAGCCGAGGGTTTGCCTCCGGCTTCCTTCAGATTCCCCCTCACGGAGGACACCCTCGCCATTGGCTAACAGTTCCCACTGCCAAGTCTGTAGAGGACTTTCACCTCCGAGTCAACGTCCATGCCGGGCGCACGAAGAAAAGGCCGCTTTATGATGAAAGTAGCCTTTTTTCGCTCTAGAGGCAAGGTTAGTTTTCCAAGAACCGGGTTAAGCGGCTAAAACTAAGTGGGGCGGATAAAGGGACTAGGGCATCGGTCGCCCCTTTAAGAAGGCCCCAAAAACGGGCCTTAAAGTCCACTGGAGCGGCGATCGGCCCTGGGGTGAGATAGGCGCCCCCCCCCCCCAGCGAAAAGATCTTGGGGCTCCGTAAAGAAGGGATCAAAAGATTTTTGGGCCGCTAGCTCCGTCGCGTAGGACCTTAGTTTTAAGCTGGTCAAAGTCCCCTTGGTCTCGGCCACAAAAAACAATAGTTTGGATCCGTCTTCCGGGGCCGTGAACACCCAATCCAGCTGATAGTCGCCTAAGGGCGTTTTTAACGTTAGCCCCTGGGGGTCCGGGCCGTAAAAGGGCCCTTGAGGATCGCCGCTAGGGATCGCTTTAGATTTGTTTAGCTTGGGGGCTAAGTTTCGCCACCGGTCGAGCTCTTCGCCTAAGGCGAAGAGCTTGGCCGCGATAAGTGAAGAGTTTTGGTTAAAATAAGCCCCTAAAACCATAACCGAGCCCTTTTTCTCGTTAATGAGACGACTTGCCTCCAAGATAAATAGATCCGGGTTTAAGCTTAAGGCTTGGCGGGCATTAGGGCTTAAACTCGCTAAGATCCGGCCGATGGTCTTTTGGGTTAAACCGGTTAAAGCGCTTAGTTCTAAGATATAAGCTCTCCGTTCTTTTACCGGCGGGGCGATGGGGGCCTCTAAGCGAATGGTTCGAACTTTTTCCTCCCGCTCACGAAAGGTCTTAAAGCCAAAATCCACTTCCAAAACATCTTAACTGGGGCCTAAAGATAACTCTTGGTTTAAAGCTTAATTTGGTATAATGCGCCTTCAAGGATTACCTCAATTCCCGAAGACAATTTGGAGATGCTTTCAGCGGTTTCATTATAGGCTGTCGCCAGCATCTGGCGATTTTTCATTCCAAATGGGAATGAAATTTTTGAGTTGATAGCAAGTTCACCGTTGCGCGGCATTTTCACGAGCTTTCCTGGCTCGACAATAGTCGCTGATAATTCAAGCTTGTTAATTGGTTTCATATTTTTAACCTCAGTTAAAAAACCTCAGTTAAAATGCGCAAATAAACTATCACATAAATTGGTTTATATTACATAATATTATTGTTAGTGATATTAAAAATCGTCTAACTAACTTATTCTTTATTGTAAAGGTCAATTTAACTTGATAATTAAGCTGTCTTAGTACTGAAAGAACTTTGAAATTGTTTTTTTCCCAGGGTTCAGATTCATCTTGACTTAGCTGAAAATTTAACGTACATTTTTTTTGGAACATAAGCTGGTGGTCAATTGGAGGTTATTGATCATGAGGAAACTTAACACAGTAGAAGATGAGTTGAATAGGATTCGTGTAGAAATTTATGAGGAAACAAAAAGTATGACTACTGAAGAATTAGTAGAATATTTTAGAAAATATGGAGAAGAAGCAGCTAAAAAATATGGTTTTACAGTTGCAAAGCCTTTAAATTCTAAATGTAGTAATCAAAATCATACTAAATAAACATTATTATTATCTAATTTTCTCTAAGTTAAACTGTCATCTAGGTTTGTTGTTCATTTTTAACTTTCTTTAATTATAAATTTTGAAACAGTCATTTATTAAGATAAAAAATTAATTTATATTTTAATAGTTTTCTAGCGCTAAGGTAGGCGCTAAAGTAGATGATAAGATGATTGGCGTATCACTACTGTAAGGTAAAAAAGTTTTACTTAGGTTAAAGGTTAAAAATTCCTGGAACCCTTGTGGCCTCGTAAAAACCCAAGCCTGGCGTGGCGCCAAAGTTTAGTGGAATCTATTCGCTCTTTAAGCGCCCCAAAAGAGCGGGGTTTATGGCTGGGGATTTTAACCCGCCTTCCTAAAATTCTAGTGTTTTCTAAAAAACAGCGTATTTTTAAATCCACACCCAAAGGTCTGGCGAGAGTTGACTTTCAGCGACCAGAATTTGGCCGAGATAAAGGCGGCCAAAAATCCAGTCAGCCGGACTCTAAAATTCCGTCTATCTGGAATAACGCGCGTACCCACGTTCGGGGCGGGTTTTAGCTATCCAAGAACCGATTTAAACGCCCATAACTAAGACGAGACAAAGGGGTTAAGGCGACCGCCGCGTTAAGACGCTCCCAAAAGCGAGTTTCAAAGTCCACGATCCTCGCGTTATCGCCCCTGGTTAGCGACTGGGTAGCGAAAAGATCCCCTAACTCCGCGAAAAGCGAGTCTTCTATTGGCTCGGCGGCCATTTCCTCGACGCAAGACCTTAGTTTTAAGCTGGTTAAACCCCCCTTGGTCTCAGCCACAAAAAATAATAGCTTAGCCGCTCCTTTGGCGCCCTGGCCTTCCGAGCTTCCTCTTTCCGGGCCTCCCCCTTCCTGGACCCCAAAGATCCAATCCGGTTGATAGTCGCCAAGGGGGGTCTTTAGAGTTAACCCTCGCGGGGCGGGGCCGTAAAAGGGAGCCAGGGGATCTTGATAATGGCCATCCGCGAAACCCTTGACTCTTTTGGCTTTTAGTTTATGGGTCAAGGAAAAGTACTCCCCTAAACCCCTCCCTAAAGCGAAGAGCTTAGCCGCGGTTAAGCTGGGAAAAGGGGCAAAATAAGCCCCTAAAACCATGACCGAGCCTTTTTTCTCGTTAATCAACCGCCCCGCCTCGCTTAGAAAAAGATCCGGGTTTAAGCTTAAGGCTTGGGCCGCCTTGGGGGTTAAAGCGTCTAAGATCCGGCCAATGGTCTTTTGGGTTAAACCGGTTAAAGCGCTAAGTTCTAAGATATAAGCTGTCCGGTCTTTAACCGGTGGGGCGATGGGGGCCTCGAAGCTAATGGCGCGAACTTTTTCCTCGCGCTCACGAAAGGTCTTAAAACCAAAATCCACTTCCCCTTCCAAGACAGCGTAACTGTCGCCTACAGTTAACTCTTGGTTTAAAGCTTGGGTGGCCTTATCTATGAGCTCTCTAGAGTCAAACTCAACTAGGGCCGCCCCCTTTCTTTCGATCCGCGCGAAAATTTCTAAAAATTTTAGTTTAGCCTCTTTAGCCGCGGTAACGTCCTCGTCCCGTTGGCGGCCATCGACCGCTAAAGGGGTTAATGATCCCGAATAGATCCCCGCTAAGAGCTCAATTAGTTCACTTTCGCTTAAAAGTAGTTCGGCTGGGGGTTTAACTAGGCCGGTTTCTTTAGCCTTATAATACAATTCCGTTAGACGGCCCTTAGGATCCAAGTAACCAACGGCGGTTAAAAACTCGATTAACCGTTGGGCGAGGTCAGGGCCTATGATCTTTTCCCCTTCTGGGGTTTTGGCTAAGGCCCCCGTAAAGTAGGCCAGATCGACCTTCTGGGGTCTAGCGGCTAAACTTTGGCTAATCTCCTTTTGCAACCCTTGGGCGAAGTCCCGGTAGCTTTCCCCAGCGATGACCGTTAAAGCGTTAATCTCGTGAACCGTGGCCGGATCGTCCTGCCGCTCGCCCGCTTGGTTGACGCAAAGGCGTAACCCCCGACCGACCTCTTGGCGGCGCGAGATGGCGCTGTCCCCTCTTTTTAAGGCGCACAAAACAAAGACATTGGGGTTATCCCAGCCTTCCCGTAAAGCCGAGTGGGAAAAGATAAAGCGGACCGGCTCGCTGAAGCTTAAAAGTCGCTCTTTGTCTTTTAAAATAAGCTGATAAGCGTCCACGTCATCGGACAAAAAGGCCCGTTCCCCGCGAAGATTGTACTTGGGGTTGACTAGGCGGTGGGTCTTCTGGTCCCGGGAAAAGTAGCCTTTATGGGTGTCTTTGGGGTTAAGGTTGGCTAGATACTGACCGTAAGACCATTCTTGGGGGGTTAAGGCGGCTAAAACCTCTTCTTTGGCCCTTTGGTATTCTTTTAAAAAGACCCGGGCGTATTCCCCTTGGCGGTCGGGCCGCTCGTAATCCCGGTACTTACTGACCTCGTCCAGGAAAAACAAGGACAAAACCTTAATCCCCCGGGGGTGTAAGGCCCTTTCCTTTTCCAGGTGGACGTTAATGGCTTCGCGGATCTGGATCCGGCGTAAAGTCTTTTCCGTGGCGTCGCCGATAACTTCCCCGATAGCGATCCTGACCCCGTTACTAAACTCCACCAGCCCCTGACTCGCGTCGATTAAGCTTAAACTATACCCTTGGTACTCCGGTCGATCGGAAACTTCGGCCAAATCGGAGCCGATCCCATAAGCTCGCGTAACCCGTTTAGGCCCTTTAGGCCCCGTGGTTAAGATCTCCAGCCTCGCTACGGGGTCTTTAGCCGAGACCGCGATGGAGTCCAAAAAGACGTAGGCTAGGGAACCCCCTTGGTCCTTTAAAGTCACCCCCCGCACGGCGATCTTTTTAACCAGCTTTAAGTTGTAAGCGTCTAAAGCGTCCAAGCGGAAAACCTTATCCCGCTCCGTCCGGTGGGTGGCCGAGTACCTTAAAGCGAAAAGGGGCTCAAATAAGGCCAGGGCCTCTAAGGTTTTGGGGCCCTCGATCTTTTGCGGCTCATCTAAAATGAGAATGGGCCGAGTGGCCCGGATAACGTCGATGGGCCTTCGGGACTGAAACTCATCTAAACTTTCGTAAATACGGCGGCTATCCGGGGCGGTCGAGTTAAAGGCTTGGCTATTAATGACTAAAACGCTTATCCCCTGATTTAAAGCGTAACCGCTTAGCTCCTCTAACCGCCTAGAGTCATAAACGAACCGCTGAGCCGTTTCGCCAAAAGCGGCGAAAAAATGCTCGGCCAAAGTTTCTAAGGACTTTAAAACCCCTTCCCGAATGGCCACGCTCGGAACAATTATAATAAATTTACTAAACCCATAGCGTTTATACAGCTCAAAAATCGTTCTTATGTAACAATAAGTTTTCCCGGTCCCGGTTTCCATTTCCACGTCCAAGTTGACCGGGGAAGTGGTGACCAGGCTTAACTTTTCGGAAAGCGGGAGGTTTTGGCGACCTTGCGCGGCTCTAAGGTTGGCTAAAAGGTCGGGTGGCTCTAAGGAGAGCTCCGGGTTAGCGGGGTTTATAAAGGTCGCGTTGGTCGCCAAGGGATCGCTAGCCCAGAAAGAATCGGCGATTTTCCGACTCTGCCCTAAAAAAACGTCGGCCACGGCTTTAACGGCCGCTAGTTGATAGGCTTGGGTTTTAAACTTTAAACGCATCTATTTTCTCCCGTTGGGGCTCCCCCAAACGGTCTATATTTTTATTGGAGCCAATGGTTAATCGGCTCGTCAATACTATTACCTCGGTGGATAATTCTTAGAAACCACAGCCAAAAAACGTTAGGAGTGAAGTTAATGTTTGACCTTAAATAATAATTTAAAAAACTTAAAAAAATGCTTGCGTTTTTATTATGAATATTGCAAAATACTCATATGACAAATACAACACCTAACCAAACAACACTAACGATAAATCCGTCAATAGTTGAGCGGACTGTTCTTCAACTTCATGAGGGCCGCGACGCTAGGTATATAGCGGAAACCATCTTTTAGCTCTTTCCACTGTTTACTTCTGGATTAGACGGTTCACTACTGAAGGACCTGAAAATACCACGTATAAGAAACGCGGTCGTCCAGTAGGCAGTGGAAAAATGATGACACCCGAA
>JAISRZ010000109.1 GCA_031273455.1 Deltaproteobacteria bacterium | reverse complement strand
CAGGTCATTCAGAGCAGTTTTGGCCCACTTGAAATGACCTTTAGGGACACCAAAAAAATCCCCACCTCGGCGGCCTATTTTGGGGCCAACTTCAACTTTAGCCACCGCTTACCCGACTCTAGTCCCTTTAGCTTCGTGGGCGACGCTGGGTTGTATATCCGAGGAAATGAAGACTCCCGCTTAGCGGACTTAAAGAATAAAGAGTGGCAATGGTTTAGGGCGGGTTTGGGCTTCCGTTACGCTAAGGGCCAAAATCTTTTTGAGACGCGTTTAAAGTGGGAGATATTTGATTATGAGCTCACTAACCACGTCACTTCCGTTGGGCCGGAAATAACCTATGTAAGGGCGCTTAATCCCTCTTTTCATCTAATATCGCAATTAAACTTGGATTTTCGGAACTACCAAAGGAACCCCGATCGGGATGGCCATTACGGGCAGTTGGCTCAGTATGGGCGCGTCTTTTTTGGGGAAGAGTCGCATAGCTTAACCTTTGGCGTGGCTTATCTCTGGGGTCGGCCTAAGTTAGACACCTTAGGGCATGATGGTTGGGCTGTTCCTTTAAGGCTCACTTTAAGACCGCATGAGAAGTGGGAAATATCCCCGCACGTCAGCTTCATTACCGAGAAATACAAAGGCCCAGCCATCATCTTGGACGTTCGGGACCGAAAGGATAAGAAGTATCGCGTTGGCGTGGACACGATCTACAAACTGACCGACCAGTTCAACGTGGAGTTTAGCTACGGCTTTAACCGGGATGACTCCAACTCGCCTTTATACGAATACGATCAGCACACGGTCAGCTTAGGCGTTAGCTGGGGCTTCTAAGTTAGCTTTGGCCCTTTAATAACTATGGAGATAAGCATGAAAGCTTCAGTGTATTTAAGCGCGGCTCTGGCCTTAACCTTAGTCTTGTTCGGGACTGGTGACGCCTACGCCCAAGAAGCGGGCCCCAATATTATTTCTCTGTCCGGTAAGGCGGAGATTTTGGAAAGAGGGCGGCGAACGCCCGCTAGACAAGGCCATACTCTCCAACCTGGCCAGACCATTGAGTTGGTTGGGGGTGGGGAAGTCAGTTTGGCCATGGACAATGACCGGATAAAAGTCAAAGTGGTCGATGGCTCTAGCGTCCGTTACGATGGTTATGTCCCGGCCAATAGTCAGCCGTGGTCCGCGGCCACCCCAGCTGTGAGGCAAGCCGCTAGCGGTGAAAGCGCCCCGCAGTTTTCCGCCCAAAAAGGGCGGATGGAAGTGGAAGTCGCGCCTGGTCAACAGTTACGTATCGTTAGCCCACTTATCCTAGCCGCGGTTCGGGGAACCAAGTTCACCGTGACTGTGGACTTTGACGGAACTTCTCGGGTGGACACCTCTGAAGGCCGGGTGGCCACTTACGGTCGTAATGGGGAAATCCGCTTAGCCACCCCAACCCAAAGCGCCGTGGTCACGGCCAAAGAATACGGGGCTTTTTTAGAGTCCCAAGGAGCCCGGATCCCCCGGGGCGGGACTTGGCGTGACGTTCCGGCGGCCACCCAAGAGAGGGTTGATAGCGAGACGGTCGGAGCGGCCTTTCAGCCAGGCGGCGACATTCTAGTCGCGGTATTGGCCAACCCTAACGCTTCGCCGACCTCCGGGGTGCAGGCTTTAGCTTTAGACGTCTCATCCGCTGAGCCAGGCTCGATTTTCGCCATGGAGACCACTGAGCCCTCGAGCGTCAACACCGCCGCCCGCGTTTTACCGGTGGCTTCGGAAATAGATCCGCAGTCAACCCTTTTAGATGAAGGGTTACCGGACATCCAGGCCCCCACCGTAATCGCCCCTCAATTAGCCTATGTGATTGGTACTTTTGACCTTACTCCATTAATAGTTAACCCGAGTGATGTTCTTTTTAATAAATTTATATTTGATTTGGATTTAAGCACCGGTGAAATACCGTGGGCTGGTTTTGACATCTCGTACTATAATGGGGCGCGCCAAACTGAGTTTTGGAGTGGTGGCGGTCGTGGCCATCTGAATTTAAACACTTTAGCTTTCAATATAGGGAATTTTGATCCAGTTGAGAGCGAGTATTTTGAAAACACCGCCGCCGCTGGCTTTTCCGAAGGTTACCTTAATTCTGGGACAGTTATGTATGGTTCTTTGACCGGCCCTTTGAATTTAGGCTCGTCGACCGCGACTGGGCAAGTGGATTTAGCTTACACGTCCACTAACAGTATCACCCCCTCCGTGATGCCCACGTCGGTCACTATATTAACTGGGCTTTTAGACGAGAAACCTTTGTATGGTGTCGAAGGTCACTTAACCCCTCCAGTCGGCGTGTCCACGGTTTATGGTAATTGGTTTGAATTCACTCTCAACGGCAATAATGGGATTATTAGTGACGCCGATATGTATCTTGATTACAATGATTCTTCAATGAATTTTGTTCAACTAAAACTTGAAAGGGGCTCGGGTTCGGTCTCTAGCGGAACCTTTACCGTCAACTTCCCTAGTGGCATAGCTCAATCAACCTCAACCGCGTACAGTGCGGCTTTGACTGGCAATATGGCGGGGTCTTTTAGTTCAGATCCAGCGGTTCATGGGACTCAGGTGACCGGCGGTTCGCTGTCATTAAGTTATGGATCAACGCCGCCAGCCTTTTTTCCAACAAGCCCGATAGCGATTGATGATGGCCAAGTGAATTTGGCCGGAAGGTAGAAGGGTCTTCTTAAGAAGATAGGGTCTTTCTAGACCAGGGCTTTAAGGCCAACCGCGAGCCTTTGGAAAGGTCCAACTCTAAACCATTAGGGGCGAAAGCCCCTTTGGTTAAGCTCGCCTTTTAAGGGCTATTGGACAGCTGATAATTATTAACCCGACTTTTGGAGTCTAGCTTAAAACTAGGCTCCAAAAGTTTTTTTTTGAGGGGAAGATTTTTTGAGTATTGAAATGAAAGTATAGTAACGAATTTTTAGTGTTGTGAATTTTTAGAGAAGTTAGTTACCGTTCTGAATTAGATCAAAATAAATGCGTTAAAAATCAATAAACATAATAATCAATAGCTAATTAAATAAAAACTTATACATTAAATTATTTTTTAGCTTCATTGGCGTTTAAAGGGTTAATTAACTGGAAATGATATTTTTATGCCGCATCTTCACCATATTTCCGAAAATACTCTACTAATTCATCAGTAGTCATGTTTTTTGTTTCTTCATAAATTTCTACACGAATCCTATTCAGTTCTTCTTCTATGTTGTTAAGTTTTCTCATAATCAATAACCTCCATTGGTGAATTAATAATAGAATGATAACCAAAAATTTTATTAATATGTTATGTTAGTTATCGAGTTTTATTTTTAACAATTAAATATGATCCCTTCTAGACCATTATTTTAGGGTTTAGGAAATTTTTTTGGGCAATTTTTTTATTTTTTTGAAGGAAAATCTTATGTTTTTGGTGGCTGTTGAGGCGGTTGTTGATAGGACTGTTGACACGGTTGTTGATACAGCTGTTGACACGGCCAGTCAGACAGCCATTTGTTTTAAAATAATTTATTGATAATTGGCGCGCCCGGCAGGATTCGAACCTGCGACCTTCGGATTCGTAGTCCGGCGCTCTATCCAGCTGAGCCACGAGCGCGCTTCAAAAATGAACTAATTTTAATATCAAAAATGGCTATAAAAGTCAAGAAAAAAAATGAAGCCAAAAAGCCCGTAGGAATTAAAAATTGGCGATAAGGACCCCCCACCGCCCTAAAACCACCCTTATAACTTATGTGAAGACAGAATAGGTCAGAGGCCCTTTAAAAACGCCCTTAAAAACGGGGCTAGCGGCCTTTTAGGGGTCGGCCCTAATCAGACCTTCTGGATCGTTCGGCGCGGCTAGCGGCTTAAAAAGGTCAGTTTTAGGCTTTACCCATCTTCTGGCTTCGACCGCCTTTAAGACCGTCCGCCCCTGGGCCCAGCTAGACCCAGTTGGTCAGCTAAAAGCTCCGAGACGCTGGCCACCCCGATCAACTTTAAGCCCTTTTCTTGGATGGTCTCGATTTCCGAGGCCGGGGCCACGGCCTTTTTAAACCCCAGTCGGGCGGCTTCTTTTAAGCGATCGGCTAAGCGACCGGCTCTTCTAACCTCGCCCGCTAAACCGACTTCGCCGACCACAACAAGATCGACCGGCAAAGGCCGATCCAACCAGCTGGAGGCCAAAGCGGCCACAATGGCCAGATCGGCCGCTGGCTCGGTCACTTTGGCCCCGCCAGCCACGTTGACGAAGATATCCCGGTCATACAGCTTTAACCGGACCTTTTTCTCCAAGACCGCGGCTAAAAGACTGACCCGGGTGGGATCCACCCCTAAAGATTGCCGTCTGGGCATGGCCAAGGAGCTGGGGCTGACCAAGGCTTGGATTTCCATGAGCAAAGGCCTGCGGCCCTCCATGATCGGGGCGACCACCGAGCCCGAGGCCCCATGGGGCCTTTCCGCCAGGAAGAGGGCGGAGGGGTTTTTGACCTCCCCCAACCCCGCGCCGGTCATCTCAAAGACCCCGGTCTCATTGACCGAGCCAAAGCGGTTTTTAAAAGACCTTAAAATTCTTAAGGGCCGATCCCGCTCCCCCTCAAAGTACAGAACCGTGTCCACCAGGTGCTCCAAGAGCTTGGGCCCAGCGATCTGGCCTTCTTTGGTGATATGGCCCACTAACCACAAAGAGTGGCCCTTGGACTTGGCTAGGGTGATTAAGCGAGCCGCGGACTCCCTTATTTGGCTAGGGCTGCCGGACTGACTCCCCAACTCCGAGATCTTGAGGGTCTGGATGGAGTCCACGGCCAAAGCGTCCCAGGAGCCAGCCTCGGCCTCCTCAATGACCGCCGAGACCTCGGTTTCCGCGAGGACATATAAGGAGTCTAAGTTTAACCCCAGCCGCTCGGCCCGTAACCGAACCTGGGCGGCCGACTCCTCACCGGTCACGTACAAAAGCTTCCGGCCAGTTTTGGCCAAACCAGCGGCCGCGGCCAAAAGGAGAGTGGATTTCCCCACCCCGGGCTCACCGGCGAGGAGGATGGCCGCCCCCGGGGTCAAGCCGCCGCCCAAGACCCGGTCCAGCTCCCCTAAGCCCGTGCTTTGCCGGGCCGTGTCCTCAACTGGGACCGTGGCCAAAGAGGTCACCCGGGCCTTGGAGCCGCTGATTGGGGCGGGTTTAGTTATTAAAGTCTCAAAACTGTCCCAGGCCTGGCAAGAAGGGCACCGACCCAACCAGCCAACGGCCTGGTGGCCACACTGACGGCAAACAAAGCGGGAAGAATTTTTAGCCAAAATAAGATCTTTGTATTAATTGTTATAAAATGGTAAAAGAAAATTAGTTGGTCACGGCCCTTGCCAGAAAGGCGATTAATGGGCTCGCGCCTAACTTATTGAATTTTTCGGGGGGCTAAAACCCCCGAAGGTTCCGCGGCTAGGATAACATAAAAAATACCTTGAAAGCTATAAAAATTTGTCGCTTAATAGCTATCTATAGCGGGGTAAAGTTTTGTTTATTTGACTATCTAGTTGATAAATAGTTCTTTAAATGGTTATTAAGCTAATAGAGATATGTATTGCAAATTAAAGCCTGTTTCGCGTGTATTTAAGCTTTAAATACCTTATATTCAATAGTTAAATAAACCTTAAAAGCTTTAGGCCCACCTTAGGCCCCCAAAGGCGGGGGGCGGCTAGGCGGTCGCGAAACGGTTGTTCGGGGCTGGGTTTAAAGGTTTCAGCTAAACCAACCTAAATGGGTTTTTAAAAGAGCTTAACCCAAGCCTTAACCCCAAGTTAAGGGCTAAATAGGCCCGGATCTTATACCAGACTAACCGAGGCCAGCGAGGGAAAGCGTCAAAATATTATTGATATTTAAGCGATAATTTTAGATTTATCAAGCTAAAAGCGTTAAATATAATAACCCGACTCTCCAGGTCTATCCGCTTAAATGGTACTATGATATTCTCCCATTGCGTCTCATTGGTTTAATTTTCCTTGAAAAAAACTGGCTATCCTGTATAATCCTTATTTAAGGTATGGGATTATTTTTACCCGCCCGTGACTGGTCCGCTGGCCCTTTGTTCGCGACTTTTAGTCAACCTTTAACTCTAACTGGTAATTATAAATTCTATTTCGCTCTGATCAGCTCGTGATTTGGACTATTTGGTTGGGAGGCGCCCATGGCGGAGATATCGCGTCGTCGATCCACCCTTTCGGGGACGGTTAAGGATCACGGCTCAGACAATTTTAGACTGATTCTAGGGGAGTATCTCTTAAAGGCCGGTCAGATCACCCGCGGCCACCTGGAAGAGGCGATTAAGTGGCTTTCGGGCCATCCCAAAGAATTTCTCTCCCGTTTCCTCCTCCGGAAGGGCTATGTGGAAAACAACACCATAGCCAGCGTTCTCTCCCGCCAATACAGCTATCCCATGGTTAACCTCGCGGATCGCGAGATCCCGGAGTCGCTTTTAAAACTGGTCCCCTACGATCTGGCCAAGCGCTTCATGTGCATCCCTTACCAGTCGAGAGAAAATAAGCTCATGATGGCCATGTTGGAGCCCACCAACAACAAAGCCGTTGAGGAGCTGACTAACCTCACAAAGCACCAGTTGGTCCCGGCGGTTACCACGGAAAAAGACCTCATCGGGGCCTTTAAGACCCATTACAAGATTAGCGAGGCCGAGGAGGCCGCCTTTTTCGCCCCCTTGGACCCCAACGCGGCGGTGGAGGACACCGGGCCCTTAACCGTGGACAACTTGGGGGCCTTGATTTCCGACGCCTTGGACGATTTCGCCTTTGGGGACTCCAAAGACGAGGACATCACCAGCGACACCTATTCGGCGGAAAACAGCGCCATCATCAACCTGGCCAACCAGATTCTCATCCAAGCCGTCCAAGCCGGGGTTTCGGACATCCACATTGAGCCCTTTGAGAAACAGTTTTACGTCCGCTACCGCATGGATGGGTCTCTTTATAAGCACACCCGTTTGCCCTTGGAGATTAGAAACGCTTTAATCGCCCGCTTAAAGATCATGGCCAGCTTGGACATCACCGAGCGCCGGGTGCCCCAGGACGGGCGCATTAAGCTCCGCTTGGGCAAGAACAAAGAGATCGATTTCCGGGTGTCCTCTTTGCCGACTCTTTTTGGCGAGTCAGTGGTTTTGCGTATCTTGGACAAATCGGGCTTAAACGTGGACATGACCAAGTTGGGGTTCACGGAAAAGAACCTCGATCAGTTCATGCGGGCCGCTTATCGCCCCAACGGGCTTCTTTTAGTCACCGGCCCCACCGGCAGTGGGAAGACCGTGACCTTGTACTCCACCTTAAACTTACGAAACACGGACGACGTCAAGATCTTAACGGCGGAGGATCCGGTGGAGTTTAACTTCCCCGGGGTTAACCAGGTCAACGTGGTTAAAGAGGCCGGCATGACCTTCGCCAAAGCCCTAAAGGCCTTTTTGCGGCAGGATCCGGACATCTGCATGATCGGTGAGATCCGGGATATCGAAACTGGGGAAATCGCCGTGGAGGCGGCCATGACCGGCCACTTGGTTTTGTCCACCTTGCACACCAATGACGCCCCGTCCACCGTGACCCGTCTGGTGGACATGGGCGTGGCCCCGTTTAACGTGGCCGCGGCTTTAGTGGTCTGCTCAGCCCAGCGCCTATTGCGCCGGGTCTGCCCCAATTGCCGCCACACCACCAACAAGCTGCCTTTAAACAAGCTGGTGGAAGCCGGTTACGACTCCAAAGAGGTGGCCACGGTCCAACTGTACGAGGGCCGGGGTTGCCCCACTTGCAAGGGCACCGGCTATAAGGGGCGTTTGGGGGTTTTCGAGGTTATGGAAAACTCCCCGACCTTGTCCGACGCCATCGCCTCCAAAGTCCCGGAAAGCCAGTTGCGGAAGATCGCCTTAAAAGAGGGCATGCTGACCTTGCGCCAAGACGGTCTTTTAAAGGCCCAACAAGGGTTAACCACCTTGGATCAGGTTTTGGAGAAGACGGTTATCCAAAAGGAAAGTCTGCCCCATTACCTTTTAAACCCGGATGAGCAGATCTTTGAGAACGGGGACATCATTATTAAAGAGGGCAACACGGACACGGCCTTTTATCGCCTCATCCAAGGTTGCTTAGAGGTCTATAAGGGCCAAAACCTCATCGCCGAGATTTCCCAGAGCAACACCTATTTTGGGGAGATGAGCGCTCTGGTGGGCTCAAGGCGAAGCGCCACCATTAAAAGCCAAGGCCGGAGCATTGTGAAGGTTTTCCCGGGGGATAAACTGGGCGAGGTTTTGGAAAACTACCCGGACATCTCCAAACAGATCATCGACACCTTGGTCTTACGGCTCAACGAGTCGGGCAACCGGTTATCCGAGTTAATGCAAAACCGGATTGAGCTGGAGCGGACTTACGTTAACCAACTGACTTCCAGCGTTGGCTCGGCCGGGGCTTTCCCCAGCGGCTCTCGGCCCATCGCTAGCGCCCCCAAAGGCGGGGCCGTGGTGGCGACTTCCGTTAAACCTTCGGCTTTATCGCGCTTAGCCGCTAAAAAATCCGCCCAAGGCGGGAATGGCAACGGCCAAGGCCAACCCAAAACCCCGGTCATGTCCTCCAAGTCCGAGATGAGCCCGACCGGCGATTACGCTAAAACCGCTTTAGCCACCCCGGTTAAGGCGGCCCCAGCCCAGGTGACCGTCACCCCAGTTCAGGTGACCCCCCTCGCGGGCGGCGAGGCCGCTCGAACCCAAATCCCCGGGGCCGCCGAAAGAACCCAAAGTCCCCCAGCGGCTCGGCCAGCGGCTTCCCCGCCCCGGCCAGTTTCGCCCACTCGGCCGCCCGCCGATCTGACCCGAAGCTCCTTTGTCCGGAACCTTTTGCCCGCGGACCAGACCCAACAACTGCGCGTTCTCCCTGGCTCGGGCCCGGCGGCCAAGATCTTAAGAGAGGTCCGGGACGCCCCCAGGTAAAGTTTTTCGCTCTTAGATTTCTGAAGCTTACGGTAAGGTCCCTAACTTTAAGGGGTCTGACCGTCATGGCTTGACCGTCATGGTGGATAAAAGCGCCGTAACCGTTCAAGAGGCGGACAAGAACTTTTTTGACGTCTGGTCTTATTGGAAAATTAGCCTCATATACCTTATAATATTCCCAAATTAAGGGCCAAGCCTTTCAACGACGCTCCCGGACCGCCAATTTTTACGAGACGTTAGCGACTAAGAATCCGTTGGCGACGCTAATCCTCTGGGCTTTGGAGCCTAACTTCCCCTTTAACCATAAGGCGCGACTATGAATGATTTACCAAATAACGCGGCTGACTCTGGCGATAGCGACCAAGGCGCGACTAAGGTAACATTGCCAATTGGGGCGGCTGATTTTAGGCTCATCCGTGAATTCGGTCTATATTACGCCGACAAAACCAAATTTTTGTATCCGATAGTCCAAGTGCCACTACCGTATTTCCTCTCCCGGCCTCGTCGTTTTGGCAAATCCCTCCTCTTGGAAACTCTTGAGAGTATCCTCCGGGGCCAACGGGAGCTTTTTCAGGGCCTTTGGATTGACCAATCGGACTACCACTGGACCCCTTACCCGGTCATAAGGCTGGAGATGAATAATGTCGTTGAAAATGACGTGGTTACCATGGAGGAGACCTTGTCCCGTAATTTGGCTACAATCGCCAAGAATGAAGGGGTGGAAAACCTTGAGAAAAACAGCCCTAAAAATATGCTAGGCGATCTTATCGATTCTCTTTACCAAGATACCCACCAAAAGGTGGCCATTCTCATAGACGAGTACGACGCCCCAATTGTTGAGTATTTAGCGGACCCGGACAAGGCCAATGAGTTTCGCGTCGCCTTAAGGAGATTTTACGGTATTCTCAAAACCAACGTTAAAGCTATCGGCCACATCTTCGTGACCGGAGTGAGCCGGTTCACCCAGAGCTATATTTTCTCCGAGCTGAACATCTTAAGGGACCTCACCTTTAGCTCAAAATTCGCCGCCATTTGTGGCCTAACCGCGGCGGATCTAGAGGATCTCCTTAGCGATCGCGAAGGCGAGATTCTCGCGGATCTTATTGAGAAAGGCTTCTTGCCCCCAGAGAGCGATGGCCACGATTTAAGGAACTTAATTCGCGTCTGGTACGATGGCTACTCCTGGGACGGCGAGACTAGGGTCTACAACCCCTGGGCGATCCTTAATTTCTTTGTAAAGGCCAAAGTCTCTCGTCACTGGTTCGAGTCGGGCTCGCCTTCTTTTTGGCGCGATCAAGGCGAAAGCGGCCTAGTCAATTTCAACTTAGAACTCCCAAAATCTCCGCCAAAATTCGACCTTAGGTGGATGGCTATCCACGATATCGCCCACATGGATCCAGCCGTTTCGCTGTTCCAAACCGGTTACCTGACGGTTAAGGAAATTCAACTTAACCCCGACAAAGGCGTTGAGGAATATATCCTCGGCTACCCGAACCTTGAGGTTAGTTCCATCTTGGCCCCTTTAGCTCTTTCGTTAAAGCCGCTGGAAAACGAGTTGTTGGCTTACAAGTTGGCCATAAGAACCCGGGACTCTTTGCTCTCCCTGGACCTAGAGGGGCTTATGGAAGCCTTGGGAGGCTATCTCTCCCAATATCCTGACGATGACCATATTGAGGCGGAGAAATACTATTCAACCTTGTTCCAGTCGGCCCTTCTAATGTCCGGTCAATGGTTCCAAACTCAAAAACACACCACCCACGGAAGGCTTGACATCCATGTCAAAGGCCCTAAATGCGATGACTACATTGTGGAAATTAAGTTCTATAATGAAGAAAAACCCCAAAACGCGTCCTTACGCCCGCCTAGGGACGCCGCGGGGAAAGCCCAGCTACGCGAGGCTATGGAGCCTTTGGCCGAGAAGGCTTTGACTCAGATTAAGGAAAAATACCTCGCCAACTTCGAAGGAGGCGACAATCGGGTCATCCTGGTGGCCTTAGTCATCGCTAGGCGAAATTTTGTTTTGGCCAAAG